>JANXTB010000392.1 GCA_025356415.1 Hyphomicrobiales bacterium
CGGCGAGCATCACTTCTACATCACCTTCCGCACCGGCGCGCCCGGCGTGCGGCTGTCGGCCGCCATGCGCCAGCAGTATCCGGATGTGATGACCATTATCCTCCAGCACCAGTTCTGGGACCTCGCGGTCGCCGAGAACAGCTTCGAGGTCGGCCTGTCATTCCGCAACGTGCCGGAACGGCTGCTCGTGCCCTTCGAGGCGGTGACGGAATTCTCCGACCCCTCCGTGCATTTCGTCTTGAAATTCGAGGTCGAGGAAACCGGCCTCGAGGACGGCGCCAACGATCTCGAACCGATGACCACGCCGCCCGTGGCGCTGGCCCCGGCGACGATCTCGACGCTGCCCGCCCAGTCCGAAGCGCCAGCCGCCAAGTCGCGCGGCAAGAAGGACGCCGAGAAGACCGACGCCGCGGCGCCCGCGCCGGAAAGCTCGCCCGACGAGCCCGGCAAGGTCGTGTCCATCGACGCGTTCCGCAAGAAGCACTGACGGCGCGCCATGGGCGAGATCGTCAACCTCCGCCGCGCGCGCAAGACGAAGAAGCGCGCGGAGGATGCGCGCACGGCTGACCAGAACCGCATCGCCTTCGGCCGCACCAAGGATGAGCGCACGCTTTCCGAAATGGAAAAGACGCTCGCCTCACGCCGCCTCGACGGCCATTTGCTCCCCGATTCGGATTCCAAATGAGCGGCGCGCCGATTCGCGTCGTGAAGCACTCGCTCATCATCGCGGGCCACCGCACCTCCATCTCGCTGGAAGAGCCGTTCTGGGTTGAGCTGAAGAGCTTCGCGACTGAGCGCAATATTTCGCTGGCGGCGCTCGTCGCCGAAATCGACGGCGCGCGCGGCGGCGCCAATCTGTCGTCGGCCATCAGGGTCGCGCTGCTCGAACGCCTGCGGGCGAAAGCTCAGTAACGGCCGGACGACAACGGATCTTCGAATGGACGCGGCGTGGGCACGGGTACGGGCGCCTGCGCGGGCGAGGTCTGACGCTGCGGCGGCAAGATCCGCAAACCCTCCTCGGCGCGCGGGCGCGACGGTTCGGCGGGCCGCCGACGCGGCGCGGCTTCGGGCGGCGTCACGCTCTCAAGCAAGCGGCCGATCGCCGTATCGGCCGGCAGACGAGCGGCGTCACGCTGCTTTTCTTCGTCCGCCCTGCGCCGCGCTTCTTCCGCCTCGGCCCGGCGCCGCTCGTCGAAATAGATCTCCAACTCGCGATCACGGCGGCGGATGAACTCGAAGGCTTTCGCGCGGCGATTGAAATAGGCGCGCTCGCGAATATCGGCTTCCAGCGCCTCGACGCGCGCCGCCTCCCGCGCAATGGCGCGCGCGGAAATGGCGTTGAGCAATGGCCCTGCATCGACGCTGCGCTGCATGGCGCCCGGCCTGCCCTGCCAGATGAGCGTGGCGACCGGCGCGGCGCCCGACCAATCTTTCGGCGTGCGCGGCGCAGTGAGTTCGACGCGCACGGTCTCGCCAGGCTGGCGCAGGTCGTAGGACATTTCCACGCGCGCGCCGCCGTCGGACGCGAGGCGCACGACGCCCGCCGCCATCGACGCATCGAACGACTTGTGGATGATCAGAAAGGGCGCCGCCTCGAATTCGCGCAGCAGGCGCCCGCGCATTTCCGTCTCTTCGATATTGACCTTGTTGGCGTCGGCGGCCTCGATCAGCCGCGTGATGCCGAGCGGATCGGCGCCCGCGAAAGTAAGCGCCTCCATCTCGAATTTGCCGCCGCCCGCAAGGCCGCCCGCCAGCGCCAGCGCGCTCTGGCCCGTCGAGGTGAATTCCATATGCCCCGTCATGGCGCCCGACACTGGGCCGGACGGTGCGAACACATTCGTCAGATCGACCCGCCCTGCAAGTGAGGCGCTGGCGCCATCGCGCCGCAGGGCGAGCTGGCCCGCAAGCGTGCCCGCGCCCAATTGCATCTGCGCATTCTCAAGGCCGACCACCCCCGGCGCGATGCGCAGATCGAAGCTCGCATCCCGCGCATGAAGCGCGTCCGAAATATCCATGGCGCCGGCGTTGATGCGCAGGTCGATGCGCGGCGGATCGGCCAGCCCCGGTCCCAGACGCTGACTGGACCAAAGCGTACCCGGTGTCGGCGCACGGATCGGCCCGAGCGCGAGGGCGGCGATATCGGCGAGCGCGATCCGATCGACCTTGATATCGCCGGTCCAGCGGCTCTGATCGCCTTCCGCCACGCGACGCATGGCGCCGTTGACGAAAGCCCCTGAAACAAGCCCCGAAACATTGCTGAACGTGAGCACGCCATCGGCTTGGACCGCCTGCGCGGAGCCGTCGATCGGCAGGCTCGCGCCGACATCCGGCAGCGCGATGGCGAGCGCGCGCAAGATCGGCGCGGCGTCGGGCGAGCGCACGCGCACATTGCCCTTCCATTCCGCCGCCTTGTCGACGGCGATGTGGCCATCGAAGCCAACTTCGCCCCGCGCCGCATTGGCGACAATGGACGTTTCGAATCCGCCGGTCCGCGAGCCCTTGGCGCGAAGCTGAACACGACCGCCGCCGAGCCCCGAGAGCGGCAAGGTCTCGAAGCCGAACTGGCGCAAAAGCATGATGGCATCGGGATTTTCCGCACTCGCCTCGATATCGAGCGCGCTCGCATCGCCTCGGGCGCGCAGATCGATCCGCGAACCGCGCGCCGTGCCTTCAACCCGAATGTCGCCCAGCGCGTCGGCGCCTTTTCCGCGCGCCGCCAATGTCAGCCGCGCGGGCGACAGAGCGGTGGCGCGCGCCGACAGCGCGTCCGCAAGCCGTCCCGGCGCAATGCGCTGGACGAGGCCTGCGAGATCGCCGAGCCGCGCGGCGTCGAGCCGCGCATCCACCTGCGCCTCGCCCCCGCCGATGCGTGCGCTGGCGGTGACATTCGCGCCGCCGATATTGTCGATGGCGAATTTTTCCAGCCGCACACCGGCGGCATCTTTCACGAGCTTCAGGCCGATGCGTCCGGAATCGACGTAACCGGCGCCAAACTTTTCAAGCCGCACGGCGCGCGCCTCGAGCGCGAGCGACAGGTCCATGTCGGCGGCGAGCCGCGCGGGTCCGGCGAGTTCCGGCAAGCCATCG
>JANXTB010000407.1 GCA_025356415.1 Hyphomicrobiales bacterium
GTGGGGGTCGTGAGGCCTCAATCATGAGCCGCTTCGCTGCGCTTCTCGCAACGACGAAACGTTACATCCCCGCCCGCTCCTGCTCCGCGACTTGCGCGGCAAGGCGGACCGGCGTGTTTGCCGCGCCGAAGAGTTCGTAGTTACGCCGCTCCACGATCTCGAAGAAGAACGTCTTCTCGAAAGTCGCCGTGTAGATCTGGAAGAACTCGCCCGTGCGATTGCGGTCGTACAAAATATCCAGCTCGCGCATGCGCTCGATCGATTGCTGGTCGAGATCGGCAAAGCGTGCCGACAGGTCGTCATAATAATTGTCAGGGATGTCGAGGAACTTCACGCCACGCCCGCGCGCCGCTTCGACGAACGTGAAAATGTCGCTGGTCTCTAGCGCAATATGTTGCACGCCCGAGCCGCCAAACGCATCGATGAAACGCGACACCGCGGTCGAGCCGCCATCGGCGATGTTGAGCGGAATGCGCACCTTGCCGTCGACCGAGCGAATGACGCGGCTGTAGAAAGCGCCGTAAGGATCGGCCACTTCCACCTGCGGATCGTTCACGAGGCCGAGCACGCTCTTGTAGAACGTCATCCACGACAGGAATTCAGAGCGGCGCAGCACGTTGGAGAAATGATCGAAGGACGTCAGCGCGCCCGGCGCCTCGCTCGTCTCGAAAACGAAATCGCGATCCCAGTTGGTCGCGCCGTCCGTCTTGGCGCCCATAAAGTAAATCAGCGAATTTTCCACGCCCGCCACTGCTGGAATCAGCGCTTCGCCCGGCCCGATGCGGCCAAAATAGGTCGGCGCATGCAGGGCATTGGCGCGCTCAAGCGCGGCTTCCGGCTTGTCGAAGCGCAGGCCCAGCGCGCACATGGATGTGCCGTGCAACAGGCCGAACGCATGCGCGAAGCCTTCCTGCTCGCGATTGACGACGATGTTCAGTCCGTTCTGCCGATAGAGATCGACATCCTTGGAGCGATGCCGCGCGACGCGCGCGAAGCCCAGCCCCTTCAGCAGGTCGACAAAGGCGCTCGATTCGCCGGTCGCGAATTCCACGAATTCGATCCCGTCGATATGCGAGGCCGGCGGCAGCTCGGCGCCGATGCGCAAAGGCTCGAGCCCCTGGCCCACGCGATCCACATCGAGCTTCTCGCCCGCCATCTGCAACGAGCGCATGCCGTCGCGCGCGATCATCGCCACCGGCGCGCCGCGGAACTGGTCGTTGAAAGCTTCCAGCGACACCGGGCCGCGATAGCCGGTCTTCATCACGGCGTCGAGGAATTCAGCCACCGGATGGTCGCCCTGCCCCGGGAAGCAACGGTGATGACGCGACAGCGACATCGGATCCATCAGGATGCCCGGCGCATCCGACAGCTGCACGAGGCCGATGCGCGAAGCCGGTATGTCGGCGAGCGGCGCGAGCGGATTCTTGTTCACGCAGATGTGGAAAGAATCGAGCACGATGCCGAGATTGGGCCGGTCGGCGAGGCAGACGAGCTCATAGGCCTGCATCCAGTCGCGCACGTAGCGGCCCCAGGCGAGCGCCTCGTAGCCCAGCCGGAAACCCCTGCGCGCTGCGCGGTCAGCGAGTTCGGCCAGATCGGCCGCCGCCTGCTCCTTGTTGTCGACCGTGTCCTCGGAAACCGACGAGCACATGCCCAGAAACCGCGTGCCGAGTTCTTCCATCAGGTCGAACTTGCGCTCGGCGCGGTCGAAATTGCGGGTGCGGAGCGGCTCCGGCATGGCCTCGAAATCGCGCAGCGGCTGCAGGCCGATGATCTCGAGGCCTAGATCCTCCGCCCGCGACCGCACATCGCGCGGCTTGCCGGAGAAGAATGTCAGGTCATTCTCGAAAATCTCGACGGCGCGGAAGCCGGCGCGGGACACTGCCGCAAGCTTGGCTTCCAGCGTGCCGCCCATGGAGACCGTCGCAATCGACCATCTGAGCATTCACTAGTCCCTCATGCGTTGTTTGCGCGAACCTTAAAGCGGGAGCGTCCGGCCTGCAACGCGCTGTCCCGATATTCCCCCCGCCGCGCCGATGTTGTATCAGGGCGTGACGCAAGGCGCCGGCTACGCCCGGGCCCGCGCAAGAAACGAAACGACAGGGGGACGCACAATGAGCCAGCTGAAACTCTCGATCGCCACGACCGACTATGACCATTTCCGCGATTTCCGCATGGGTCTCGTCAAGGCGGAAGGGATCGACCACAATTGGCTGACTCTCGGTCACCATGAAATTTTCGCGCGCCAGACATTCAACCGCGAGTTCGACGTCAGCGAATTGTCCTTCGCGAAATTCTCCACCCAGATCACCCGCGACGACTGCGACATCGTCGGCCTGCCGGTCGTCTGCTCGCGCCTGTTCCGCTTTTCGTCGTTCTACGTGAACAAGAATTCCAACATCAAGACCATCGGCGATCTCAAGGGCAAGCGCGTCGGCTCGCCCGAATGGGCGCATTCGGCCGCCGTCTACATGCGCGGCTGGATGCACAATGATTGCGGCGTCAAGCTGACGGACGTGCACTGGTATCAGGCGGGCGCGAATTCGCCGGGCCGCATCGAGAAGGTCGAGCTCAACCTGCCGGAAGGCCTGAAGCTGACGCGCGTGGCCGACAAGTCGCTTTCCGAAATGCTGGCGTCCGGCGAAATCGATTGCGCGATCATCGCGCGTCCACCGACCTGCTTCCTTGAAGGCGACCCGAATGTCGTGCGCCTCTTCCCCGAATATCTCGAGATGGAAGAGGATTACTACGCCAAGACCAAGGTCTGGCCGATTATGCACATCATCGCGATGAAGAAGAGCATCGTTGATGAGAACCCGTGGGTTCCGCGCAACCTCTATAATGCGTTCGTCGAGTCGAAGAACCGCTCCATCGAGCGCCTGTTCGATCCCGCCGTGTCGCGTTATCCGCTGCCGTGGCTGCCCACCTACGCGCGCCGCATGCGCGACATGATGGGCGACACCTTCCCCTTCGGCGTGGAAGAAAACCGCGCCACCTGGGAACAGATGCTGCTCTATACCTATCAGCAGGGCATCGCCCACAAGCACGTGAAGCCGGAAGATCTTTTCCCGGCAAGCACCGCGACCAAGATCATCGTCTGAGATTGCTTCACCGCCGGTCCCACAGGCCGGCGGTTTTTTTCAGCCTGCAACAAACAAGAAAAAGGGAGACTACATGTCCGCATCCGCTGGACTGAACACTAATGTAAAAGCCCGCCTCGCCGCAGAAGTCTGCGCGGTGACGCGCATTCTCGAAGACATGAATATCCTGCAATACAGCGGACATCTCGCCGTGCGCGTGCCCGGACAGGATGCGCTGATGGTGCAGCGTCGCACCGACAGCCGCGCGGAACTGGCCCCCGAGCGCATTCTCACCGTCGACTTCGACGGCAAGGTGATCGATGGCGACGGCAAGCCGCCGTCCGAGACCGCGATCCACATCGAGGCGATGCGCGCGCGCCCCGACATCAACGCGTCGCTGCACAGTCACATGGATCTCGCCATCGCCTTCACGATGATGGAAGGCGTGCAGATGCTGCCGATGCGCGCCCGCGCGACGCGTTGGAAAAGCGGCATCCCGACGCATCCCGATCCGAGCCACATCAAGCACCCGCAACAGGGCCGCGAACTGGCGGCGACGCTGGGGCCGCACCATGTCGCGCTGATGCGCGCGCATGGACTGCTGCTGGTGGCTGAATCACTGCCCGCGCTGCTCTCGGACGCGGTGCATTTCGAGGAAAACGCGCAGGCGCAGATGCAAGTGCTGAACGCCGGCGCCAAGCCGAAGCCGCTGAGCGACGAGGAGATCGAAAAGATCCTCGCGCTGGAGGATCGCCCGCACCACGTGAACAAGATGTGGAACTACTACATCCGCAAGGCGCTCGTGGGCGGCGCGGTGGAGAAGGACTGGGATCTGCTGGCGGTGTGATCCCCACGCTCGTCATTGCGAGGAGCGCAACGACGCGGCAATCCATCTAGCGGCAGCCGTTAGATGGATTGCTTCGCTTCGCTCGCAACGACTGCTACCGATGAATCGGATCGACCCACAAAACCTCTTCCGGCTTCTCCACTGCCTCAATATCGAGATTCACCACAGTCGCCTGCCCGTCCGAGCGCACAAGCACGCATTCGAGCGTCTCATCCGCCAGCGCATTGATCTCCTGATGCGGCAC
>JANXTB010000024.1 GCA_025356415.1 Hyphomicrobiales bacterium
CGCGCCCCCGATGCTACCGGTGCTCACGTTCTCGTAGCCGCCCTTCAACGCGATCATCAGGTCAGGCGCCATGAAATAACGCAGCTGCGCCGCGCCCACGAAACCATCGGCTTTGATGCTGGCGATGCCGGAGTTGGTGAAGCTGAAAGTGATCTTCTCGTAAGCCGCCTGCGCGTAGAGCGTGAAAGCGCCAACGTAATACTGGCCTTCCGCGCCGACAAAATAACGGAGGTCGGACAAGGTTCCGACGCTCGTTTCGGTCGAACTGGCCTGGCCAATCAAGCCGATGAGGCCCTGGTTTGAATTGCGCCAGAACATGTGGCCGGCGGCTTCGCCCGTATTCCGTCGTAAGTTCGTGCCGGAGAGGCTGTAGGCGGAACGCTCAAACTCGCCATCAACCTGGACGCCAAAGCCAGCGCCGACCGGCGCGGAAACGGAGCCGCGCGCGCTGAGTTCAAGACCGTTGGCGGTCGAGCGCGAGCCTGCCAATTCCAGATTGCCCCAATTGTAGCCTGCCGCAACGGAGGCGAAGGCGTCGACGCCAGTAAAGATCGGCGGCGCTTCGGCGGGAGGAAGCGAACGGCTCGGCAGGTCAGCGGCCACCGCGGCGGCCATCGGCAGAGAAAGCGCAAGGGGCAGAACCAGGAAAAGCTTCTTCATCGGGTCCATGCTCCGAAACGGGTAGCTGCGCGAATCCGTTCGCATAGCTATGCCTTAAACGTACATAATATAGCCAAAGCTTGACCTTGACGCAATCGAGTCGACGGCGCCGCCCGTGTTTGCGAGCATGTGCGCCCACGCCCAAGGAGGCTCCATGTCGAAAGCTCGCGCCGCACTCATTCTCACGCTCGCCGTTCTCGCCCTGCCCGCGCAGGCGCTTGAGAGCCTCAAGATCGCGGCCGGCGCGCGCGGCAATTGGGAGACGGCGGCCGCTGAGCTCGGCCTGACCTCAGGCATTTTCAAAAAACATGGGCTCGCTGCGGAGGTGCTGTGGACGCAGGGCAGCGGCGAGACCTTGCAGGCGACCGCCGCCGGAAGCGCCGATGTCGGCATCGGGCTTGGCCTCGCGGCCGCAATGGCCGCTTGGGTGAAAGGCGCCCCGATCCTGCCAATCGCCAATGCGTCGACCGGGCCCGATCTCTACTGGTATGTGCCCGCCGCCTCGCCGATCCGCTCGCTGAAGGACGCAGCCGGCAAGACCATGGCCTATTCGACGACGGGCTCATCGAGCTACATGGCGCTCGTCGCGCTCGGCAAACTCTACAAGGTGGACATCAAGCCAACCGGCGCCGGCAGCCCTTCGGCGACGCTGGCGCAGGTCATGTCCGGACAGGTCGATATCGGTTGGGCGGGCCCGCCCTTCGGCATCGATCAGGTCGAAGCCGGCAAGCTGCGCATCGTCGCCAAGGAAGAAGAGCTGCCCGATTTCCAGAACCAGACGGCGCGCATCATGGTCAGTCCGGTGAACTTCATTCGCAACCGCCCGCAGGCGCTCGCAGCGTTCCGCGCCGCCTATTCGGAGACGCTAGACTGGATGTACCAGAGCCCCGATGGCATGAAGGCTTATATCGCGTTTTCGGGCGTCTCTCCCGATGTTGCAAAGCGCGTGCGCGAAGATTTTTTTCCGAAAAAAGCGCTCGAGTTGAATCGCCTGTCGGGCGTGAATGAAGCGATGCGCGATGCGGTGGAAATGAAGTTCCTGAGCGCGCCGCTCACTGCTGAACAGCAGCAGGCGTTCTTTGCTTCTTACGCGAAGTGACTGTCAGATTTTCTTCCATGACGTGAACTGCATGCCCGCGAGATCATCCTCGCGCCAGACGATCGAGCCGTGAAAAATTTCGTTTCGGCTCAACACATGCAGCTCGACGGCTTCGGACAAATCGGCATTCGGATCCACGACCAGCCGCGCGCCGGTTTTCGACATGTCGCGCACAACGCAAAGAACGAAACGTCCATCTTCGACACGTACCTTGCCTGCAAGAAAGGTGCGGTATCGCGGCGCAATGCGGTCGGCTGCACTGTTGAGACGTGCGCCATTTTCAGTTGCAAGCCTGAGGGTCCCGTGACGCCGTCCTGCATCTGTACTCATGGATCAAGGTCCCCTACCCGCTGCCGCCGATCGTGGCGACATTCGCTACACGCAGCCTAACGCCTTGGACATACAGAAATTATTACTAGAGAATTCAATATTATCAGATGCTTGCATTATCGTTCACGCGATCATTAAAATGCGTTGCATCGTGTTCATGAGCTCACTTTTGAACAAAGTATCCAATTGCATGTGGATATCGGGCGTGTTGCCGCGCTGCGCCGCGACAGGCGCGGCGATTGATGATTGTTTGACGCTCGGCGGGCCAGACGGCTCTGCCGCCAGCGCGGTCGAGGGGCCGAGCGCGCCCGCTGGCGGCAGACGCATTATCGAGCAATCATCCGGGACGAACACTTGCGACTGAATTTTGAAACCTTGTCGCGCGCCGGCTTCTGGATCTGCGTCGTGATCATCATCGTTCTGTCGGTCTTGCCCGGCAGCATGCGGCCGCACACGATGGCGTCAGGGTATGTCGAACATTTCATTGCTTATGCAGGCACGGGCTTTCTCTTCGCGCCCTTCTCCGGTCCACGCGCGCGCTTCGCTGCTGCGATCGGACTCGCCGCACTGAGCGGAGCGCTCGAACTCCTGCAGTTGAAAATTCCCGGCCGCACGGCCGACCTCGGCGGATTCTTTGCGTCAAGTTCCGGCGCGTGGCTGGGCCTGCTCGCGGGCGCGGTCGCCTGGTCCTTGTGGGTGAATCACCGGACCAGGCGCGCCTGATTTCAAAGCGGCGGATTCTCGGCGCCCGCCGGGCCGATGGAGGCTTTCATCACCTTGATCTCGCCTTCCGGCGGCTTGCGCCCCGCGATGGTGATGAGCGAGCCGGGCTTGATGTCATCGGCGCTGGCGGGTCGCGCAATCCAGATTACGGCGTCCTTGGCGAGCGTAATCTTGCGCTCGCCATCCTTGTAGGTGAGGCTGAGTTGCGGCCCGTCGGGCGTCGAGCTGATTTCAGTGAGGCGCGCGACCACTTGCGCCGGGTCCGTCGAGGCCTGCCCCCCTGCGACAGCCTCCGAGCCCGCCTCATAAACAATCAGCTGCGACGCCATCAGACCGCCCGAGGGATTGTTCTTCGCCTCCGCGCTCACGGAAAGACCGGTCTTCAGGTCGGAAACCTTCCCCTTGCGCATCGAGTTGATGCCCGGCCCTGCATCGAAACGGATGCTCAGCGTCACACCCTGGCTCGGCGAGATGGAAATCAGCCCGCCCTGAAACTTCTCGACGATTCCGCTGATCCGCACATCGTCATTCGTATCCGGAGTTTGGGCGGTTTGCTGCTTTTGTGGGGCGTCCTGGGCCAGCGCTGGCGCGAAAACGCCGGTTTGACCCGCAGCGGCGAGACATAAAGCAAGGGCGACAACGCGCATGTAAGTTCCTCCAGCCATTTGGCGATCATGCCAAGGCAACGCAGGACTGGACGGTTGGCTCCGTGGCTTGGAGGGCCTGTTTTCAAGGCGCCGCATATTTGTCGTAAATGGCGCAAATCCGCGCATGACGCAGCGCAGCAAAGTGCTAACGTTAGGTTATGAATTCACGACCTCAGGCAGAGAGACCTCCCATGGATCGTGGCGCCCGAGTGAAGTTCAAGAGCGGATCGAAAGCACAGGCCAACTGGCGCGTCAGCGATGGCATGGCCGGCATGGTTCTCGCCCGCTACCGTCCGCCACAGGCCGGCCAGCCCGAACGCCTGGACGTTGTCTTCAGCGACAATCTCACCGTTTGGGGCGAACGCGCCAGCGAGTTCGAAGTCGTCCAGGAAAAGCTGCAGTGATTGGCGACTAGCGTCCGATCATGAAGCCGACGCCGAACGGCATCATGCCGAGACTGACTCCCGAGGATGCGGTCCGCGCCGGCGCTTCATCCGCGGCCAGCACCATCGCCCAATAAGTCCCGTAAGGCTTGCCCGGCGCATCGACGCGCGCGACCCCGATTCTCGTCACTTCCCGCATGAGCAGATTGGCCTGATGGCCCGGCGAGCGCTGCCAGCTGTCGATCGCCGCCTGCATCGAGCGATGCCCCGCGCCGACGTTTTCTGCTGTCGGCACGCGGCCGAGGCCGGCCGCATTCATGCGCGAACCGAAGCTTCCGCCGATATCATGCGAGAGGACGCCGGCGGCGGCCATCGACTGCGCCTGCCGTTCGGCGGCCCGCGTCAGCGCGGGATCGATGCGCACGGGGCCTAGCCCGTAGGCCGCACGGATGCGCGTCACCATGGAAGCGGCGGCGCTATCGGCCGGGCCGGCTTCGGCCACGGGCATAAGCGCGAGAGCAAAGGCGAGAACGCAGAAAACACGAACGCGGGACAGGCAGGCCATGACGAGGTCTCCCGCGCCGCCGAACGCGCGGCGCAGACCTCAGAATGGCGTACAGAGTTTAAACTCAGGTATATGGCTTCGTTCAGGTTTTTCAGACCGGCGCATTGGCCTTCGCCAGCAGCCGCGAGACCGCCGAATAGAGCTCCGCCCCCGAGAACGGCTTGCCGAGCCGCGGGAGATGCTGCGGGACCTCGCCGGCGCGTTCGGCATAGCCGGTGATGACGAGCACTGGGAGAAGCGGTTTTTCCTCCGCCACCCGCGCGGCTAGTACCGCGCCGCTCATGCCCGGCATGACGAGATCGGTGATCAGCAGATCGAAGTGCTGCGCGCGCAGATGGCCGAGGGCGGTCAGCGCATCGGGAGCCTGCACGACACGATAACCCTCGTCCTCCAGCATCGCGGCAGTCGATTGCCGGACAAGTTCATCATCATCGACGAGCAGAATGCCCCCCGCTCCCGCAGCCGCGCCCGACTCAACCGAAGACTCGCTCAGGGCCGGAGCGGAATGCGGCGAACGCGGCAGCCAGACTTCCGCCCGCGTGCCCTCCCCAGGCCAGCTCTGCAGCCGGAAGGCGCCGCCGGACTGGATCGCCAGACCATGCACCATCGAGAGGCCAAGACCCGTGCCCTTGCCGACCTCCTTGGTGGTGAAGAACGGCTCGCTCGCCCGCGCGAGCGTCGCCGCATCCATGCCCAGGCCCGAATCGACGAGGGCGAGGCAAATGTATTCCCCCGCCGGGAGCGACAGGTCGTTTTCCGGCGCCAAGGACCGGCAGCCAACGGACAACGTGATGGCGCCCCCCGTCGGCATGGCGTCGCGCGCATTCACCGCGAGATTGAGCACCGCGAGTTCGAGCTGGTTGGGATCGACCAGGGCTGGCGGCACGTTCGGCTCGATTTCGGTGGCGATGACCACCTGCGATCCGATGGTGCTGCGCATCAGGTCCATGACGCCGCGCACCAGCACGGACACATCGACGCTCTGGGGTGCAAGATCCTGACGTCGCGCGAAGGCGAGCAGCCTTTGCGTCAGCGTGGCGCCACGCTCGGCGCCTTGCGTGGCGCGCTCCAGCAGCAATTCCGCGCGCTCGTTGCCGCGCACATATTTGGCGAGCATGCCGAGGTTCCCGAGGATTACCGCCAGCAGATTGTTGAAGTCATGCGCAATGCCGCCGGTGAGCTGACCGATGCTTTCGAGTTTCTGCGACTGGAACAGGCGCTGTTCGGCTGCAAGCCTTTGCTCGCTCTGGCTGCTCAATTGCCGGAGCGCTTCGTGCTCGGCCTGCACGCGTCTCAGCGCGAGCAACGACAACACCAGCAGGAAGAAAGACGCCGCTCCCGCAACCGCGCCGTAAAGCCGAAGATTGGTGTACCAGCGTTTGGCCAGCGCCGCGTCGGTCTGGCCAAACATCACATAGGCGTCGTAAGGCGTGATGCGGCGGTAGACGAACACGCCCGTCGCAGCCTCCACCGGCGACACGCCATGGTAATCGCCCCCGCCCGGAGAGGCGGCGATGGCCTGCATGAACGGATGGCTCCGCACGACCTTGCCACCTGCGGCCGGGGGATCGCTCGCCAGTACCGAGCCGTCGCCACGCAGCAGCATCGCCAGATGGCTGCCGGCGGGCGAGGCTTCACGGAAAACATTGGCGAAATAATCGGGGCTCAGGGCGACATGCACCACGCCATTGAAGGCGCCGGTCTGCGTCGTGCGCGACCGGCTGACCGCGAAGGACGAGATGCTGGTGGCGCGGCCCGTGAAGGCCTGGCTGATGGTGGTCTCGGGATTTCCGTTCTTGTGAATCAGGAAGAAGTCGCGATCGCCGATCCCGGTGCCGGGGTTCCAGTCCTGGCTTCCGGCGAGCACGCGCCCGGCGGCGTCGCTCACCCAGATCGACACGGCCTGCGGCAAGGGCGCTTTCAATGTGCGCAGGAAATTATTCGTCTCGTCCGTGGTGATTTCCGCGTTCGACAGGTTGCGAATGCGCTCCTCGACGCGACCCAGAAGCAAATCGACGGTGTCGAAAACCCTGCGGGCATGTTCATCAAGGACAGCGGCTGTGCGCCGCACCGTGCCCTCGCCTTCGCGCAACACATCGCGACGATTCTCCATGGCGGCCGCAAGAAACGCCGCCGCAGGAATGATAATAGCCGCGGCGACAAGCGCCTTATGAAACAGGACCGAAGACCCTTGCACCTGACCACCGTTTCAAGACGCCACCACTTAAAACCCGATAGACAATTGCCGCCTCCCCCTCCTTTTACAAGGCGCGAAAGACACTTAGACACAACAAGCGGAGCCTTGGGCGTTTCTGTCAAGCCTGCTCTTAGCGGAGGCGGCTTGGCCGTGCTACGAGCTTCCCGCATGATGCCGTTTGCGAGAGCAACGCAGCGAATTGGCCGGAGGATTTATGGGCGAGCATTTCAAGGGACGTCGTGAGGACCAGCGCCTGGTCACGGGCCACGGGCTTTTCGCGGCCGACCGGACCTTTGACGGCGAGGCGCACGCGGCCTTCCTGCGCGCAGACCGCGCCCATGCGGAAATCCTGTCCATAGACGCCAGCGCCGCCCGCGCCATGCCGGGCGTGCTCGCGGTGCTGACCGGCGCCGACACCAAGGCCGCGGGTTATGGCTCGGCTTCGCCGCTCGTTGTCTATCCGGGCCGGGGCGGCTCCAAAATGCTCAACCCGCGGCGGCAGGTGCTCGCCGAGGACCGTGTTCGCTACGTCGGGCAGGAAGTCGCGCTGGTGGTGGCCGAGACCGCGCACCAGGCGCAGGCCGCGCTGGAAAGCATTGTCATCGACTACAACGACCTGCCGCCGGTGATCGATCTCGAAGCCGCCATGGCGGGTGAGACGCTGCTCTATCCGGAACTCGGCACAAACCTCGCCTTCGATTTCGAATACGGCGACGAGGCTGGCGTTGCGTCAGTCATGAGCGCAGCCGCGCATGTGACGCGCGTGGAACTCGATTTGCCGCGCCTCGTCGGCAACCCCATGGAGCCCAAAAGCGCGACCGTGTGTTTCGACGCCGCGAGCGGGCGCTATGACGTCTATTCGCCGACGCAGGGCATGACGCTGATGCGCGACAGCCTCGCAACTGGCACAGGCGTTTCCGCCGATCTCATCAAGGTGCATGCGCAAGATGTCGGCGGCGGCTTTGGCGTGCGCACGGAAGGCTATTCGGAATATTGCACGCTGATGCTGGCCGCAAAAATGCTGGGCCGTCCGGTGAAATGGACCGGCACGCGCGCCGAGACTTTCGTCAGCGACCACCACGCGCGCGCCGCCAAACTCTTCGGCGAACTCGCGCTCGATACGGACGGAAAGTTTCTCGCGCTCGGCGTGAAATGGATCGTGCATTGCGGCGGCTATCTTTCGCAAGCCGGACCGCTCATCAACACCATGCCGCCGCGCTCGCATATGGCGGGGCTCTATCGCATCCCGCAGCTCTATGGGCGCCATCAGCTGCTGCTCACCAACACGACGCCGACCACCGCCTATCGCGGCGCGGGCCGGCCGAATGTCAGCTATCTTCTGGAGCGTCTCGTCGATCAGGCGGCACTGGAAACCGGACGCGACCGCGTAGAATTGCGCCGCAAGAATCTCATTGCGAAAACTGACTTTCCCTACACGACGGCGGTCGGCGCGGTTTACGATTCCGGCGATCCCGCAGGGATGCTCGACATCGCGTTGAAGGAATCGAACTGGAGCGGCTTCGAAGCGCGTCGCGCCGCGTCGCAGAAGAGCGGCAAGCTGCGCGGCATTGCTTTGACGATGTTCGTCGAGCCCTCCGGCGCGGGCCGTTCCGCGAATGAAGAAGGCGCGATCAAGTTCGGCGACAGCGGCAATCCGCTGATCTATTCGACATCCGGCCCGTCCGGCCAAGGGCACGAAACGGCCTATCCTGAAATCGTCGGTCGCGTCTTTGGCGTCGATCCGCTCAGCATCGAAAACAGGTCCAGCGATCCGAACGGCCCGGCGCTCGAGGGCGACGGCACCGTCGGCTCGCGTTCGACCATGCTGCAGGGATCGGCGATCTTCCTCGCCGCGCAGGAAGTCGTGCGCAAGGGCCGCGAACTCGCAGCCAAGCATCTTGAAGCGAGCGCCGAGGATCTCGAATTTTCCGGCGGCCGCTACGCCGTGCGCGGCACAGATTTGAGCGTCGCGCTTTATGATCTCGCGCGCGACAATCCCGGCGTGCTCGATTCGAAAGCCGGCCAGAAGATCCACGTCACCTTCCCGGGCGGCACGCATGTGGCGGAAGTCGAAATCGACCCCGAGACCGGCGAAGTCGCGCTGCTCGATTACGTCGCGGTGGACGATTGCGGCGTGGCGCTCAACCACACGCTGGTCGAAGGCCAGGTGCATGGCGGTATCGTGCAGGGCCTCGGCCAGGTGTTCTGCGAGCAATGCGTCTACGATGAAGAGACCGGGCAATTGGTGACCGGCTCGTTCATGGACTACGCCATGCCCCGCGCCAGCGACCTCGTCCGCTTCCGCCTGTTCGACCATTCCACGCTTTCGCCGAACAATCCGCTGGGCGTAAAGGGCGTGGGCGAAGCCGGAACAACGGGCGCCGTGCCGACGCTCGCCAACGCCGTGCTCGACGCGCTGCGGCAGGCAGGCGTGGAGAAACTCGACATCCCGTTCACGCCGTCTCGCGTGTGGGAGGCGCTTGCGGCGAAGGGCTGAAGCCTTTCCACCGTCATTGCGAGCAAAGCGAAGCAATCCAGAAGCCCCACGTGCGGCCTCTGGATTGCCACGTCGCTGCGCTCCTCGCAATGACGGGACTTGAGACGGTCAACCTCCATTGCATCCGCCCGAAACCTGTGGTCCCATCTCCCATGAGCGGTTCACAAGACAGCCGCCGGGAGGAAATGACATGCGCAGGCAAATGCTGCTGGCGGCGGCCCTTGGATTCTTTGCGTTCGACGCCGCTTTCGCCGAAACCCTGAAAGTCGCCCTGCCCCAGAAAGGCAATTGGGACACCGGAATTGTCGAATACGGCGTGAAGGCCGGCATCTTCAAGGACGCTGGCCTCGATATCGACATCAGCTACACGGCCGGCGGCGCCGCCACCGTGCAGGCGGTCATTTCAGGCAGCGTCGACGTCGCCATGCAGACGGGCTTGCTCGGCCTGATCGGCGCCTATGCCAAGGGCGCGCCCGTGCGCGTCATTTCCCCCGCCATGACAGGCTCGCCGGATATCTATTGGTATGCGCGCGCCGACAAGGGCATCAAGTCGCTGAAGGACGCGACCGACAAGACCATGGCCTATTCGGCCGCGGGCTCGTCCAGCCACCTTCTCGTGCTGTCGCTGCTTGAAGCCAACAAGATCAAGGCGAAGCCGACGGCGACGGGCGGCATTCCGTCCACCTACACGCAGGTCATGTCCGGCCAGATCGACATCGGCTGGGCGGTGCCGCCGTTCGGCATTGCGGATCTGAAAGCCGGCAAGATCAACATCGTCGCCAAGGGCAACGATCTTCCGGAAATCCGCGACACGACGGTGCGGGTGAATTTCGCCAATGAGAATTCGCTCAAGACCAAGCGCGACCTATTCTTGAAATTCTCGCAGGCTTACGTGAAGTCGCTCGAATGGGCCTATGCGAACGACAAGGCGATCGACTATTTCGCTGAAGCCTCGGAAGTGCCCAAGGATGTCGCCAAGGAATCGCGCGAGCAATTCTATCCGCAGGCGGCGTTGCAGCCCTACGAGGTTCGCGGGCTCGACGTATCCTTGAAACAGGCGCTCGAATTCAAGTTCATCCCGAAGGCGATGACCGAGAAGGATGTCGCCGGGCTGTTCGATATTCTCGTCCCGAAAAAATAAGCGCGAGATGCTCGCCAGTATCCTTCGCCCACCGCCGCTCATCGCGCGAACACTCGTGTTCGTCGCGCTGCTCGGCGCGTGGGAGCTCGCTTCGCTTGCCGGGATGGTCAGCCGCTTCATCGCGCCGCCGCCCTCGGAAGTCTTCCCGGCGATTGCGACGCTGTTCACCGACAATGATCTCGTCGCCGCCTTTCTGCGCACCTTCGGCGAAGTCTTCGCGGCGGCGGGCATCGGCTCCATCCTCGGCATGATCATCGGCTGGTGGCTGCACCACGACAGAACCGCGGGCCGCGCCTATACGGACTGGATCGCCGCGAGCGCCGCGGCGCCGCTGGTGCTGCTGTTCCCGCTTTTCCTCGTGCTGTTTGGGCGCAATGCGGCGACCATTATCGCCATGGGCGCTGTATCCGCGCTGCCGCCGGTCATCCTGAAGACCAAGGAAGGCCTCGACAATGTGCGCGTGGTGCTGATCGACGTCGGCCGCACGTTCCGGCTGACGCGCTGGCAGCAGGTGAAGATGATCCTCTTCCCCGCCTCGCTGCCGACGATCTTCACCGGCCTGCGGCTTGGCCTCGTCTTCGCGCTGATCAATGTGGTCGGCGTCGAGTTCCTGATCGGCTTCGGCGGCCTCGGGCTGATGATCGCCGAACTCGGCGACCGTTTTGAGATCGCCGGCATGTATGCCGCCATCCTGTTCGTGGTGCTGTGCAGCGCCACTTTCTTTTTCCTCACCGAGAAGCTCGAGACATGGTTGCTGTCGGCCAGGTGAAGAGCGCGCGCGCAAGCCGCGCCGGCCTCTCGCGCGTAACAATCTACCGGATTGTCGCGCTCGTCATCATCATCGCGCTTTGGGAAGGCGCGGGCGCATCCGGCCTGTTCTTTCGCGGCGTGATCCCCTCCTCCATCTTCGTCATCGCCGCGCTGCTGCGATTGCTCGGCGACCACGTGTTCTGGGGACATTTCGGCGTGACGCTGTTTGAGATCATCACCGGCTTCGTCATCGGCTCGGCGTTCGGCATGCTGGGCGGGCTCGGCATCGGCATGAACCGCTATGCCGGACAGATCTTCGAGCCAGTCGTCGAATATTTCGCCTCGACGCCGAAAGTCGTGTTCCTGCCGATCCTGCTCATCCTGTTTGGCATCGGCGTCGGCTCGAAAATCTCGCTCGGCGCCATCTCCTGCTTTTTCCCGCTCGCGCTGTCGATTGCAGCCGCCGTGCGCGGCATCAACCAGATGTATCTGCGTGTCGGACAGAGTCTCAATCTCACGCTCATGCAACGCGTGAAGATGATCTACCTGCCCGCGCTGACGCCCGCCATCGCCACCGGCCTGCGCCTCGGCTTCGGCATCGCGACCGTTGGCTGCCTGATGTCGGAGATCAAGCTCTCCAACAAGGGCCTCGGCCACGCGGCCATGCAGGCCTATGGGCGCTTCGATATTCCGACCATGCTGGCGCTCTTGATCGTGATCTTCGCGACAGCCGCGCTTGGCAATATTCTCATCGGGCGGCTCATCCGCCTGCCCGGCCCCACCAATCGCCGCATCACGCAATTGCCTGCGCGCTGAACAGGACTTTTCATGCAAGACGCTGACAAGAAACTCGAATTGCCGGTGCCCGCGCAGGACAATGGCCAATGGGGCAGCGACGCGATTGCGGAAATGCTGCGCGCGCTTGGCCTGCCCTACATCGCGCTGAACCCCGGCGCCTCGTATCGCGGCCTGCACGATTCACTCGTCAACCGGCTGGGCAATCGCGATCCGCAAATGCTGCTCTGCCTGCATGAGGAAGCCGCGGTCGCCATTGCGCATGGCTGGGCGAAGGTGAAGGACGCGCCGCTCTGCGCCATCGTCCATTCCAATGTCGGCCTGATGCACGCCACCATGGCGGTGTTCAACGCGTGGTGCGATCGCGCGCCGCTGCTGTTGCTTGGCGCCACCGGCCCGGTCGACGCCGCCAAGCGCCGCCCGTGGATCGACTGGATTCACACGGCAAAAGATCAGGGCGCGCTGATCCGCGATTACACCAAATGGGACGACCAGCCGGCCTCCGTCCCCGCCGCTTTGGAAAGCCTGCTGCGCGCGTGGCAGATCACGCAAACCGCGCCGCGCGGACCTGTGTATGTCTGCCTCGACGCGGCATTGCAGGAGATGCGTCTCGAAAACGCGCCGAAGATGCCTGACGTCTCGCGTTTCGCAGCGCCCCCGCCCGCCGATCCGCCGCGCGTACTGCTCGCGGATGCCGCCGCGCGTCTGGCGAAAGCCAAGCGCCCACTGCTGCTGATGGGCCGCATGTCGCGCAACGAAGATCATTGGGCGGCGCGCATTACGCTGGCTGAAAAGCTCGGCGCGCTCGTGCTCACCGACATGAAGATCGCCGGCGCCTTCCCGACCACGCATGCGCAACACGCCGCCGCGCCCTCGACCTTCCCGAGCGAGGCGGCATGCGAACTCACGCGCCAGGCGGATGTAATCGTGGCGTTCGACTGGGTCGATCTCGCGGGCACGCTGAAGAGCACCTATGGCGACAAGGATCCGAGCGCGACCATCATCAACGTCACGCTCGACCAATATCTGCACAACGGCTGGAGCATGGACCATCAGGGCCTGCCGCCCGCCGACCTCTATCTCGTCGCCGATCCCGACGTTACCGTCGCCGCGCTGAACGACAAGCTCGGCGCGCACAAGAAGGGCGACGTGTGGCCCGGCTGGACCAAGCCCGCACAGGTGCAATTGCCCGAAGGCGAAGCGGGCAAGCCGCTTACTGTGCCGGTGCTCGCCAACGCTTTGCGCAAGGGCTTTGCGGGCCGCAAGACCACGCTCATGCGTCATCCGCTTTCATGGGCGGGCCATATGTGGGACGTCGAACATCCGCTCGATTTTCTCGGCACCGATGGCGGCGGCGGCATCGGCTCGGGTCCGGGCACCAGCACGGGCGCCGCGCTTGCGCTGAAGGGGAGCGATCGCATCGCGCTCGCCATTCTCGGTGACGGCGATTTCCTGATGGGCGCGACGGGCGTGTGGAGCGCCGTGCATTACGGCGTGCCTATGATTGTCTTCATCGCCAACAACCGCTCCTTCTACAATGACGAAGTGCATCAGGAACGCGTCGCGAAAATGCGCGACCGGCCTGTCGAAAACAAATGGATAGGCCAGCATATCGGCGGCCCGGATGTCGATCTCGCCATGATGGCGCGCTCGCAGGGCGCGACCGGCATCGGCCCGGTGTTCGACGTGACCGAGCTGCGCGAAGTCATCCCGCTGGCCATAGAGGCGTTCCATCGCGGCGAGACGGTGGTCATCGATGTGCGCGTCGAGCCGGGCTATGATTCCGGCATGTCGAGCGCGCTCGTGAAACACGTCGAGCGCTCATGATGGTTCCCGCACTCCGCATCACGCGCGTGTCGAAACATTTCGACACGGCGAAAGGCCGCGTTACCGCCGTCGAAGACGTGTCGCTCGACATCATGCAGGGCGAGTTCATTTCGATCATCGGGCCATCGGGCTGCGGCAAGTCCACGCTGATGAACATGGTCGGCGGGTTGCTCACCGAATATGACGGCGAGATATTGCTCGACGGCAAGAAGGTCAGCGGCTGCCAGCCGGAAATCGGAATGGTGTTCCAGGAGGAATCGACCTTTCCGTGGCGCACGGCCATCGAGAATGTGGCCTTCCCGCTGGAAGCCGCAGGCCTGCCGCGCGACAAGCGCGTGGCGCGCGCGCGCGACCTGCTCGATCTTGTCGGCCTCTCGGGGTTTGAAAATCATTACCCGGCGGAATTGTCGGGCGGCATGCGCCAGCGCATCGCGATCGCGCGCACGCTCGCCTTCGAGCCGCGCATCCTTTTGATGGACGAACCCTTCGCGGCGCTCGACGAGCAGACGCGCATGTTGCTCGGCGACAAGGTGGTGCAGATCCAGCAGCAATTGAAGCAGACGACGCTGCTCATCACGCACAACATTTCGGAAGCGGTAGCGCTGTCAGACCGCGTGCTGATCATGACCTTCCGTCCCGGCCGCATAAAGCGGGTGCTGGACATCGACCTGCCGCGCCCGCGTTCATCGGAAATGATGGGCTCGGAAAAGTTTGCGTCTTACGTGGCTGAGATCTGGCGCGATCTGCGCGAGGAAGCGTCAAAGGGCTTGCAGGAGAGTGAAGCGGCGGCGCGGTAATCGTGTGCGCCCCTCTCCCGCGCTCGCGGGAGAGGGTGGCATGCGAAGCATGACGGGTGAGGGCGCCTGCCACTTGCAACAAAGGCCCTCATCCGTCGCGCTTTGCGCGACACCTTCTCCCGCCAACGCGGGAGAAGGGCCGGAACCTCCTACATCCGCAACAACTTCTTCGCATTCCCACTGAGCAACTTCACCTTGTCCTCGCGCGAGATCTGCAAATTCTCCACCCAGTCCATCGCCGGCTTGTTGGCGACGAACGGCCAGTCGATAGCGAACATGATGCGGTCCATGCCGAGTTCGGTCATCGTGCACATCAGCGCGGGCGTCGAGAAATTGCCGCTCGTCGTCACATGGAAATGCCGCGAGAATTGTTCGCGGAAGCTCATCTCTTCGTGCCCGGGACGCGATAAAGCTTGGTTGATGCGCCAAAGCAGGAACGGCAGCGTCTCGCCCATATGGCCGAGGATGATGTTCAAGCCATCATGCTTCTCGAACACGCGCGACAGCACGAGGCGGATCGCCTGCGTCGCTGCTTCCACCGTATAGCCCCACGCGGCGCGGATGACCTGCGGATATTCCTGCGCGTAATCGGCGTAATAGGCTTTCATCACATCCGCATGAGGGAACGAGGGATGCAGGTAGATCGGCACGTCGAGCTTTTCTGCGCGCGCGAAGATCGGCCAGAAACGCTTGTCGTCCAGCCACATTCCGTTGGTGAGGCCATGGATCATCGCGCCCTTGAAACCATGCTCACTGACGCAGCGATCGAGTTCGTCAGCCGCTTTTTCAGGATGGATCGTCGGCAGCGCGGCGAAACCCGCGAAGCGCGTGGGATGCAGCGCGATGGACTTCGCAAGGCGATCGTTGACGCTACGGCAAATCTCGACGGCGCTGTTCTCCGGCAGCTTCTGGCCAGACGGCGCGCCGTGCGAGAGCACCTGCACGTCGACGCCGGCCTCGTCCATCTCCCTGATGCGCAAGCTGCCCAGATCGTGCAGCCGCTCCAGCAGGTCCTTCGAGCGCGTGCCTTCCGCGCCGGTCAGATGGGAGACGAGTTCGGCGTCCCAATAATGCTCTTCGAGCGCGATGACCGGAATTTTTGTCGAGGTCGCCATGGCGTTTCCGTTGTTCTTGAGGTTCTTGTCGTCGGGCGCCCTTATACCACGCCGGGCGCAGGTGCGAAGACCTCGAGCGCCGCCGCGCGCAAGCAGAAGATGGCGGGCGTCTGCGTGATGATTTCACCATCCGCATTCACCGGCATCGGGCGGCGCGTGCGCACCTCGAACCGCGTCGCGTCCTCGACGCGCACTTCCTGCCAGGCGCCATGCCGCCCCGCGCGGAAATCGGGCGCCATGACAAGCAGTTTCCAGACTTCCGCCATTTCGAGGCTGTAGAGATGCAGCTGATGATCGTCGATGGAGGCGCTCTCGTGCACCGCCATGCCGCCCCCGTAATAGACGCCGTTGCCGACGGCGATCTGGAAAGTGCGCACGCGCGCGCGCGATTGCGGGCTGATGATCTCCGCACGAAACGGCCGCGCGCGAGACAGCACCCGCACCGCGGCAAGCGCGTAGGACAGCGGCCCGAACATCTTCTTGTTTTCGGCGGTGAGCTCCTGCGCAAGATCGGCGCTGATGCCGAGACTCGCGACATTGAAAAACGGATGGCCGTTGACGAAACCCACGTCGATCCACCGTGTATGGCCAGAGGCAATGACGCCGATCGCCTCGTCGATGGTGGTGGGCAGGCCGAGCGTGCGCGCGAGATCGTTGGCGGTGCCGAGCGGAATGATGCCGAAGGGAAGCTTGGACTCGAGCAGCCCGCGCGCCGCGCAGTTCAGCGACCCGTCGCCGCCGCCGACCACGATCGCGTCCACCTCGCCTTTCAATCGCGAGATGGCGGCGCGGACGTCCTTCATCTCCTCTGCCGTGGGCCTCACGACCGAAATGTCGCGCATGGCGAACGCGCTCAACACCGCAGGCAGGCTCTCTTGCCCGCTGCGGCTCTGCGCATTGATGATCAGCAGAACGCGACGGGGCGCCATTCGTTCAACCTCCATGTCAGCGCCAACGCCGCAAGAGGCTGAGCCGTTGCCTGCACGATGTAAGAAGGTTGCGAGGGGCGCGACGGCGAAGCTTTACGCGTCCAGCCCTGCCCTGATCGCCGCGAACAGCCGCAGCGGCGTTGCCGGCATGTCGATGGCGCCGACGCCGTGGCGCGCCAGCGCATCCGTCACGGCGTTCATCACCGAGGTGAGCGACCCCGCGCACCCGGCCTCGCCGCAGCCCTTCACGCCGAGCGGATTGGTGCGCGCGGGCACCGGATGGCTGAAGAACTTCACCTCCGGCGCATCCTCCGCGCGCGGCATGGCGTAATCGGTGAAGGAGCCGCTCGCGAGCTGGCCGTCTTCCGTGTAGACGGTACGCTCCATGAAGCACTGGCCGATGCCCTGCACGACGCCGCCTTGCACCTGGCCGGCGACGATCAGCGGGTTCACCAGCACGCCGAAATCATTCACGCTCGTATAGCGCGCGACCTGCGCATGGCCGGTGTCGGGATCGATCTCGACTTCGCAAATGTGGACGCCGTTCGGATAGGTCGACGGCGACGACTTGTGCACATGGCTGACATCGAGCGAGCCGCGCATCTGCTGCGCGAGATCGAGAAGACCGATGCTGCGGTCTGTTCCCGCAATCGTCAGCGCGCCGTTGTCGAATTCGATGTCGGCGGCGGAGGCCTCCAGCACTTGCGAGGCGGCCGCGCGCGCTTTCTCGATGACGAGATCGCTGGCTTCCGCGAAAGCCGAGCCGCTCGCCATCAGTGATTTCGATCCGCCAGTGCCGCCGCCCGCCGGCAGCGCGTCTGAATCGGTCTGCATCAGCTTGATGCGGTCGAACGGAATGCCGAGGCGTTCCGACACGACCTGCGCGAAGGATGTCCAGTGCCCCTGCCCGTGGTCATGCGTGCCGGTGGACAGCAGCACGGCGCCGTCCTCCTCGAATTTGATGTCGCCAAGTTCATTGGTCGCCGGCGCCGTGATTTCGAGAAACTGGCCGATGCCGATGCCGCGCCAGAGGCCCTTCGCGGCGCTCTCGCGCTCGCGCGCAGAAAAGCCTTGGTAATCGGCCTCTTCCAGCGCCTCGTCGAGAATGGCCGCGAAGTCGCCGCTGTCGTAGACCGAGCCTGACGGCGCCTTGTAGGGCATCTGGTCGGGCGCGATGTGATTGCGCTTGCGAAGCTCCACGGGATCGATGTGCATCTCGCGTGCTGCGGTGTCGATCAGCCGTTCGAGATAGTAATTTCCCTCCGGGCGCCCCGCGCCGCGATAGGCGGTGACCGGCACTGTGTTGGTCAGCACGCATTTCGTGCGCATTTCGACGAGCGGCGTGCGGTAGGTCCCGACCAGATGCTTCATGACGTTGAATGCGGGGATCATCGGGCCGAAGCCCGTGAGATAGGCGCCCATATTCGCCGTGCCGGTCGCCCGTACCGCGAGGAAATGTCCCTGCGCATCGAGCGCCAGTTCGGCCATGAATTCATGGTCGCGGCCATGGTGATCGGAGAGGAAACTTTCCGAGCGCGTGTCGGTCCATTTCACCGGATGCCCGAGTTCGCGCGCGGCATGCATGGCGCAGATATATTCGGGAAAGATCGCGCCCTTCATGCCGAACGAGCCGCCGACATGGCGTGCGATGAAGCGCATCTTCTCGGGCGCGACATTCATCACCTCTGCGGCGCTCGCGCGCGAGCTGAGCACGCTTTGCGTCGGCGCATAAAGCGTGAAGCGGCCGTCCTCGAAAGTCGCCA
>JANXTB010000034.1 GCA_025356415.1 Hyphomicrobiales bacterium
CTTTTTCAACAAGGCCGGGCGCCTTTCCCTCCCCCTTGTGGGGAGGGCGACTCAGCCGAAGGCTGAGCGGGGTGGGGGTCGTGAGGCCCCGCCGATCGCGCAGGCTTATTTTTTGTAAGTATAAAGCCAGTCAAAGCGCGCCGCGACCGCTTCTTGCGGCAGCGCGCGCATCGCCATGTTGCGGAGGACGGCGGCCGGGCCGGGCAGGTGGTAGATCACGCCTTGGCGCCGCGATGCGATTTGCACGCGCGCGGCGCGGGCTGCGCGCATTCGCTCGTAATCGGCGAAGGCGCGCGTGACGGAGGGCGTCGCGCCGTCGCGCGGCGTGAACGCTGCGCCGAGCGCGGCGGCGTCTTCGATGGATTGCGCGGCGCCTTGCGCGAAGAACGGCAGCATCGGATGCGCGGCGTCGCCCAGCAAGGCGACCGGGCCGCTGGTCCAGCGCTTCAGCGGCTCGAGATCGAACAGCGGCCAGCGCCGCCAATCGGGCGCCTTTTCCAGCAGGCGCAGGGGATCGCGGGTCCAGTCGCCAAACCGGCGCAGCACGTCGCGCGGTGCGCCGGGCTCCGACCAGAAACGGCTTTCGCCCTCGCCGCGCCAATCGTCTTCGGTGATCGCAACAATGTTGACGAGCGAGCCCTGTCGCAGCGGGTAATGCACGAGATGCGCGCGGGCCCCGAGCCAGAGCTGCGTTTCGGGCGCGCGCGCAAAGGCGGGCGCGTCAGCGGCGGGAACCAGCGCACGCCACGCGGTGCGGCCGGAATAGACCGGCGCACCGCCCAGCCCCAGTTGCCGCCGGATGCGCGAATGCGCGCCGTCGGCGCCGATCAGCAGGTCGCCATCTATCGTCTCGCCCTGCATGTGAACGCGAACGCCCGCGCCCTCGCGCGTCATGCCTTCGACCTCGACGCCAGTGCGCAGCGTGATCGACGGTTGCTCCCGCGCGGCGGCGAGCAGGGCCCCCTGCAAGTCAGCCCGATGAACCACCAGAGTCGGGGCGCCCCAGCGCGCCAAAGCCTCGCGTCCCAATGGCAGCACCATGAGGTCCGAGCCGCTGGAGGATGAGCGCACGCGCACGCGCTCGGGCGCCTGCGCCAGTCCTTCGAGGCGCGGCAGAATGCCGAGTTCTCTCAAAACTCCGCTGGCGTTGGGGGCGAGCTGCAGGCCGGCGCCGACTTCATCGAGCGCGGGCGCGCGCTCCAGCATCGTCACGCGCAATCCGGCGCGGGCGAGCGCCAGCGCGGCCGTCAGCCCGCCGATGCCGGCCCCGGCGATCAGCGCATGGCGCGGCGTATTCAAGGGCGTGTCAGGCTGCGGCCTGGTCCGGTTTCAGTTCGCAGGCGGCCGGATCGGCATGGCCGTGCAGGGCGGCGTCGAACTTGTAGAGCGTCGAGCAATACGGGCAGACGGCTTCGCTGTCGGCGCCCATGTCGATGAAAATGTGCGGGTGATCGAACGGCGGCAGAGCGCCGATGCACATGAACTCCTTGGCGCCCACGCGAACCACCGGCACGCCGGGCTGATTGTGAAAATGGGGCGTGGAATGTTCGGCCATGGTCTCGCTTCCGGGCTGCTCAACAGTCGGCGCGCACCATAAGCGAGGCCCGCGTCTTTGGGTAGGGGCTAAAAGGCGGACCCGGCCGGATGAAGCAAGCCCTTCACCGGGCGCCCGCGCTTGTCTATGGTCCGGCGACTTTCCCCCATGGGCTCTGAAATGCACTCCTTCTCCTCAGACGGCATCCGCATCGCCTATATCGACCACCCGCCGACAGGGCCGGACCTCGGCGAGCCGATCCTGCTCATCCACGGCTTCGGCTCGAATCACGCGGTGAACTGGGTCAACACGCTTTGGGTCAAGGTGCTGGCCCATGCGGGGCGGCGCGTGATTGCGCTCGACAATCGCGGCCATGGCGCGAGCGAGAAGCTTTATGATCCGGCCGATTATCACACCGCCACCATGGCGGAGGACGCCCGCCGCCTGATCGAGCATCTGGGTCTCAGCCAAGTCGATGTCATGGGCTATTCCATGGGCGCGCGGATCACCGCTTTTCTGGCGCTCAACCACCGCGAGCTCGTCCGTTCGGCCATTCTGGGCGGCCTCGGGCATCACCTCGTCGACGGGATCGGCCTGCCGATCGCGATTGCGGAGGCCATGGAAGCGCCGTCGCTCGACGATCTCACCGACCCCATGCAGCGCATGTTCCGCGCCTTCGCCGAGCAGACGAAGAGCGACCGGCGGGCGCTCGCCGCATGTATACGCGGGTCTCGCCAGACCTTGACGGTGGAGGAGGCGGCCTCGATCCGCGCGCCGGCGCTGATCGCGGTCGGCACAAAGGATGACGTTGCGGGAGACCCGCACAAGGCGGCTGCGCTGATTCCCAACGCGCGGGCGCTGGACATTCCGGGCCGGGATCACAATCTGGCAGTGGGCGACAAGGTCTACAAGGAAGGCGTGCTTGCGTTTCTGCGCGAGCGGCCGTGACCGTCGTCATGACCGCGCTCAGGCTCGCCCTTGGGCGGGTTGGCGTGATAGAAGAGCGCGCGTAGAGGAGTTTTGCATGGCGCAGGCGCAACCGGCCGAAATCATCGCCTTCGGAGAGGCGGACCCGATCTATCTGCGCCTTCGCAGCGAGGCGGAGGATGCAATATCGCGCGAGCCCGAGCTCGCGGGGTTCATCCGCGCCGCCATTCTCAATCTTTCGAGCGTCGATGAAATCGTCGCCGATCGCGTCGCCGCGCGGCTGGACCATCCGGCGGTGCCAGGGGCGCTGATCCGCGCGCATTATCTCGAGGCCATCGCGGACGAGCCCGGCATTTCCGAAGCCATCCGCGCCGACATTCTGGCTGTCGCCGATCGCGATCCGGCCTGCACGCGCATCATCGAGCCGGTGCTCTATTTCAAGGGCTTCCACGCGCTGCAGACGCATCGTCTCGCGCATTGGATGTGGACGCGCGGCCGCAAGGATTTCGCGCTGTATCTCCAGAGCCGCTCGTCGGAAGTCTTCCAGACTGACGTGCATCCGGCGGCGCAAATCGGCAAGGGGATATTCTTGGACCATGCGACCGGCCTCGTCGTCGGCTCCACGGCGGTGATCGAGGACGATGTGTCGCTGTTGCAGGATGTGACCCTGGGCGGCACCGGTAAGGAAACGGGCGATCGTCATCCCAAAATTCGCCACGGCGTGCTCATCGGCGCTGGCGCGAAAATTCTCGGCAACATCGAAGTCGGTCATTGCGCGCGCGTCGCGGCGGGTTCCGTCGTGCTGGCGCCGGTGCCGCATAACAAGACGGTCGCGGGCGTGCCGGCGCGCGTCGTCGGCGAAGCCGGCTGCGCCGAGCCCGCGCGCAGCATGGACCAGATCCTCGCGGATAAATTCGACCTTTGACGCGCCCGCTGCATTCTGGCAATGCGAGCGCCCTTACCTGATTGGAAGAGAGACTTAGATGCCCCTGGAAAAGACCGAAGTGCGCAAGCTGCAGGCCTTTCTGCGACACTCCTTCGGGAATGACGAGATGCGGGTTGCGCTGAATCCGCGCAATGTGGAAGCCGCCGACGTGCATCTGGGCGAGCGGAAGATCGGCTCGGTAGAAGTCGATGACGAGGACGGCGACCGCTCGTTCTCCTTCGACATGAAAGTGCCAGTCGGCCGCGAGACGCTGCAGGAATATCTGCGGATGCTGTTCGAAAACGACAAGCTGAAGATCGTCGCGCGCGCGCGCAAGAACGATTCCGTCGAGCTGAACAGCGGCGACGATTTCCTCGGCGTGATTTCAGCCGACGATCCGAAGGGCAAGAGCTACACTCTGCAAATGGCGATCCTCGACTTCGATCTCGAAGACTTCTGAGAATAGGAACGGGGGCGCGAATGCCGATTTATGCTCTGGGCGATCAAGCGCCCGACCTGCCGCCGGAAGGTGAATATTGGGTGGCGCCCGACGCGTCGGTGATCGGCCGCATCAAGCTCGGCGTCGATGTCGGCATTTGGTTTGGCTGCGTGCTGCGCGGCGACAATGAATGGATCACCATCGGCGCGCGCTCCAACGTACAGGAGGGCACGGTGATGCACACCGATCCCGGCGCGCCGCTCGAAATCGGCGAGGGCTGCACCATCGGCCATCGCGCCATTCTGCATGGCTGCATCATCGGCGACAACACGTTGATAGGCATGGGCGCGACGGTGCTGAACCGCGTGCGTATAGGCAAGAATTGCCTCGTCGGCGCAAACGCGCTGGTGACTGAGGGCAAGGAGTTTCCAGACAATTCGCTGATCGTCGGCAGCCCGGCGAAAGTCGTGCGCACGCTGGACGATGCCGCCATCGCAAGCCTGCGCGGCTCGGCGGATCGCTACGTTGCAAACTGGAAGCGCTTTGCGCGCGATTTGAAGAAGGTCGGTTAGGCGCAGGCGCGCGCGCAAAGAAACTCGAGTTCGGCGCCGCCGCTGGCGTTTCGCGTTACCCGCGCCGTCGTCTCGCCTTGCAGGCGCTGGTCGCCGCGGGTCATCGCCGCATCGAATGCTACGGCGTCCCCGAGCAGAGACATGTCCATGTCGCCATCCGGCAGCATGGGCATTTCGATCAATCCGAGCGCGGATGATTCGAATATCGTGCGCATCTGCGCCGCGAGTTCCTGCCGACGTTCTTCGCTGATCGTGAGCGCGATCGCAAAGCCGCCATCGAAACTGCGCACGATTTCGCCGTCGAGCTGGCCAATCTTGTCGAGGTGAAGCGTGACGCGTTCGCCAAGCTGACCGTCGGCCGGCGCTGCAAGCGCAACGCCGCCTTCCGACAGGTCTCGCGTTGCGCATGGCAAGGCAAGCCCGCTCTCAAGCGTGTAGTGCCCGAACAGGGCGAGTGGCGTGCGCGCGTGACGACGCATGCCGATGTCGTCGCTGATGCCCATGTTCTCGCTCATGCCATTGCTCCTTCTCAGAGATCGATTGCGCCTGCCGGAAAATGTTTGCCGCCCGCGACGAATTCAATGGCCGCGCCGCCCTCGAAAATGTGCAGCACACGCCCGCGCCTTTCGCCGACCGTCACGCGCAGACCCGGCGTGAGATCGTCAAAGGTCCTTACCGCGACGCCATTTCCCGACATGTCGATGATTTCGACGACGCGCTCTTGATCGGCGACGTGCAACACTACTGTCCGCAACGGACGCTCGGCCGCATAGCGATAATCTTCGATGACGCCGAGTTTCGATCGTGTGGAGATCCAGGCGATCTGTTCGGCAAGCTTGTTGCGAACGGCCGGCGAGGCTTCGAGTTCGATCGCGAACCCACCCGCGAAGGAGCGCACCACTTCGCCGTGGAAGGCGCCCAGCCGCTCCAGCCGGATGCTCGCACAAGCGCCGATCTGCGCATGCACGGGCGCGAAAACCGCGATGCCGCTGGCGGAGACATCGCGCGTGTGACGGGGAAAGCTCGTCGCATCCGAAAGGCTGCAGGTTCCAAATAGGACTAGCGGCGCGCGCGTGTAACGGCGCTGGTTATCAGCGCCGTGTTCTGTTGAAACGGGACGCGTTGCGTCGCCTGATGGAGTTTCAAGAATCATTTGTTTTAAACTCATTCGTCAGTGAATGAGCTCAATGTAGGCGTCAATACTTAATCTGGAGTTGCAATCGTGAAGCTGTTTGCACTCAAAGGTTGTTAAACGAGTGCGTCCAGAAACCGCTGGATCCGCGCTGACGCCAGCAAGGATGAGAATTCGAGTACGAAGCCGCACCGTGAAACGCGCAGAATCTGTCCCTCCAGATCACCGATCCTGTCGATATAGAGGATGATGCTGTCGCCTGGCTGGCCTTGCACAGGCGCAAACAGCGCTGCGCCACCGGCGGAAAGGTTGATCGTCTGACACGGATATTCCGTCGCGCTGCCAAGAGTGTAGCGTCCGAGGAGGCAGATGGGCCGCCGCGGGAATCGCCGCGCATCGACAGCCTTTGGGCTTTCACCTTTCGGAATTTCTCTGGCTGGGGCGGATAAACTCATGGCTAAGCTCTAGGCTTTGCCGGTTAAGGCCGACTTACCTTTCGGGACCTGGCCATGCTTGCGGTTTCGGCTGGGCGGTCTATCTCCGAAGGATCGGTTCTGCACCCAGAGGATTCTTCTTGAGCAAGCGCGAACGCCTTTTCAATGTGCCCGGCGTGATCTTCTGGCTGGTTCTGGGCATGGCCGCGTTTCATGCCGTGCGAACCTATGTGCTCGACGCCGATACCGATTTCGACCTTCTCGCGCTGCTCGCCTTCACGCCGGCGCGGTTGACCGCGCAATTCGATGCGGCGGGCGTCGCCGCCATGCTGCGCGATCTGGCGCTGCGCGGGGGCGGGGATATCGAATACGCGACCTTCTTTTTTGGCGACGGATCGGCGCAGCCGTGGACGTTGCTGACCTACGCCTTTCTCCACGCCGACTGGGCGCATGATGGGTTGAACTCGCTCTGGCTGATCGCCTTCGGCGCGCCGGTGGCGCGGCGTTTCGGTTCCGCGCGTTTCATGGCGCTGTTTCTTGTTACCGCCCTGGTGGGCGTCGCCACGCATTACGTCTTCCACGCCTATGATGCGATGCCGATCATCGGCGCGTCCGCCGCCGTATCGGGCGCGATGGGCGCCGCCCTGCGGTTCGTGTTCCAGCCCGGCGCGCCACTGGGTCTCGCGCTGGCGTTGCGGCCGGATGAGCCGCTGGCCTATCGGCTGCCGGCGCTGCCGTTGCGGCAGTCGCTGCAGGACAAGCGCGTGCTTACTTTCATCATCTTCTGGTTCGTCACCAACTTCGCCTTCGGCGTTGCCGCGCAGCCGCTCGGCATCAGCGAAAGCGGTATCGCGTGGGAAGCCCACGTCGGCGGGTTTCTGGCGGGGCTGCTGCTGTTTTCGCTGTTCGATCCCAAGCAGTCGGATTTGCGCTTTCATGGCGAGCCGGATCACGTCGAAAGACCAATGTAATCACGCGCTTTGACATCTTGCGGGCCTTGGTGATCCGCCCCAATCTCATCCCATAGGCTAAACGCCGACGGGAGGAACTGGCATGACGGTTTCGCGCATTCTCGCAGTCAAGGGGCGCGCCGTAATTACGGTGCAGCCTGAGCAGACGATACAGGACGTCGCGCATATCCTGTCCTCGAAAGGCATTGGCGCGGCTGTGGTGAGCAGCGGCGCGGGCGACGTGCTCGGCATTATTTCCGAGCGCGACATCGTTCATGCAGTAGCCGAAAAGGGCTCCGCCGCGCTGGCCGAGACAGTGCAGCATCACATGACCGAGCGCGTCATCACCGCGCAGGAAAAGACCACGCTCGAGAGCCTGATGCAGACGATGACGTCCGGCCGTTTCCGCCATGTGCCGGTGGTCGAGGGCGGCTGCCTGTGCGGTCTCGTGTCAATCGGCGACGTGGTCAAGCTGCGGCTCGAGGAATTCGAGGCGGAGCAACGCGCGCTGAAGGAATATATCGCGACGGCGTGACCGCGGCTAAATCGCCGACACATCCCCGCCGACCGGCATCAGCTCTATATGCGCGGCGATGTCGGGGAGCGCTCGGCGAGCCGCCTCACGGCCCATCGCAATCAACTCGTCCGCGCGGTGGAAATCGAACAGCCCGACTTTTCCGAGCCGCGCCGCGATCATCACGTCGGGCGGATCGCCCGCGAGGCGCGAGCGCGAGATGCGGTCCTGCGTGATGTTGAACGCATCCATCATGGCCGCCGCAATGCCCGGCGCGCGGCGCAACTCGGATGTCTTCGCGCGCATGCCGGTGAGGAATCCAGCGACTTCCGGCGGGTTGGCCTGCGCGCCAGCCTGTTCGCCGAGCGATTGCAGCGTCCGGTCGAGCACGGCCTGATCACCCATCACCGTGCCGCGAAACAATGTGTCGCCGATGATATTTACAGCGATTACCAACTCGGCGCCGAGCGCGCGGCAGATGGTCACCGGGACGGGATTGACCAGCGCGCCGTCGAATAGCCAGCGGTCGGCGACGCGCACTGGCTCGAAAATGCCGGGCAGGGCGTAGGAGGCGCGGATGGCCGAGACGAGATGTCCGCGCGTCAGCCAGATTTCGTGGCCCGAGCCCATCTCGGTCGCGACGGTGGCGAAGCCTGTTGGCAGGTTCTCGATGCTGCGGTCGCCGAGCGCGTCGTCGAGAAGGTTCTTGAGTTTCGAGCCGCCGATCAGGCCGCTGCCCGAGAAGGAAACGTCCATCAGCCCGAAGATGCGGCGGCGCGACAGCGAGCGCGCGAACGTCTCCAGCGCGTCGAGCTGGCCCGCGACGTGACAGCCGCCGACGACGGCGCCAATCGATGTGCCGGCGATGATGTCGGGGGTCAGGCCGTTGGCGGCGAGTTCGCGCAGCACGCCGATGTGGGACCAGCCGCGCGCGGCGCCCGCGCCTAGCGCAATGCCGACGACGGGCTTGCGGCGCAAGGGCTCACTGGGCCCCGGCGCTGCGCCACTCCCGTCCGGCGTGTCGAAATTCCTTCGCGTAAAGGACAGCATGGCTCGAGGTCTCCCCGATAAGCTGAACCCGCAACTTGGCCCTGATGTTCCATGTCGGAAAAGAACCGTAGCAGGCAAAGCTGAGGATCGCCTTAACGGCGCTCAACGCCGGGGATCAACCCTCTGTAAAAACTAGATGGGCGCCGTCCTGGCGCGCGACAACCTTTCGGTAGAAACAGGAGCGCCGACCGGTGTGGCAGGCTTTGCCGTCGCCGCCCGCCTCAACGACGAGCTGGATGGCGTCCTGGTCGCAATCGGTCCGCATGTCGACCACGCTCTGCACCTGGCCGGACGTGTCGCCTTTGCGCCAGAGCTGGTTGCGCGAGCGCGACCAGTAATGCGCGACGCCCGTCTCGATGGTCAGGCGCAGGGCCTCCTCGTTCATGTAGGCGACCATCAGGATATCGCCGGTCCTGTGCTCGGTCGTGACGCAGACGATCAGCCCGTCGCGGTCGAACTTCGGCGCGAAAAGGTCCCCCTCTTCGATGGAGCGCTTGTCGCCGCGAGGGGCGAAGGGGGAGGTGGTCATGCCGGTCTCTTTCGAAGATCATGGAAACGTGATGGGCTGGCTTGCGCCGCTCGCGCCAGAATAGACAAACCGGCACATCATGGCGAGGTTCGCATGATCCGCACGATGCTTTCATTGGCCACACTCCTCGCCTTCGCGCCAAACCTGGTCCGCGCGGCGGAGCCGGAAGCCTGCCCGCGGCTGGTTGCGCAGGGGGCTCCCCGCATCTTCCATGCTGCTGTCACCCAAGACATGGCGCGGCTGACGTTTCAGGGGCACGCGACTTTCCTCATCGAGACCGCGCAGGGCGTGCGCGCCGCGACGGATTTCAACGACTACATCCACGTGCCGCTGCCGCTCGACGTGGTGACGATGAACAAGGCGCATTCGACGCATTTCACCACGCATCCCGATCCGCGCATCGGCCAGGTGCTGCACGGTTGGGCGGATGGCGGCGGCGAAATCCAGCACGACGTGCGCATCGGCGACCTGCGCATCCGCAACGTCCAGACCAATATCCGAGACTGGTCGGGCGGCACCGAATATCTCGGCAATTCGATATTCGTTTTCGAGACCGGGCAGATGTGCATAGCCCATCTCGGCCATCTGCACCACGAACTCACGCCCGAGCATTTGCGCAAGCTCGGCCAGATCGACGTGCTGCTGGTGCCGGTCGATGGCAGCTACACGCTGGATCAGGCGGGCATGATGAACGTCATCGAAAAGATCGGCCCGCGCATAGTTGTGCCGATGCATTTCTTCGGGTCTTCGACGCTGGATCGTTTCCTGCGTTTGGCGTCAGAGCGCTTTGACGTCGAACGGCGCGATACGCCCGAGCTTGTTGTCGTGAAAGATGAGCTGCCCGTGCGCACAAAGGTCATCGTGCTGCCGGGGCGTTGAGTCCAGCAAACTGAAAGAGCGGACCCTTCGGCCCGCCCTTCATGTTCTGAATCAACTTGAAGTTGCGCTTACCGGAAGCCGCGCAGCAGCGTGTAGAAGCGAACCTGCTCGCTGGGGTCGTCGCGGAACACGCCGGTGAACTGGCTCGTCACCGTGGACGCGCCCTGTTTCTGCACGCCGCGCATCGACATGCACATATGCTCGGCCTCGATCATCACGGCTATTCCGCGCGGCTTCAGCACGGAGTCGATCGCCTCGGTGATCTGCGCGGTCATGGTCTCCTGCGTCTGCAGGCGGCGGGCATAGGTCTCGACCACGCGGGCGAGTTTTGACAGCCCGACCACGCCTTCCGACGGATAATACGCGATATGCGCCTTGCCGACGAAGGGCACCATGTGATGTTCGCAATGCGAGGCGAAGCTGATGTCGCGGACGAGCACCATGTCATCATAGCCCTCGACTTCTTCGAAGACGCGCTCAAGGTGTTCCCTGGCGTCCTCGCGATAGCCGCCAAACAGCTCGCCATAGGCTTTGGTCACGCGTTTGGGCGTGTCCAGCAGGCCTTCCCGGTTCGGGTCGTCACCAGCCCAGCGCAACAGGACGCGAACAGCCTCTTCGGCTTCTTCGCGGCTGGGGCGAACAACGGCGGCAGGGGCAGGCTTCAGGCTATGCAAGGGCTTAACCACGGCATCCATGTGGCGCCTCCACTCAAGAGGAACGATGAACCTAGTTACGGCGATGCTTGGGGGCTGGACCAGTCACGCTGTCAAGATTTCAGGATCGCAAGATTTCAGGATCGCTTGAAGCGTTGCGCCGCAGGGCGCATCTCTCGTCAGGTCCTCCCGCTGCCTATATAAGGGTTTCAACCCATTCTGTCAGGTCGCCCATGCTGAACGACATTTACAACCGCCGCATCCTCGAACTCGCCGGGGACATTCCCCGGCTTGGCCGTCTGGCGCAGCCCGACGCCAGCGCAACCGCGCATTCCAAGCTGTGCGGCTCCACGGTGACGGTGGATGTCTCCATGCGCGACGGCAAAGTCTCTGATTTCGCACATGATGTGAAGGCCTGCGCGCTGGGGCAGGCGTCATCGTCGATCATGGCCCGCAACGTCATCGGGTCGACGCCCGAGGAGCTGCGCGATGTGCGCGATCAGGTTCGCCGGATGTTGAAGGAAAACGGCGCGCCGCCGGCCGGCAAATGGGCGGATGTCGCCGTCCTGGAGCCCGTCCGCGACTATAAGGCACGCCACGCCTCGACCCTGCTGACCTTCGACGCCGTCGTCTCGGCGCTGGAGAAGATCGAAGCCGGGGCGCAGGCGCAGGCGCAGGCGCAGGCTTCCTGAGATGAACGCGGCCCGCCTGCCGCGCGTGCTCGCCCACGGCGCGATCCGCACCTACCAGCTGACGCTGTCGTCGCTGATCGGGCGGCAGTGCCGCTACATGCCGAGCTGTTCGGAATATACCGACGACGCCATTCAGGCCCATGGCCTGTGGGCCGGCGGCTGGATGGGCCTCGCCCGCATTTGTCGTTGCCATCCGTGGGGCGGGGCAGGGTACGATCCAGCGCCCGCCGTCATTCCTGAGGACGCGACGCCTGTCACGCCCTGGCGCTATGGCCGCTGGCGATGCGAGGCTGTGGACTAGCCGCGATTGTGCAGCCGGCGTTCCCAGTCGAGCGCTTGGCGGACGATCTGGCGGAGGTCGTCGTGCTGCGGGCGCCAGCCTAGCTTCTCTTGAATGCGCGCATTTCCGGCGACGATCGCGGCCGGGTCGCCTGGGCGGCGGCCTGAAATCTTGACCGGGAAATCGACGCCGGAGACGTCCTTCACGACCTTGATGACGTCGAGCACGGAATAGCCTTTTCCATAGCCGCAATTGCAGACCATGCTGTCGCCGCCGGCGCGCAAATAGCGCAGCGCGTCCATATGGGCGCGGGCGAGATCGCTTACCTGGATATAATCGCGCAGGCACGAGCCGTCCGGCGTTGGGTAGTCGACGCCGAACACTTCCATGCCCTGGCGCATGCCGAGCGCGGATTGCACCGCGACCTTGATCAGATGCGTGGCGTTGGGCGTCGATTGTCCGGCGCGGCCCTTCGGATCGCCGCCCGCGACATTGAAATAGCGCAGGACAACGTGCTGGAGATCATGCGCCCGGCTGACGTCCTGCAATACCCACTCGACCATCAGCTTCGAGCGGCCGTAAGGCGAGACAGGATCCTGGGGTTCGACTTCGCTTACAGGGTTGGCGCGCGGCTCGCCATAGACGGCCGCGGTCGAGGAAAAGATGAAACGTTTCACACCACGCGCCACCGCGGAGGCGATCAGGTTGCGGGCTTTGGAGGTGTTGTTCTCGTAATAGGTCAGCGGATCGGCGACGGATTCAGGCACGACGATCTTGGCCGCGAAATGGACGATAGCCTCGATCTCGTGTTCGCCGATGATGCGATCGACCAGCGCCATATCGCCGAAGTCGCCGACAATCAGCGTTGCGCCGTCGGGCACGGCCCAGCGGAATCCGGTGGACAGATTGTCGAGAACGACAACCTTCTCGCCTGCATCGAGGAGCTCGAGAACCATGTGGCTGCCGATGTATCCAGCGCCGCCCGTCACCAAGACCGCCATAAATGCCTCCGCCTATCTCAGGTTACGGTCAATTTAGCGGATAATGCTCCCCGCCGGAACCAAGATGGAATAGCTTGGCTAACGTAATATTGGGGTAGCCTGATCGGCGGACGGAGTGACCTGTGTTCTTTGTGCTCTCGAAGCTTTTCTGGATTGTCGCTTCGCCATCAAACCTGTTTCTGTTCCTGGCGGCCGCCGGCGCCGTGTTGTTGTTCACACGCCACTGGCTTTGGGGACGAAGGCTCTGCGTCGTGGGCCTTGTCGGCTTCGGCGTGCTTGGTCTTTCCCCGTTGGGGTGGCTGATGCTGAACCCGCTCGAGAACCGGTTCGACCGGCCTGCTGAAATCGCCACGCCGCCGGCCGTGATTGTTGTTCTGGGCGGCGCCATCCAGCCGGAACTGTCTGGGGCGCGTCACCAGATCAGCATCAATGAGGCGGCAGGGCGCCTGACGGAGGCGGTGGAGCTTTCGCGACGCTTCCCCTCGGCGAAGATCGTTTACTCCGGCTGCAGTGCGGCGCTGGGCGGCGGCCCCTGCGAGGCTGACGTCGCCGGCCTGTTCTTCACATCCATGGGCGTCGCGCGCGAGCGTATCGTGCTCGAGCGCGCGTCCCGCAACACGCAAGAGAACGCGCTCTTCACACGTGACCTCGTCGGGCAGAAGGACGGCGAGGTCTGGCTGCTGGTCACCTCGGCGTTCCACATGCCGCGCGCCGTTGGCGCGTTCCGAAAGGTCGGGGTTTCGGTGACGCCATGGCCTGTGGCTTATCTGACTGCGCCAAGCGACCCGGAATACGGACATGTCCTCGGTGGGCTGCGCCTCAGCGAGACGGCGGTTCGAGAGTGGATCGGCCTCGTAGCCTATCGTCTGACTGGCCGCATTGAGACGCTGTTCCCGGCTCCTTGAGGGCAAGCACGCCCCCTAGGGAGCGCGCTTGTCTTTTCAGGTCACGCGCCGTTACCGACGATCGAGACGAGCTTCTCGACGACGGGCTTGGGCGCGTTGACGATGTCGTCGACGATCTTCTGCAGCTCTTCACCGCCGACCGGATTGATCTCGAGCCGTTCCTGCGCGGCGGCCGCGAGGAATTCCGGATCTTTCATCGTCTTTTCGAACGCCTCGCGCAGCGCCTTGACGCGCTCTTCGGGAACACCCGGCGTCGTGAACAGCGGGCGCCCGATGGTGACCGGCGCCGACAGCAGGCGCAGCGCCGCCTTGTCCTGTTCGTTTGTGGCCAGATCCATCAGCAGCGGCA
>JANXTB010000078.1 GCA_025356415.1 Hyphomicrobiales bacterium
CCATGTCGTCGCGCAATGTCTATCTCTCTGAAAGCCAGCGCGCCGCGGCGCCGCTGCTGCACCGCGCGATGCGCGAGGCGGCCAGCGCCATCGCGGCTGGCGAAGCGGCTGCGGGCGTGCTGGAGTACAGCCGGCAGCGCATCGAACAGGGCGGCTTCACGGTGGACTATCTGGAGTGGCGCGATGCGGCCACGCTCGCCGCCCCATCGCTTGAGCGTCCCTCGCGCCTGCTCGCCGCGGCGCGCCTCGGCGCAACACGGCTGATCGACAATCTGGCGGTGGGTTTCGGAGAAACAGTATGAGTTACGCGACCGACGGCGCCCGCAAGACCGTCACCCTGACCGAGCTCGGGCGCATGCGCGCGGCTGGCGAAAGAATCGCCATGCTGACCTGCTACGACGCGACTTTTGCAACTGTGCTTGAGCGCGCGGGCGTCGATGTGCTGCTGGTGGGCGACTCGCTCGGCAATGTCATTCAGGGACAGAAGACCACCCTGCCGGTGACGCTCGAACAGATGGAATATCACACCGCCTGCGTGGCGCGCGCCAACACGCGCTGCTTCATCATCGCCGACATGTCCTTCGGCTCCTATCAGGAAAGCCCCGAACAGGCGTTCCGCAACGCCGCGCGGCTGATGGCGGCGGGCGCGCAGATGGTGAAGATCGAAGGCGGCGCGCATATCGCCCCGACGGTGCGCTTTCTGGTGGAGCGCGGCATACCGGTCTGCGCGCATGTCGGCCTCACGCCGCAATCGGTGAACCAGCTCGGCGGCTATCGCGTGCAGGGCAAGGACGATGAATCGGCGAACGTGCTGCTCGAGGATTCAATCGCGCTGGAAGACGCCGGCGCCGCGATGATCGTGTTTGAAATGATGCCTGCGGCGCTGGGCAAAAGCATCACCGAAAGCCTGTCGCGCATGGCGACGATCGGCATTGGCGCGGGGCCAGCCTGTTCAGGCCAGGTGCTCGTGCTGCACGACATGCTCGGCGTATTCCCGGGCAAGCGGCCGCGCTTTGCGAAGAACTTCATGGTAGGCGCGGAGTCGATCGAAGCCGCCGTGCGGGCGTATGTGAACGACGTGAAGAGCGGCGTGTTTCCGGCGCCGGAGCATTGTTACTAACTTTCCGTTCGTCATTGCGAGGAGCGCAGCGACGCGGCAATCCATCTTCGGGCGGCTGCCGTCAGATGGATTGCCGCGTCGCCTTCGCCTCCTCGCAATGACGAGGTTGAAATCACCCCGCCAACCCGTCCAGCACACGCGCCCAGCTGCGGGCGCCCTTGTGGAACGAGCTCGTCTCGTACTTCTCATTCGGCGAATGAATACGGTCGCCATCGAGGCCAAACCCGATCATCAGCGCATCGATGCCGAGATCTTTCTTGAACAGGCCTACAATCGGGATCGAACCGCCTGAGCCTGACAGCACCGGCTCCTTCCCCCATTCCGCATGCAGCGCGCGACGCGCGCGGGCCAGCGCTTCCGACGAAAACGGCAGCAGCAGCGCGGGCGAGGCGCCATGCGAGAGGAATTCCGCGCGGCAATCGGATGGCAGGCGCTCGCGCACGAAGTCGCGGAAACTCGCGAGCACTTTTTCAGGATCCTGCTTTCCCACAAGCCTGAATGAAAACTTGGCGGAGGCCTGCGCGGGCAAAACCGTCTTCGATCCCTTGCCCGTATAGCCGCCGATGATGCCGTTCACATCGCAGGTCGGGCGCGACCAGATCTGCTCGAGCACGCTGCGGTCGCTCTCGCCCGCTGGCTGCGACAGGCCGACATCGGCGAGAAACTTTTTCGGATCGAAATCGAGCTGACGCCATTGTTCGGCGACATCCTCGGGCAGCTCCTCGACGCCCGCATAAAAGCCCGGCAGCGCGACGCGGCCACGCGTGTCGTGAATCTCGGCGATGATGCGCGACAGCACGCGGATCGGATTGATCGCCGGTCCGCCAAACATGCCCGAATGCAGATCGCGCGAGGCGCCGTGGATGACGACTTCCTCCAGCACGAGGCCACGCAGCATGGTGGTGATGGCGGGCGTCTCCTTGTTCCACATGTTCGTGTCGCAGACGAGCATCAAGTCGGCGCGCAATTCATCCTTGTTGGCCGCGAGAAACGCAGGCAGCGAGGGCGAACCCGTCTCTTCTTCGCCCTCAAAAAGCACCGTGATGTCGCAAGGCAAATCGCCCGTTTCGCGAAACGCGCGGCAGGCTTCAACAAAGGTCATCAACTGGCCCTTGTCGTCAGCCGAACCGCGCCCGACGATGCGCTGGCCGTCGTCAGAAAGATGCGGCTTGAACGGCTCCGTTTCCCACAATTCGAGCGGATCTGCAGGCTGCACATCATAGTGCCCGTAGAACAGGACATGCGGCACGTCGCGGCGTTTCGCTTTTGCTTTTGCGACGACCATCGGATGTCCGGCGGTGGGGCGCAGGCTTGCTTCGAAACCGAGCCCATTGAGTTCATCGACCAGCCACTGCCCGGCGCGCGCGCAATCGGGCGCGAAGGCCGGATCGGTCGAGACGGAGGGAATGGCGAGCAGCCCGAACAAACGCTCTATCGCCGCGTCGCGGTTCTGGTCGATACGGGCGAGGACGGCGTCGAGTGCGGTCATGAATGCAGGCTCCTTTTGTAATCTAAATCGGTATCGCCCCTCTCCCGCACTGGCGGGAGAGGGTGGCATGCGAAGCATGACGGGTGAGGGCGCCTGACGTTGCGGCTATGTCTCTCGTTGAAACGCCCTCATCCGTCGCGCTTCGCGCGCCACCTTCTCCCGCGCTGCGGGAGAAGGGAATACCCGTCACTTCTTCGACAATCCGCCCAGCACATTTCGCAAAATCGCGCGTGTCACTTGCGTGCCAATGGACCGCGCCGCTGATTGCGCGGCGGAGCGGATGATCATTTCCCCTGTCGAGGCGCGCTGACGGCCCTTGCCGGTCGCCGAGCCGCCATTGCCGAACAGCCCGCCCAGCATGCCGCCAATCTGGCCGAGAATGCCGCCGCTTTCCGGTTCCGCCGCGCCCGGCGCAGCAGCCGCGCCGCCCGCCGCGCGTTTGGCGAGCGTTTCGTAGGCCGACTCGCTGTCGATGGTCGTGTCGTACTTGCCCATCAACGGGCTTTTCTTGATGACGCCCGCGCGCTCTTCGGGCGTGATCGAGCCGACGCGCGAGGCTGGCGGCGCGATGAGATCGCGGGTCACGATAGCGGGCGTGCCCTTGCCTTCCAGCATCGACACAAGCGCTTCGCCGACGCCGAGTTCGGTGATCGCCTTGCCGGTGTCGAAAGCCGGGTTCTGCCGGAATGTATCAGCCGCCGCTTTCACTGCGCGCTGATCGCGCGGCGTGAAGGCGCGCAAGGCGTGCTGCACGCGATTGCCCAATTGGCCGAGCACGATTTCAGGCACATCCAGCGGATTCTGCGTGACGAAATAAACGCCGACGCCCTTCGAGCGGATGAGGCGCACGACCTGCTCGATCGCATCCATCAAGGCCTTCGGCGCATTGTCGAACAGCAGATGCGCTTCATCGAAGAAGAACACGAGCTTCGGCTTGTCGAGATCGCCGACCTCAGGCAGCGTCTCGAACAATTCAGACAACATCCAGAGCAGGAACGTCGCGTAAAGTCGCGGCGAGCGCATCAGCTTGTCGGCGGCGAGCACATTGATGACGCCGCGGCCGTCACGATCCGTGCGGATGAAATCCTTGATGTCGAGCGCGGGCTCCGCAAAGAATTTCAGCGCGCCCTGATTTTCAAGCACGAGCAATTGCCGCTGGATGGCGCCAATCGAGGTCGCTGCGACATTGCCGTAGCGCGTCTTCAGATCGTTCGCGTTGTCGCTGACATATTGCAGCATCGCGCGCAGATCCTTCAGGTCGAGCAGCAGCAGCCTTTGCTCGTCGGCGACGCGGAACGCGATGTTGAGCACGCCTTCCTGCACATCGTTCAGCTCAAGCAGCTGCGACAGGAGCAGCGGCCCCATTTCCGAAATGGTGGCGCGCACGGGATGGCCCTGCTCGCCGAACAGATCCCAGAACACGACCGGAAATTCATCTGCCTGATAGGTCACGCCAATGTCGGCGGCGCGCTTGACGAAGGGCGGCTTGCTGTCGCCGATCATGGCGATGCCTGACAGATCGCCCTTCACGTCGGCGGCGAAGACGCTCACGCCCGCGTTGGAAAAACCTTCGGCGAGCACCTGAAGCGTCACCGTCTTGCCGGTGCCGGTGGCGCCCGTCACGAGGCCGTGCCGGTTGCCGAGCGACAATTGCAGATATTGATAGCTGTCGCTTTTCCCGACGAGAATTTTACCGGGCTGGTTCTTCGGATCGTCCGCCATGCGCTGCAACCCCTTAGCCTCGCCTCCCGTCCGCGACGAGAGGAGCAATCTCTACCTTTATAAGCGAGCCGTTTTGAGTCTTCCACCAGCCCGCTTGATTTCACCCGCGCGCCGCCCGACAAAGACGCATGTCCAATCATCACGCGAGGATCCCATGCAGGAATTGATCGACCGGGTTGCGGCCGCCGCCGGCATTGACGCGACCACCGCGGAACAGGCCATCGGCATGATCCTGGCTTTCCTGCGCAAGGAAGGCCCGACCGACCAGGTCGACAAGCTGCTCGGCGCGATCCCCGGCGCGAGCGATCTTGCGACCGCGCATGCGGCTGGCGGCGGCGGCGGCCTGCTTGGCATGTTCAGCGGCGGCCTGATGGGCCTCGCGGGCCAGCTATCTGGCCTCGGCCTCGGCATGGGCGAGATGCAAAGTGTCGGGCGCGAATTGTTCAACGTTGCCCGCGAACAGGCGGGCGAGGACACGGTGGGCGAAATCGCCGGGTCGATTCCGGGGCTCGGGCAGTTCACCTGAGAGCCGCCGTCAACTTGGCATTCGACTTTAGCGTTGTGGCTTGCTGCGACGCATCATGCGAGAAAGACGCCCGAAAGTCATTTTGGACGTCGGGACAGCCATGTCGAATAAAGCGGAACCAGCATTCGCCCGCGCCTTCCCCGCCGTAGACGAGGCGCAATGGCGCACGCTTGTCGATCGCGTGCTGAAAGGCGCGCCTTTCGAGAAGCTCGTCGGCAAGACATACGACGGCCTGCCCATCCAGCCGCTCTATCCGCGCGCCCGCGACGCCACGGCGCTCCCCACCGCGCATGAGGGCGCGTGGGAGGCGCTCGCACGCGTCGACCAGACCAACCCGGGCGACGCCAACAAACAGGCGCTCGCTGACCTCGAGAATGGCGCCAACGGCCTGCAGATCGTGTTGCAGGGCGCGACAGGATCTTACGGTTTCGGCGTCGCGCCTGATTTCGACACGCTCGACCATGTGCTCGAAAGCGTGATCCTGGAGACGGCGCTGCCCGTGTCCATCGACGCCGGCGCCGCAGGGACGCAGACCGCCGCGCATCTCGAAAAAATCGTCGCCGCGCGCAAGATCGCGCCTGCGGAAGTGCGCATTTCCTTCGGCCTCGACCCTCTGCGCGAAGAGGCAACGCTCTGCGCGCAAACCGCGCTGCGTCTGCGCAAGGCTGGCTTCACGGCGCCGATCATCGTCGCCGATGCACGACGCGCGCATATTGCGGGCGGCACTGAGGCGCAGGAACTGGCGCTGGCGCTGGCCGCCGCGCTCACCGCCCTGCGCGCGCTGGAGGCCGCCGGCATGAGCTTGGACAACGCGCGCGGCGCGCTCTTCTTCCGCGTTGCCGCCGACGCCGACCAGTTCCTCACCATGGCGAAGCTGCGCGCGCTGCGCGTGCTCTGGGCGCGCATCGAAGAGGCCTGCGGCCTCGCGCCAAAACCCGCGCTCATCCATGCGGAAACAGCGTGGCGCATGATGACGCGCCGCGACCCTTACGTGAACCTGCTGCGCACAACGACGGCGGCGTTTGCCGCCGGACTCGGCGGCGCCGATCAGGTCAGCGTGCTGCCCTTCACGCAGGCGCTCGGCCTGCCGGATCCTTTCGCACGTCGTCTCGCACGCAACACGCAGCTTGTTCTGATCGAGGAATCGAATCTCGGCCGCGTGATGGACGCAGGCGCAGGCGCAGGTGGGATCGAGACGCTGACGGACGAGATTACGCAGGCTGCATGGGCGCTTTTCCAGACATCGGAAGCGCAGGGCTTGGCCGCATGGCTGCCGACGCTCTCCGCCGATGTGGCGACCGCGCGCAAGGCGCGGCTGAAGAACATCGCGCGGCGAAAGGATGCGCTTACCGGCACGAGCGAATTCCCCAACATCCATGAAAAGCTGGTTGACGTTCTTGCAGCCTCTCGCGCGCTGACTGACGACGCGCTGTTTCCGCCCATGCGACTCGCGCAGGATTTCGAAGCCTTGCGCGATCGCGCGGAGGCGATGAAGCCCCGTCCGAAAATCTATCTCGCAACGCTCGGCGCGGTGGCGGATTTCACCGCACGCGTGATGTTTGCGAAAAACTTCTTCGAGGCGGGCGGCATCGAGGCGCTGATCCACGCAGACGGCGATCTCGTCGCGGGCTTCAAGGCGTCCGGCGCCAAGCTCGCATGCCTGTGTTCCAGCGACGCGCTTTACGCCGTGCAGGCGAGTGACGCCGCGCGCGCGCTACGAGATGCCGGCGCCACGCTCTATCTCGCGGGTCGCCCCGGCGAACTTGAGCCCACGTTGAATGAGGCCGGCCTCAGCAGCTTTATCTATGCAGGCTGCGACCTGATCGAAGTCTTGTCCGAAACGCTGGAGCTTGCCTCCACGCAGGCGAAGTGAGGACGACGCCATGAGCCAGATTCCGAATTTCGCCACGCTCTCTTTCGACAAGCCGAAACTCGCGGCGCCGCGCGCCAATGGCGATACCTGGCGCACGCCCGAAGGCATTTCTGTCAAGAATGTCTATGGGGCGAGCGATGTCGCCGGCCTCGACTTTCTCGACACATATCCCGGCGCCGCGCCCTATCTGCGCGGCCCCTATCCCACCATGTATGTGAACCAGCCGTGGACGGTCCGCCAATATGCGGGCTTCTCGACGGCTGAGGATTCCAACGCCTTCTATCGCCGCAATCTCGCGGCAGGACAGAAGGGCCTGTCAGTCGCCTTCGATCTCGCGACGCATCGCGGTTACGATTCCGATCATCCGCGCGTTGCGGGCGATGTCGGCATGGCGGGCGTCGCCATCGATTCCATCTACGACATGCGCACGCTGTTTTCCGGCATCCCGCTCGACCAGATGTCAGTGTCGATGACGATGAACGGCGCCGTGCTGCCCGTGCTCGCGCTCTACATTGTGGCGGCGGAAGAACAGGGCGTGCGCCAAGCGAAACTGTCGGGCACGATCCAGAACGACATCCTCAAAGAATTCATGGTGCGCAACACCTACATCTATCCGCCCCTGCCCTCGATGCGCATCATCTCTGATATTTTCAGCTACACGTCGCAGCATATGCCGAAGTTCAATTCGATCTCGATTTCCGGCTATCACATGCAGGAAGCGGGCGCGACGCAGGATCTTGAACTCGCCTATACGCTCGCCGACGGCGTCGAATATATCCGCGCCGGCATTGCGGCCGGCATGGATGTCGACGCCTTCGCGCCGCGCCTGTCGTTCTTCTGGGCGATCGGCATGAACTTCTTCATGGAAGTCGCGAAACTGCGCGCCGCGCGGCTCATCTGGGCCAATCTCGTGAAGGGGTTCAATCCGAAATCCGAGAAGTCTCTGCCGCTGCGCACGCATTCGCAAACGTCGGGCTGGTCGCTCACTGCGCAGGATGTGTTCAACAACGCCATCCGTACGCAGATCGAAGCGATGGCTGCGACGCAAGGCCATACGCAATCTCTGCACACCAATGCGCTGGATGAAGCGCTCGCGCTGCCGACCGACTTCTCGGCCCGCATCGCACGCAACACGCAGCTCTTCCTGCAGCAGGAGAGCGGCACGACGCGCATCATCGATCCGTGGGGCGGCTCTTTCTATGTGGAACGGCTGACAGCGGATCTCGCCAAGCGCGCGATGTCGCATATCGATGAAGTGGAAAAGCTCGGCGGCATGGCGAAGGCCATCGAGGCCGGCATTCCGAAACTGCGCATCGAGGAAGCCGCTGCCCGCACGCAGGCGCGCATCGACGGCAATCGCCAGGCCGTGATCGGCGTCAACCGCTTCAAGCCCGAGAACGATCCGCCGATCGACGTGCTGAAGGTGGACAATTCAGCGGTGCGGCAGAGCCAGATCGAGAAACTGAAGCGCCTGCGCGCCGAGCGCAACGAGGCTGATGTGCAGGCAAGACTCGAGGCGCTCACTCAGGGCGCGGCGGGCAACGGCAATCTGCTCGCGCTCGCGATCGACGCCGCGCGCGCCAAGGCGACGGTTGGTGAAATCTCGCTGGCGCTGGAGAACGTTTTCGGTCGTCACAGCGCGAAGATCCAGACGATCAGCGGCGTCTACAAGGAAGAGGCGAATCCGTCAGCCGTTGAGCGCGTGCAGCGCGTGACCAGCGCGTTTCTCGAAAACGAAGGCCGCCGTCCGCGCATCCTCATCGCCAAGGTTGGACAGGACGGGCATGATCGCGGCCAGAAGGTCGTGTCATCCGCCTTCGCGGATCTCGGTTTCGATGTCGACATCGGGCCGCTGTTCGCCACGCCTGATGAAGCCGCGCAACAGGCCATCGACAACAATGTGCATATCGTCGGCATATCCTCGCTCGCCGCGGGGCATCTGACGCTGGTGCCGGAGTTGAAGGAAGCGCTGTCGAAAAAGGGCCGCGCCGACATCATGATCGTGGTCGGCGGCGTCATTCCCCCGCAGGATTTCGAAGCCGTGCGCGACGCAGGCGCCAGCGCGATCTTCCCGCCCGGTACGGTGATTGCGGAAGCTGCGGAAACGCTGATCGACGAGTTGAATGCGCGGTTGGGTTACGCGCAGAAGGCGCCGGTTTAACCGTCTCGTCGTCACCCCAGCCTCGACATTGCGAGGAGCCGAAGGCGACGAAGCAATCCATCTTCGGGCGACGCAGCAAGATGGATTGCCGCGTCGCTTCGCTCCTCGCAATGACGAATTACTGAGGCATCGTCACCGGCGGCAGCGGGCTTGCCGTGACTGGCGCGGAATTGGCTGGCGTAGCGCTGGTTGGCGCCAGCGCGGGCGGCGTTCCGTTTGCGGCTGCGGGCTCTGTCGCGTCGGGCGCAGTGCGGCGGTCGGCGTTGATCATCGCCGTCACGCCGGCATCCTCGGGACGCGGCGCCGCGAGTTGCGCGCCGATGGTGCGCACCACGGCTGGCACATCGCCATACAATGAATGCCCGATGATGCCCGTGGATGACGACGACAGATCGTAGACCTTCACACCGAGCTGCGCGAGCGCCTCGCGGTCGCGCGGCTTCGTCGGGTCCATCGACCCCAGGCGCGGGCTGGCGCCTGCAAGGCGGCTCGAGAGGTTCAGCGCGCGATCGTTCGTCGAGACGAAGATCGAAACATTCGCTCCCTGCATGCGCGACATCTGCTGGCGGAAAACATTGATGTCGATATCGGGCGACGCGAGCATGACGTCGCCGAGGCGCCCGCCGAGATTGCGCGAGCCGGCGATGGCGTTTTCGCGCAGAGCTTCCATCGCGAGCCACGAGCCCATGGAGTGCGCGAGCACATGCACGCGCCCGACGCCCTCGACCTGCGAAAGGTCGCGCATCAATTTCTGCAGCGCATCGCGCGAGGCGGTCGCGCTCTCCTTGTCGCCGACGTAGGAGAACATGTCGGATTTTGATGGCCAGGTGAACAGCACCGCGACGCCGCCGAACCCGCCATCGTTCACCAGCTGCGCAAGGCGGAAGCGCGCTTCATCGAGCGACGTGTTGAAGCCGTGCACGTAAATCAGGATGTCGCGATTCGAGCCGATGCGGCCCGAGAGATAGGTCGAAACCTGCAGCCGGAAATCCTGCGGCTCGAGCGAATGACCGCCGAGCACGGCGAAATGCTTGGAGGGCGTCGGCTTGCCGAACGACGGCTCTTCGATATTGCCCGCGCGGTGGCCAGGCGGCACCGACACCATCGACATGGCGTAATGCGCGCCGCCGTCCGCGACGCTTTCGCCCTCTGCGCGGCCATCATTGCGGCGCGTCGAGGCGATGAAGATCGGCGTCACGCGCGCGCCGGCTGTCTCGGCCGCCATCGAGGCGGCGGACGCGCTCATCTGCGCGCCTCCGGTGGTCATGCAGCCAGCCGTCAACGCCGACAGGCCGATGGTGATCAGAAGCGCCGCTGCAGGGCGGAGGGAAAAGAAACCGGGCTTGAACAAGATCATTCCTCAATGCCGCCGGACCGCGCCGGGACAAAATGAAAAGCCCCGTAAAGATTGCTGAAACCTTAATCGCACGGCGAAGCGGGGCCTTTGGTCACAGGTGTGGGGGCCAAACGTGTCGAGATTGGGACGCAGCGGGATGTTGATGCGGGATGATCGGAGGGTGTGGCTTCCATGTGCTCGACGAAGCTAAGATGAGCGCCATGCCCACCCGCCCGCTCACGCTTCTCGTCACCGGTTTCGGCCCCTTTCCCGGCGCGCCGTTCAATCCGTCGTCGGCGATCATCACGATGCTGTGCGGCGCCGCCACGCGACGGCTGGAGCGGCTCGGCGTGCGGCTCACGATGGCTTGCCTGCCGGTTGTCTTCGCCGATGTTCCTGGCGCTCTGACGGCGCTGCTTGCAGAGACGACGCCCGACGCCGTGCTGCACATCGGCCTCGCCGGACGTCGGAAGAAGCTGGGCGTCGAGCGGCAGGGGCGCAATCGCCTGACGAGGCTGTTCCCGGACGCCGCGCGCGCCCTGCCCGCCGCGCGACATGTCGTGGCTCAGGCGCCAGAGTTCCGGCGCGCGCGCCTGCCCGTGGCCCAGCTCGCGCGCACGTTGAACGCCGCTGGCGCGCCTGCCGAAATCTCGCGCGATGCGGGCGCCTATGTCTGCAACCAGACGCTTTACCTGACGCTCGGCGAGACCATTCCGCTGGTCGGCTTCATCCACATTCCACGCCCGCGCGGGCGCCGCCCGCTGGCGCGTGCGAAGACTCCACGCATCACGTTGCGTCAGATGGCTCGTGCGATTGAAGAGGCGCTGGTGGCCGTCGCGCGCGAGGCGCGGCGCGCTCAGTAGGAGATGACGCGCATGCCGCGTGGCGGGGCCGCGATGGCGACGCAATCGCGCCGGCCGGATTCGACACAGCGCATCAGCTTTTCATTTTCGGTGACGGCGCCGAGCGTCCAGGTGATCAGCACGGCGATGATCAGCAGGAACGCGGCCGCGAGCAGATTGACGAAATGGCGCTGGGCGTAATCGGTCTCGTCCGGCGCCACGGGGGCCGGCGGAATCAGACGCGACGGGAGCGATCTCTGCATGATGCGGCTTCGGTGTTCCACATTCCTAGATCGAATCTGAACCCGTCGTAGTTCCTGTGCAAGGCGAAAATAGGCGTAGGGATAAATGGCGGCGCTTTTCCTGACGCCGCCATAAATCGTATCAAAAGCGCAGCTTACGCATGGAAGAACACAGTCTCGTCGCCGCCCTGGATGCGAATGTCGAGCTGGTAGGCGTTGTCGCCAACCTTCTTCGCAATGATCGTGGGGCGGCGCTCGGCCGGCACGAGGTTGAGGATCTGGTCTTCGGCATTGGCTGCCTCGTCCTCGAAATACACGCGCGTGAAGAGATGCGTGAGCATGCCGCGCGAGAATAATGTGACGCCAAGATGCGGCGCCTGCAGCTTGCCATCGGCGCCAGGCACGCGGCCGGGCTTCACGGTCGTGAACGCATAGGCGCCCTCAGCCAGCGTCTCGCAACGGCCAAAGCCCTTGAAGCCGGAGTTCGACTTGCCGGAGCCGAGCGTCGAATGCTCGAGCGAGCCTTTCGCGTCTGCCTGCCAGATTTCGATCATCGCATCGGTGACGCCGACGCCGTCGCCATCGAGCACGCGGCCCGTGAGCGTGATCTTCGTGCCCTCGATGCCCGGTCCCGTGAGATCGGTCGAGAAGATTTCATGCAGCGGATAGCGCGACGGCGTGAGCGCGTAAGCAAAATACGGCCCGACGGTTTGTGAGGGTGTGACGCCAGACATTACTTGGTCTCCATCGGGGTTTCGTTCTTGCCGCGCAGCACGATGTCGAAAGTGTAACCCAGCGCCCATTCGGGCTCAGTCACGTCAAGATCGAACTTCGAGATCAGACGATGGCGCGCATGTTCCGGAACTTCGTTCATGATCGGATCATAGGGGAACAAAGGATCGCCCTCGAAATACATCTGCGTGACGACGCGCGACAGGAACGAGGGACCAAACAGCGAGAGATGAATATGCGCCGGGCGCCACGCATTGTGGTGGTTGCGCCACGGATACGGGCCGGGCTTGATCGAGGTGAAACGATAGCGGCCGTTCTCATCAGTGACGACGCGGCCCGCGCCCGAAAAATTCGGATCGAGCGGCGCCGGATGATCGTCGACAACATGCACGTAGCGGCCCGCCGCATTCGCCTGCCAGACTTCGATCAGCGTGTTGGGAACCGGACGACCGTCCTCATCGAGAACGCGGCCCTGCACGATAATGCGCTCGCCCTGCGGTTCGCCCGCGTGCTGGCGCGTGAGATCGTTGTCGAATTCCTGGACGACTTCGTGGCCGTACACCGGGCCCGACAATTCGGTCATCGTGTGCGGCAGGATGATCAGCGGCTGCTTCGGATGACGCTTGGCCGTCGAGCGATAGGTCGGTGAATCATGCTTGGGGTGCGCTTCGAAGAAGCTTTCGTGCGGATAGATGAGGCTCATGGCGTTTCTTCCATGTTGGAGACATTGTTCTTGAGGCAGTCGCGAACGTCAGGCCGCGTGTGCGGCCTTGGTCCTCGCCTGGATGTCGCGCAGCACTTCGAGCTCCTGCGCGGTCGGCGCCGGGGTCTCGCTGCAATTATCAAAATAGCGCGGCGTCCAGCCGCAATTCTCCGCGATCTCCTCGCGCGTGACGCCCGGATGGATCGAGCGAATAGTCATTTCCATCGTGACCGGATCAGGCTCAAACACGCACATGTCGGTGATGAGGCGTGTCGGCCCCTTGCTCTTCACACCCAACGCGCGGCGCTCGGCGCCGGTGGGGCCATGGCCCATCGAGGTGATGAAGGGCAGCTTCTCGAGAAAAGCGCGCTTGCCCATCGCCATGGTGATGAAGATCTCGCCGCAATTCGTGGCGATCTCGGGCGCGCCGCCGCCGCCCGGCAGGCGGACCTTCGGCTTGTGGTAATCGCCCACGACCGTCGTGTTGATGTTGGCGAATTTGTCAATCTGCGCGCCGCCCAAGAAGCCGACGGTGATGCGCCCGCCCTGCAGCCAGTAGCGGAACATTTCCGGCACCGACACGGTGCAGAGCGCCGTCTCGCAAAGTTCGCCGTCACCGATCGACAAAGGCAGCACGTTGGGACGCGTGCCGATCGTGCCGGATTCGTAAATCAGCGTGATCTGCGGCGCGTGGATGAGACGCGCGACATTGCAGGCGGCGGACGGCGCGCCGATGCCGACGAAGCAGACGTCATCGTTCTTCAACGCGCGCGCGGCCACGATGGTCATCATTTCATTGCGGGTGAAATCGGCCATATCAGGCGCTCCTCTTGGCATGCGCCGCAAAAGCGTCCGGCGTCTTGTCCAGCACGTTCTCCTTCATCCACGCCAGGAACGTGTCGCGGTCGCGCGAGACCTTGTCCCACGCGATGTAGAAGGAATTGTCGCGCGTGTAATAACCCTGCGCGTATGAGGGATGCGCGCCGCCCTTCACGACGGAAATCGCGCCGATGGTCCAGTGCGGCAGCACGGTCGAATTGAAAGAGGGCGCGTCGAGCTTGTCGACCATTTCTTCCACCGTGATGATGGTGCGCTTGGAGGCCAGCACGACTTCCTTCTGGCAGCCGGTGATGCCCTCGATCAGCACATTGCCTTCACGATCCGCGCGCTGCGCGTGGATGATGCCGACATCAGGACGGTGCGCCGGCACAGTCGCCAGCACTTCGCCCGTGTAGGGGCACGTCACGCTCTTGATCTTCGGATTCACTTTCGGCAGGTCGACGCCGATATATCCGCGCAGCACGGCGAACGGCAGGTTCGACGCGCCGGCCTCATAAGCGTTGGCCATGGCGGCGTGCGAATGCTCTTCAATGGCGAGCGGGTGCGGCCAGGCGTTTTCCACGGCGTCGCGGATGCGGTGCGTCGAGCCGACGCCCGGATTGCCGCCCCACGAAAACACGAGTTTGTCCGCGCAGCCCATGCCGATGAGCTGGTCGTAAATAAGGTCCGGGGTCATGCGGATCAGCGTCAGATGCTTGCGGCCCTGACGGATCACTTCGTGGCCAGCGGCGAACGGGATGAGATGGGTGAACCCCTCCATCGCGACGCTGTCGCCATCGCGGACATTCTCCGCGACCGCGTCGGCGAGACTCATAAATTTGGCCATCGAGCCTTCCCTTGGTGGCGGATAAGCCGCCCTTCCCGCCGCCAGACTTTTGATGAGCCCGGTCGAGCACGTTGCAGGTTTGGGTGTTCGCGATACGAACAATCATTCGGATCGTGAACATTATACGGGGTGGGCGGGGGAGGTTCAACAGGGGGTGTGGCGAGCGCCCGAAGATGGATTGCCACGTCGCCT
>JANXTB010000090.1 GCA_025356415.1 Hyphomicrobiales bacterium
GCAAGCCGCGCCAGCCGCCGGCGTAGAGAAGCGCCAAGACCGCCGTACGCGCGTTCCTGCAGGCCATGCGCAATGGCGCGGCGGAGAAAGTCCCGTCGGATCTTTTTGGGCGAGGGCACGCCATAGAGCTCGCGCCACTTCGCCTGCAGAGTATCGAGATCGAGCTCGGGCAGGGCGGCGATCTCGGCCTCGACGTCGATTTTGGGCCGCCGGCTCATGGCGCGTCCTCGCCGAGTTTCGAAGCCGACAGCGTCGTGGCGAGCCGGTAGACGCGGCCCCGCCCATCGACCAGACGTGTTTCGATGGGCAGTCCGAGCTTCTTCCTGATCGAGCCGCTAATCGCGCCGCGGATCGAATGGGCCTGCCACTTCGTGGCAGCCATGATCTCGTCGAGAGTTCCGCCACGGTCTTGCCGGAGCAGATCGAGGATGATGGCGAGCTTCGTTCCGGGTGCGGGCTGAACCGGGTCGGCGGCAGGCATGGACGAGCCCGTTGGAATATCAGATCCGGCCGGCGCGCCAGAGCCGGCGGGCCGGTTGTCGTCCTCGGAGGGCTCGATATTCAGGACCCGGAATGCCGCTTCCGTCAATTTGAGCGTAACCCGGCCGCCATCCTCGCATTCGCGCCAGACATCATCCTCGGGACCGGCGGGCTGCTCCGCAACCAGGCCTCTTACGATCAGGCTCTTCAGGACGAGGGCCGCCGATCCCTTATTGAGGGTCAGGCTCGAGGGGAGGGGCAGGATCGAACAGGACGTTCGGGCGGATGCGGCGCTCAGAATGACGAGCTGGCTGTCGGTGAGCTGGGCGCTCATGGCGATCTCCTTTGGGTCAGTGCGGCGGTGGCCGCTGGCACTGACGCAAGCCCGCCCGGAAGGGCAGGCGATCAGTCGCATGGTGGAGACGCTCGCCCAGACTTGGCGTCTGCGCAGCCGCGGAGGTCGCCCTCGTTGGGATGCCATTGACGCTCGTTACGCGCAGGAAGTCGAGTGGCCCCGACCGAAGTCAGCCACTCAATCGCGGGCATCCGGAACGTTTTCCGCCGACAAAATAGCGCCCGCTTGCGCCAGGACCGCAAAAGCGCGGGCGGACTCCGCAAGGCCCCGTGCGATCGCGGTGTGGACATCGAACGAGGCGTGCAGCGCCTGGTCCTTCAACGGCCTGGTCGACAAGCGCCTCAGCCTATTCTGTGATCGCCTCGTAAAGGCTGCGAACCAGTTCGACGCGATTCTCATCCATGCACAAACCCCTCCTTGCCCTGTGCACTGACGCTCGCGTGGCGCGGGAAGTCGAGTGAAATGTGCGTTCGGTCGGGTTGAAAGAGCGACCGCCATCGCCGATGGGGCCACGTTGTTGAGAGTGGCTGGTGACGATTCTACGAGGTATCGAAATCCACGTCGCCATCCCGCACCCACGAAGCGCTAAACCCTCTGATGGACGAAGTGGAAGCGGCCTGTGTACGCATGAGGCCACGGGCGCGCTCACGGCCTTGCTCTCGAACTGGTCGAGGCTCTGTGTGGAGCGGACAGGATGGGTTCCGATCGCCAGCCGCCGCTTCTGGAACGCGGTTTTGAACTAGGCGATGCGATCGATCAACCACTTGAACAGGCCCGCCGTGATGGCCTTCTCGGCAAGCTCATCGCCAGTCCAGATATGCGCTTTGCGCTCATCACGACAGGACAACGCGCCCTTGGCCGAGTGGCAGAGGAAAAACATGCGGTCGAGCCCGGAGGCGCGAAAACGATCGATGTAGTCGTCGACCACGGCTTGCGTCGCCCGCGACTTGACCTGAACAAAGGCGCGCTCGCCAGTCGCCAGCTGCTCGATGATGAGATCGACGTCGGGCATCGGACCGCCCAGGGCCGAAATCCGGCTCCAGCCGAGATGCGTCAGCAACAGGTCGGCCAGCAGCTCGAATTCGCGCTCATGAAGCCGCGCGATCATCTCCTGCGCGCAGACGACGACCCCCGCCATCGCCTCGCGCGCCCGCAAGGTGCCCGGCTCCTCAAGGCCGTTGATCTTGCGCAGGAGATACTCGGCATCCTCGATCCGGCAGATGGTGCGCTGATAGGCGGCGACTTTCGATAGCCGCGTGCTGAGGAAATCGACCCTGAGCGGCTCGCCGAGGATGCTGGTCTTTTGCCAGCCGTAAACTTTTCGCATGACAGCGCCGTGTTGACCCGGTGTCCCACGCAAGTCGAACACCTCAGCCTCGCATGTCGACCACCAGAGATGGCCATCGGAGAACGTGACCCAGAGCGTGCCCGCCGGAAGGGCGAAGAAGTCGCGAAACTCACGGACGGCGTCTGTCGCAGGTCCAGGGCTTCGGCCGAGCGTCTCGACCATGTGCTTGCGGGCGCCCTCCCAATCGGCATTCAGGCAGACATCGATCGGATCGCTCGCTTCGCCAAAATGCAGCTCGTCGCGCGCGAAGCAGCGTCGCGCCCATTGGCCCCCCGGCCCCAGCTTGATGTAGCGCACATGCGGTGGATTTTGTGGTGGATGGATGATCGGCGCAGCGGGTGATGGGTCGGCGGCAATCACGGTCCGGCTCCATGCAGGAGGACATTGACGACGACCGACATCGCTCGCGTCGTGGCGGAGGTCAAGCGGAATGTGACTCATAGGCTGTAGTCTCATCGGCTGCGGCTTGGTTGCCTGCCGGCATGAACCTGCGAGCCCTCCTGTCGCGCAATGTGCAACGCCTGCGACGCGAGCGCGGGTGGTCGCAGGAGGATCTTGCTGACGAGAGCGGGCTTCATCGCACCTATGTGAGCGGGATCGAGCGCGGTGTGCGCAATCCTACGCTCGACGTTCTGGAGCGGCTCGCAGCCGCCTTCCATGTTCAGGCCAGTGAGCTCTTAATGCAGGGCAAGCGGCGATAGCCTTCCTCGACGAATACAGCGCTGCTTCGAACGTTCAGGACTCGATCGAAGGTTCTGCGCCTATCATTGCCGACGATTTGTCTGGATCGGGAACGTTCGTGACATGGCAGAGGAGGTCGGAGCGCCGGCCCGTTCGACTAGCGCATAGAGTGTTGTTCGCTGAGAACCGCGTACGTCGCTCGACGATGGCGGTCAGCTCGCGCGCGACACGCCGGCCCGAAATCGAAGGGTCGGGGATCGCGCCCAGACACTCCTTGGTGACGTCGTTGACGATGTTGAGGCCATGTTGGAGGTCACGCGGGCGGCGCGCGCGCGTAAGGCTAAAATCGAAACGGCCCAGGCGCTCTAAACAGAACCCCGGGCCGCTCGGCCGCCCACATTCCCAACGACCTGGTAGCAGCTCACATATCAGAACGCTTGTTCGACCAATGGCGTTGCGAACTCCTGCGCGTCGAAGCGGATGTCGGCGACTCCGCTTGCATGCTCATCGCAAGTTGGTCGAACAAGTTCGCTCTCTCACCACCACGGTTCATTAAATTGCGAGAGCTCCTCGTTGAGCGATCGGAGCCCCGCAGCAAGGGCGCCATCCGTTAGAACAAAAAGCGACAAGTCGAGTATCGCCCGGTCGTTCTCGCTTTTGATCACCCCGAGTTCGCCAAGTTGCTCAACCAGCGTGTGCAAATATCGCACCCGATTGAGAACGCGCGGAGAGGCATGAGGGGGTATGCTCGGCTTCTGAGCCTCAGCCTTGGCGTCGAGCGCCTCGATCTGTTTCATGAGCTGCGCGCACGCCTTCATGTCCCCTTGCAACGCTCGGTTCTTGAGCGACTTTGCAAGCGCGCGCCGGGTGTCGATTTTTCGCTTCCTGCCGTTCTCCTTGATGATGATCGGAAGGCGCAGCTCGGCTTCCATGACCTCCGCCATCGAGCCTCCCTTGCGCGGACGCCCGGACGGATTGCCCGAGCGTCCTTTCGTGAATTGTGTCTGGCGCGGAGGCTTGCCGTAGCCGACTTCATATGTGCTCGGCGGATGATCATCGCTTTCGAATTCGTCGCTCATTGGACTGCCTCCGCCAGGCGGGCTTCCCGAACCACCGACCAGGTTTCGCCTGTGGCTTCGAGCACCGGATCGGAGCCGGTGAGGGCGCACCAACGCTGTAGCGCCACGTCCGTGTAGATAGGATCGATTTCTGCGCCGCGACAATGCCGCCCGGTGCGCTCGCAGGCGATCAGGGTCGTTCCGGAGCCCAGAAACGCGTCGAGCACCCGATCGCCGCGCCGGGTGACGTCCATAATCGCATCTGAAACAAGTTTCGTCGGTTTGACGGTCGGGTGAAGCGCCAGATCATGGCGCCGACTCCCGCGGAACGTGTTCACGGAATCATAGCGCCAGACGTTCGTTCGGTTGCGGCCGTGCTTGCCGAGCTGAACGGCGTTGAAGTGCGGGGCGTCTCCAACCCGGTATACGAAAACGAGCTCATGCTGCGACCTGTACAGGCTGCCCATGCCGGCGTTCGACTTGTGCCAGACGCAGACATTCAGCCGGGCGCCGTAGACCTCGCGGCCGGCGGCCGTCAGCTCACCGATGTGATGGTGATCCATGCAGACGAAATGCACCGCGCCAGCTCGAGACACGCCGGCGCAGGCGCCGAGCGTTTCTTTAAGGTAGCGGACGAACTCGTCCTCGTTCATCTCGCCAGACGCCATGGCGAATTCGCGATGACGCACTTTGCCCTTGCCGCCCGCATGACCATCAATTTTGCAGTTGTACGGCGGATCCAAGAACGCGGCGTCGACCCCACCGCTGCCAACCAGCGACCGCAAGAAATCCGGGTCGCGGCTGTCGCCGCACCCGATACGGTGATCGCCAAGGAGCCAGATGTCGCCGGGGCGAGTGACGGCTCTCATTAGAGCAGCGGGGATGGTCTCCTCTTCGGCCTCGACCTCATCAGGGCTCATTAGGGTATCAATCTCTCCGGTCGAAAAACCGGTCGACTCCAGCACGAAATCGGTCTCGAGGGTCAGGATTGTGTTCAGCTCGACTTCGAGCAGTTCGAGATCCCAGCCGGCGTTGAGCGCGATCTTGTTGTCGGCAATGCGCAGGGCGGATTTTTGCGCCTCGCGCAACCCCGGCAGAACAATCGTCGCGATCTCCGTGAGCGCAAGCTCCTTGGCGGCGAGCAGCCGTCCATGCCCGGCGATGATGACATTATTCTCGTCAACGAGGATCGGATTGGCAAAGCCGAACGCCTTGATGCTGTCGGCAATCTGCCTGAGCTGGCTTTTGGAATGCGTGCGCGGGTTATTTGGGCACGGCTTTAGCGCGCCTGGTCGTTGATAAATGATTGTAAGTTGAGACATGTGAGCTCCTGAGAGGCTCGCGAGGCGTGTAAGTCTGGGCGCCTCTCTTCCTTAAAAGCAAAAAATGTGGACGATGCAAAGTCGAAAGATTGTTCCCGCGCTGCAATTCTATTCTTGACACAAACCTAGTTTTGATTCGGATGCTGCTTGAATTGAAATGGCTCTTTTCTGGGGTGTAGGGCGCTGTGATCTAATCCTCGAGGGGAAACTTTCGTTTGGACCGGAGGCACAAGGCAGTCTGGTGGCGTGTGACCTGAATGCCTGACTGTTCGCCGACAACGAGCTCCATCGTTAACGGGCGCTCGCGGCGACGGCGCCTGGCGAAGATTTCTGCCGCGCCGGTGAAAGCCGACAAGACAGCACGACGTCGGCTGAGGCAAAAGCCGCGAGTGATGGTCCTGCCTCAGCTGCGTCGCGGAAAGGCTTCGCTCAGCACCAACCTTCGCTGAAAAGCGCGGTCTACATCGCTGATAGGGGCAGAAAAATTCCCTGCTCGCAAACGATACATTTTGAGAGAAGTCGGCGTCATGTCGTGGTTTCTTGGGTTAAGACTTAACGGGTCGGCCTTAAATCGCGAGTGATTTCCCTGTAATTGGCTGTTTTCCTGGGAAATCCGAGCATGGTTCGACGGCGACTACGCGCACCGCCAGTCTCCTGATCGGACGTTTCTCCGCTTCAAAACATAGTTGAGAAATATCGGCGGAAGATACCGACTCATCGCGTTAGCCCCTGACTTCTTGTTTCCCAGAAGTAGCGCTCTGGCCTTCTCCAGAGCAGTCGCTTCTCCGAAGCTCCGCACTTCGTCGCTGCATCACGGATCGCGAATCCGCCATATGCGTGAGTGCTAAAGTTCATAAAAAATTGCGCACGCATCTTGGTATCATTCGAGCCTCCAGTCCAACTCCGACCCTTCGGGAGGCTCTACTTGAGCCGGAAGCGAACCTGATGCATTCGGTTGAACGTCCGAATGGGGCACCTGCAGTTTCCGACGCTCACTTGCTAACCAGTCGTTGCCGACTCGGGCCGCCTTTGACAACTTGGTTAACCAAGCCTTGGCTCAGGCTGTGGACTTTGTTGTTATTGCGGGTGATCTGTTCGATGGCGACTGGAAAGACATGGGCACAGGCCTTTACTTCGCTCGCGCGATGGGTCGCCTTAACCAAGCGAGAATCCCTGTCTTTCTTCTCGCCGGAAATCATGACGCGGCTTCGGTGCTGTCTCGGACCATCCCTTGGCCCGACAATGTCCGGTGCTTCAATAGCCGGAAGCCGGAGACGCATCTACTTGAGGGTCTTGGCGTCGCCGTACATGGCCAGAGTTTCGCCAACGCGGCAGTCGTTGACAACCTCGCCGTGTCTTATCCGCAGGCGCTCCCACATATCTTCAACATAGGTGTGCTCCATACCGCCCTCGGTGGCCGCTTGGGCCATTTCGGATACGCACCTTGTTCCTTTGATGACTTGCGCGGGCGTGGATATGACTATTGGGCACTTGGCCATGTGCACACCTATGAAATTGTCAGCCGCGATCCGTATGTTGTCTTTCCCGGCAACATCCAGGGTCGTAACATTCGTGAAACCGGTCCGAAGGGCGCCGTCATCGTTGAAGTTGCAGATCGCCAGGTCGTGGGGATTGAGTCCATTGAGCTCGATGTCGTGCGTTGGGAACAGGTTCGACGTGGATTGTTCGGACTTGTCACCGGAAACACTGCTTGGGTCGATTCGCAATGCGCTTGCCGAAGCCCATACGGGTGCTAATGGAAGATCGCTGATCACCCGCTTAGCGCTAAACGGTGAAACCCCAAACGCCGGTTCGTTTCGAGACACGCTGTTGACCCTTCGTGACGATGTCCGTGCCATCGCAACAGCTATTTCACCGGATCTCTGGCTCGAGAAAATAGTCGAGAAGCTTCGCTAGCCCCAAGCACGATGTGCCCCATTGCAGCCGGCGAGGATTTTGCCGCGTTGATCGCCGCGGCGCCCGAAGACGAGGAACTGGCGGTGCTCGTGGCTCAGGATCTCGCGCCATTCCTAGATGCCATCCGCGGCGATCTAGAGGAAGGCGAGGGCAAATTCCGCGCGAAGGCGAGTACCTCTGATTGGCAAACACTGGTGCGGACCGCTTCTGACGCACTGCGGCCGCGCCTTCAGGGCGCAGGCTGATGCGATTCGCGAAACTCGTGCTCGAGCGCTACGGTCGCTTTGAGGATTGCGCGCTCGAATTTCGAGAGGGCGCGCCCGATCTCCACATCGTCTACGGCGCCAATGAAGCTGGGAAAACCACGTTAATGGCGGCGGTGTCGGACCTTCTATTCGGCTTTGGCGGGACCTCTCCGTACAACTTTCGCTTCGACTACTCTCTGCTTCGCGTAGGCGCATTGATCGAGGAGGACGATTGCCGCCGAACCGCACATCCTTGTCGAGCAACTCAAGAAGGACGAAGCGATCGCCGAGGCGGATACGCTGCTCCTGACCGTGCCCAACCAATTGGGGGTTAGCTACAATGCCCACATTATTGAAGCGATTCTGACCCATGTTGCCCCGGCGCTTGGATGGCGGTGACGCCGTTGCCTTTCGTTGGCGCAAAGCACGTTAGTCGCCTGGCACGCCATACTTCTCCGTCGTTTCGTCGCAGGCGTTGTATATGCCTCCACAGCGCACAATGATGAGGTCACGGAGAGTATTTGCCTGACACTAAACGAGGTGTAATCGAAACCTATCACGGCCCCGGTAGTACGCTGACATCGTGAGGTCACGGGGTCTATCCCTGTCGGATCGACCAACTCGAAAGCCTCAGGTGCCGTGACGACAGCGGGGGGCTGTTTGTGTTGGGGCCGCGCAGGGGACCACACCCGACAAGGCACCGTCGCATGACCTATTCAGTAAAGGAGCTGTTCAGGACGCTGCAGGGCGAAGGCCCCAATGCGGCCGCCCGGCAGTTTTCTGTCGCTGCAGGGGGGTAAGTTCACCTCGGCGCAGGAACTCGCACAGGCGGTCGCCGCCTGTCGCATAACCTCAATTTCTTCGGGGCTAAACCCCGACCTATGCGCGCCTAAAACCCTGTCCAGATACAGCATCACCGTTTTCCGACATGTTGCTTGACCCAAGATTTATGCAGTTCGAGCCAGATCCGACAAGGCGTGTCCGAGTTCGACAAAAGTTTGACAATGCTTGAACCAAAGTAACGCTAAGCCGGTTTCCGACCTAACAGGAGGCGGGTCTACGTGCCGCGCTTTTTCCTAGATCAGGTCCACCAAGGCGACTGCATCAGGGGCGCCGAAGGTGCAGAATTCGCGGACTTGGACGCGCTGAAAGAAGAGGCCGTGGCAGCAGCGCGCGAGATTATGGCGGAGCGACTGATCAGGGGAGATGCCCTGAACCACTCGCAATGCGAGATTCGAAATGCAGAGGGACGCAAAGACGCCCTCCCCGACAACAAGGCGAAGCGAGAGCCGTTCTCAAGGCGATTCCGGTGGCGTAGAGGAACCTAATGATCCGGGTCCTGTTGACGGGCGTCTCAAACCCATGAGGCTTCGTTTCCCTCCCTAGACTTGGCCCGGTGCAGAGCGCCGGGTTTCTTTTTGTTCGTCGAAGCCGCACCCGACCAGTTCATCTTACGCGCGCCGCGCTACGGCGCCCTCGAGGGAGCGCTGGTCTGTTCGATTTCGGCCTATTGCAATGGAGACGTAACGGCGCGAGGCTCGCTAGTGCAATGTGTCGGCATTTCAAAGGAGGGCGTTATGAAACGTGCTTTCTTGTTCGCCATCGGCATTACGTCTGCTCTCGCCCCCGGACCAGCGGCTGCGCAGCAGACCGGCATCAACAATGAGGTGATTTGCGCTGGTCCGGGCTCTGGTATGGACCCGCGTTGCATTGGTGAGACGAGTCCTGGAACGTGGAGCGATTTCTACGGTGCTCAGCTATACCGACCTTATGTCAGACCGGCGCCGCAGCGCCGCCGCTAAAAAGCGCACGCAAGGCCCCCGCCTAGCATCCTGTAGGGCGGGGGCGCGCATTTAGTCTTCGGCTACACTTGTAGTGCCGAGGCACGTTGCCCTCTTGTCATTGCCCTCCAGAATGCCTGTCCAGCATTCGCCAGGCTAACGCGCGCGCGAGCGCGCCGAGGCGCTGCTCGCTCCCGTAATCAAGCGATCGGGTTCGGCGCTCGCAGCATTATTTGCGCTCCAGGGCAGGATCAATTGCGGCTTGCTCATGTCGCTCGCCGCGCGTCTGTTCCGCAGCCTGAATAAACGATCCGCGCGTCGCCGCGACTTCCGAAGCAAGATGCGTGTTTCTGGAAAGCTCCTGCAGGAACACCGACCCCGTCTTGCCCATCCTATCCGCCGCGGTCTTCATGCTCTCGTTGACGGCGACGGCGGCCGCGAGAATTTCACCGAGCCGCAAATCCGGCTGAGGATCCGGCGCATTCTTGTAGGCTTGCATCGCGGCCGAAAGCTTCTGTAAGTCGGCGCTCATCTGAACGAGGTCGCCATTGCAGCGTCTCTGGGCGTCGGCGAAAGACCGGTCATATTCGAAATGAAGGGTCGGCAGTTCGACGTCCTGGTGGGACGTCGAATCCCCGTCATTCTTGAAGCGCTCGCTCGCGGAGACTTTGATGTCGAGCTGGTAGGAGCCCTCGTGATTCAGATTGGAAATTTTTAGCGTGCTTCGATTCCAGCTTCCGGCGGTCGAATACGAAACTGAAACGCTCTGGGACAGGTTAGTGGTCACCGTGCGATCTGCGTGCGGAACCACTATGTCGGCTGTCAACGACGGAGTGACCGACGCCACATCCGTCCCGTTGATTGACCATTTGAAATCGGCTTCGGCAAACCCCGCGCAACTGGCTGAGATGGTGATCTCGTTGACGTCCTCGACACGCCAGACAGAAAATTCCCCTTCACCGCACAGGATGCCGGGTTTCAGGGTCACATGCTGCGACGGCTCCAGCCTGTTGCTGCTCAGCTGAACCGTTTGCGCGGACGAATAGACAGAGCGGTGCGCGGGATCGCGAAGAGGGAAAATGTTGTCGCGCCCCACATAACAGAGTGCAGCTTTCTCGCGCGGCAGATGCAGGTCGAGCAGCGCCATAAATTCGGGAAAGGCCCTGTTGGCGGCCTTTCCCGTCAACACCGCATAGCGGTCGGCCAAAGTCACGTGACCGAAAATGCCTGATCCCCAAGCCGGACGGGCATTGACGATCTGAGTCAGGCTGAACCCGAGCTGGTATCGCAAGTAATTCAGAAACAGGATGCCGCATCCGTAGGACAGGATGTCCTTGTCGGTTTCTTCCGTGACGGAGATCCAGTCCCGACGGTCTGATTGCAGCCATGGATTGACCCGTGGCGCACCGCCCGCGGCTCCATAATAGCCTGTCGGGTGAAGTTCCGTCGCGAGGACGATCGAAAGCGCTTCACCGTCGCTCCAGGACGGAACCCAGCCGGCCGACGACAGGTCCATCAAGATTTCCGCGAATTCCGCGCAGAACAGGAAGCTCGCGAAATCGGTGCGAATGGTCACGCCCTGAGCGCCCGCCTTGGGTGGAACGTAATCACCGTTGATGTCCATTTCGCTTGCGCCAAGGAGACCTTTCCAACCGGTGTTGGACGCTCCTCCGCCAGGCGGACTGATGACATAGACGCGCGTGCCGCCATGGTTCAGCCCGGAAACGTCATAGGTGGTTTGGAAGAAAGCCGCCAAATTCGCGATGTCGTTTTCGCAACTCCTCGCAATCGCCTCAGCGCGGAACAAGCCGTCTGCAACATCGCTGAAATGAATCTCGACGTTCCGCGTGTTCAACTGTCCCATGGCGTCCCCCTAGTCGTTTGTTGGACAAGACTGGAGATTGTAGAATCATCCCACTACAAGTCGTGTATGCCTGCAAAATTAATCGTCGGGTCGCCAACTACATTATATTTTCGGCAAGCTTTATTTGAAATAAATCGAGCTCGCATCGACTCGCGGCCGCCGTGCGCTCCGTTGGCTTCATGAGCAAGCGGCTCGGCAAATCGTACTCGCATGGCCCTTGTGCGCACTGGATCAAAACGAAGAACTCAGCTTTCATTAGATCCTAAGTCGCTCGCGTCGCCGTAAGGCTGCCAGAGATGCCGGGCACCCAACACTGACAGCTTAAAAAGGGCGTGGGCTCCCCAGAACAGTGCCACGCATCATGGTCCACTTCATCTGCACGAACTCAACTTTCTAGCCGGTCGGGGCCAGCATCCCGGTCAGCAGTTCGACGGCTATGCCTTCCCATTTGCCGCTCCCATCCAACCCCGATGCAGGCTGCCCGCCGGGCGTAGCGGCTGCTTTGAGCTGCGCAAATACCGAATTAGATGAAAGCAAAAATGCTGGCGAAAGAAATGGCGGCGCGTCGCATCCCAAGACCTCCGATGAGTTCTTTGATAATGGCGTTTGGGGCAGCGACAAGTTCATCAAAATCGCGGCCCCCAAGCCGGACGCCTCGCCGTCTACCGGAGCGCCAAGGCCTGGGATTCCTCGAGTCCCTTAAGCTCTTCCTTCAGAATCTCCCGCGCGATTTTGCCGAGCCGATTGCGCGGGATCACGTCGATCGGAAAAATCCGGTCTGGGGTTAGTTGCGGCTGGAATTCCCGGAAATAAGCGAACAGCGCTGAAATATCGACGGAGTTCTTCAATACGACGGCCATCCAGATCTGCTCGAGCCCGACCTGATCAAGCATGCCTACTGCGGCGGCGTCGGCAACGTCAGGATGTTTTTTCAAATGCTCCTCGATTGCGTCCGGAGCGATCTTGACCCCACCTCGGTTGATGAGCTCATTGACGCGGCCCGTAATCAACATGAGGCCATTGCGATAGATGACCCCTTGGTCTCCGGGATAAAACCAATCGTTGGCTTCCAGTTCAAAGTCCCCCTCGTCGTTGCGGATGAGGCGGCGGCCCTGGCCCATCGTTCGAAGTCGAATTTGACCCTCCACTCCGAGATTCAGGGGCTTATCATCTGCATCGAGCGTCTCGGCTTCAACCCAGGGAACGAGGGCCCCCACAGCGCGGTCGATGCCGTGCACCATGTCTGCGGGCGCATAAGCGACGGTGCCGCCCTCTGTCGAACCATAGCCGCAAATAACGTTGTTGCAGACGAGCATGCGGATGCGAGTGAGCAGGGGAGCGTAAGCGACGCTGCCGCCGATGTGGACGGCGCGTAAACTTTCGAGCGTCAGAAGGTGGTCTTCCTGAGCCTTGACGATGACCGAAATCTGATGCGTCGACGCGACGAGGATCTCGGCCTGATAGGAGATGATCATGTCTCGTGCGACGGGACCGAGCGGGAAGAGAATTGTCCTTCCGAGCCATAGGGCGGTGATCGTGAAACTGTACCCATAATTGGTGGAAAGACCGGGCATGCAGAGCAGGCGGTCCCAACTCGGCGTGCTGAGCCTGATGGCGTAAGTTTCAATTCGTTCGGCGACGCCCCGACGTGTGACGCCGATGATTTTCGGCTGACCTGTGGTTCCGGACGAATAGACCATCCGGCACAGGGCCTCGTCAGATACGGTAGCCGGTACGCCCGCGCCGGCCGTCGGATCGCTGAACCATGTCTCATCGACCAAAATCATTTGGGCGGGCGTTCCGGCGACGGGAGCATGGGTCAGCATCGCGTCGATGACCCCGGTCGCAAGCGATTCAGCCTGCGGCTGTTCCATGGAGGCGGAAGCGATTCCAGCACGATGAAGCGCACACATCAGGGTCACGTGGCCGATCGGATTGGGCACATTGATTCCCACGCGATCGCCTGGCTTGAGGCCATTTGCGGCAAATCTGCTTTGCGCCGTGAGCATGCCCCGCCAGAGCATCTCGTAAGAAAGGATTGAGTCAGGTGTAATGATCGCTGCCTTGTGCGGGTGGACGCGCGCATGAAACTCAATCATTTCCGCCAAATCTGACATCAATTTCGCCGTTCGTTCGTTGAATCGCGCCGCACGTTGGCCAGCGTATTCCTGTTGAGATTTCCTATCCCATCGCACATCGAACGGCGACGGTGAAGGGTTCGTTAATGTGTATCATTTTTGTCTCTCAGGTCGAGCCGTTGTACAAAGCGGATACCCCGGAGATTTACAATTCTGCACAAGTAACTAAGAGGTAGTCAGATGGTATCAGTATGATTCCATTACGGAATAAGGGGGCCAATTCATGAATTCGACAACTTCCGCGGCCGCATCGGCGTCCGCGTTCGCGGCCTTTGCCGCAGCCGCTTCCGCCAGCGCATTCGCTGCCGACCTTCCTGCCCGCAACGCCCCCACGGGTTCGCCGATGCTGGCCACTGGCTGGCAGGGCTTTTACCTGGGCGGCAGTCTGGGCGGCAGCTGGTTGAACTCGCATGTTGATGACACCAGGGCCACGCCCCTCGGCGCCGGATATGGCACTGCGGTTGGCTCCGATACTTCGGCCAGCAAGTTCGGCACTCTCGCGGGGGTCCAGGCCGGCTTTAATCTCCAGAGCCGCAACCTCGTGTACGGCGTGGAAGCGGATTTCTCCTTCCTCGGCGGCAAGACATCCGTCAATGGCGTCCACACGACGACGTCCACTGGCTACTACGGTTATTCCCAGACTGGCGCGACGACGAAGCAGTCCCGAGTTTCCGACCTCGCCACCTTGCGTGGCCGCATCGGCGCAGACTTCAACGGCACGATGCCTTACCTGACCGCCGGCTTGGCCATCGGACGCGTCAAGGACAGCTATAACTACACGTCGGGCTACGGTGTCTCCTCGTCAGACGAAACCAAGTGGCGCACCGGCGTCGTGGTTGGCGGCGGCATCGAGCACAAGATCACCGACAACGTCAGCATCCGCGCCGAAGTGCTTTGGGTCGGCTTTGCCGATCGTTCGCGGACGATTCCGGCGGCTTGGAATACGAACGGCGGTTCGGTGCGTTCGTCGAGCAATCTTACGCTCGGCAAACTCGGCATGAATTACCATTTCTAGCCCTGACATAATTTAACGGCGGCCCGCCAATGTGGCGGGCCGCCGTTTCGTTTTGCGCAGCGCAGCTCAGAACGACCAGGGACGGTCAATATGAACCCGATCGACGCAATTCTATTTCAGGCGACCCTTGCGCCCAACACCCTCGCCCTTGTCGCAGCGGCGTCGGTTGTTCCTTACGGACGACTCGCGCAGGGCATCATCTCCGCTGAACGGCGCCTGTCTGCGATCGGCCTCAAGGAAGGGGACATCGTTGCGCTGAACATCGCTCATCCGATCGATCATCTGGTGTTCGCCTGCGCTTTATACCGCAGCCGGATCACGGCTGTGCATTTGCGACCCGATGATGGCGCATTCGACCATTTGGAAATGACGGCCATCCTGTATGATTCTCCGAACGCGATGCTGGCAGCCCGACATCCCTTGGCGCGCGTGATTATCGTCAATGGTTCGTGGTTTCAGGACAAAGTCGAAATCACAATTCGTGAACGCTCCGGAGCCGCGCGTGAGCAAGCGTACCCTTGCAGGATTGTTTCCGACCTCAATGGCGGCACGCTAACGCTGGATTCGGATGTCGTGGCGGTGCAGACGAAAGCTTGCTCGCTGGCAGCCCCTGCAGACTGGGCGCGTATGATCGTGGTGATGCCCTTTCCTTCCGCAAGCAGCCTGTCGCACGCTATGCTAGCGTTGACCCATGGCCGAACCGTCTGCTTCTCCGACGTTATGGACCTGCGTCAGATCGCGGCGGCTTACGCTCATCATTATATCGTTGCCGGTCTTGCTGAAACCCGTGCACTCATCGAGCTCCAGGAGAAAGAGTTCGTCAGCTTGCCGGCGCTCCGCGGCTTGCTGGTCGAGACGGATCAAAAAATCCCCGCCGATGAACTCATGAAATTCGCCGCCCTGGCTCCCAATGCGCGTTGCGCCTATGCGCATCCGGCAACCGGCATCGTCGCTTTCGCAGATATGAACCAGATCCGAAATGCCGCCGGCGGCTCAATCGGACATATTCTTCCTTGGGCGGAATTGCGCGTCGATGGCGTTGAGCAAGGAAGTGAGTATGGCGACTTGAAAATACGGCTACGCACGCAGCCGGGGACGGGCGATTGGATCGACGTCAAGCGCAAGGCGCGGGTCGACGATCGCATTCTCGCCCTGCATTGAACCCGCCTGCAATGTCCTCCTCGCCGCAAGCGCGGCGACCAGCACATAGAGTTCGTGATGAGTCGTTATTTTTGCACATTCCTCTTGCTACTCGCAGCCACAATGGCGGCTCCGTCGGTTCGTGCCGCCGAAAGCCCAATTCTGCTCGTGGTCGGGTTCTCGGCCGGCGGGCCGACGGACATCATCGCGCGCGTGATAGGCGCGCGGATGGGCGAACTGCTCGGCGCTCCTGTTATCGTTGAAAATCGCGCTGGCGCGTCCGGCAATATCGCCAGCGAGGCGGTTGCGCGCTCAACGCCGAACGGCCGCACGTTGCTGCTTGCGCCACTCGTTTTCGCAGTGAACGAGACTTTGTTCCCTGATCGGCGTTTCGAATATTCAAAAGACTTTGCGGCTGTGGCGCCGCTCGCGGAGACGTCCAACGTGCTGGTCGTCCATTCAACAGTGCCGGCCAAAACCGTTCCTGAATTGATAGCCTGGGGCAAGGCTAACGGCGATCTGATGTATGCGACTGCCGGGCGCGGCACCGTCACACATCTTGCTGGCGAATTGTTCGGCGAATACACCGGGGTCAAAATGGTGCCCGTGCACTACAAGGGCGGCGGCGATCTCTTGAACGACATTATCTCTGGCCAGGTGAAGGTCACCTTTTCGACAATTCCCCCGGTTGAGGGTTTCATAGCTCAGGGCGCTCTGCGCGGTCTCGCCACAACCGGGCTCGAACGCGACAAGTTACTTCCCAACTTGCCGACACTCGATGAATCCGGTTTGAAGGGTTACGATATGCGGTTGTGGCTGGGGCTACTTGCGCCCAAGGCTACGCCTGCCGACTTCGTCGACAGGCTGGCGAAGGCCGCGAATGAGGCGCTGACCGACAGGAAGGTTCTTGCGACGTTCGACGCGCAGGGCTTCGCGCCGCTGCACGGCTCCCCTGCAGAGTTCGATACATTCATGAAGGCTGAAATTCGCAAATGGGGCGCGGTTGCGCGCAAGATCGGCGTGACGGAATAGATCAGAGCGGTCCGAGCGCATCGAAGCGCCTGACCCATCCGAAACCCGTATGACTGACTCGGATCGCCGCCCGAGCGATCGCGCCGCGTTCGACAGGCAAGTCTCCGAAGGCGAGCAATTGACCGTCTTCGTTGAACGTCTCGACATGCACCCGTGAATGTACTTCTGGCCCACACCGCAGCGCAAAGTTAGGGAGTTCATGCCGCACATCGCGATAGGCTGTCGAACTCAAGTCGAGAACGGCCGCCAAACTCACAAAGGGCCCGGCCCGTTCGCGTTTGGCGATAGAACCAAAGATCATGAACGGATTGTCGAGCAGAAAAGCTTCGAGCCGATTTTCTAACAATGGATCGATAAGCAAACCGACGCGCACTTCGAGCTCCATCCGAAGGACACGGGATTCAAACTGGCCCAAAATGCGCACCGCATTCGTGGCGCAATGTATCGCTTTGAAAGTTATCTCGTCCGCTTCATCGAGCCAAGGGGGCGGTCCGCCGTTTAGGACGTAAAGGCGTTCCCCAGAGGACGCATCGCTCGCTTCAAAAAGGGCGCGTTCTGAGACGCAAACTTTATGATCGGATGGCGCCAAGGTTTGGGCGACGACGCAAGACAAGCCCGTTCCATTCATGTGCGTGGTCCATGACGTCATTGGGACGACTATTCTAAAATCCACACGACAAGTTACACGTCCTTACTCGCTTGTCGAAGGTCACTGCGCGCTGTGAGCCGGTGGACTATGAAAACGGGACCAAAATTTCCTATGGATTCGCTATGATCTCCAGGCGCGGGCCACCGCCGCAAGTAGAGATGAACAATCGCCAGATCCGCGCGGGTGGAGAATGTTCGATCCCAGTTCCGCTCCCTCCGCCAGCTAAATCATTTACACTGCATGCCCCACAAGTGCTCCGATCGCGGCTGTCGCAGCCATAGCGAAGGCGCCCCAGAACGTAACGCGGATCGTCGGTTTCAGGATTTCGGCTCCTCCGATTTGGGCTCCCAAAGCGCCAAGCAACGCCAGACAGAGAAGCGATCCGGCTGAGACCATCCATACCGTACGCTGGGCCGGGGAAAGGAACGCGATTACAAGCGGCATTGCGGCCCCCACGGCGAATGTCGCCGCCGACGTCAGCGCCGCTTGAACCGGACGAGCCACCACATGCGCCGACAGCCCTAGCTCGTCGCGCGCGTGCGCCGCAAATGCGTCTCTGGCGGTCATTTGCTCGGCGACCTGCCTGGCCAAAGCCGGGTCAACTCCACGGGAAACATAAATTTGCGTCAGCTCGTTAAGTTCTGCCTCTGGCTGATCAACGAGTTCGCGTCTTTCCTTGGTCAAATCTGCCGCTTCCGTGTCGGCCTGTGAACTGACCGACACGTACTCGCCAGCCGCCATGGACATAGCTCCTGCTACGAGCCCCGCTACGCCGGCCACCAGGGCTTCGCTGGCTGAATTTGATGCGGCGGCCACGCCAACGACCAGACTTGCCGTCGAGATGATGCCATCGTTGGCTCCGAGCACGGCAGCCCGTAACCAGCCGATGCGTTCGATCAGATGGTTTTCGCGGTGAAGCGGATGCATTTCAGAAGTCCTTTGCAACAGTCTGACGGAGGTAGTCTCGGGGGAAACGGCGCAAAACTGCGATAAGCAATGATCACGAAAGTTGCAGGATTGCTATTGATGCGGGTCAAGGACACCGCGAACACTAAGTTTTAGACTTACAAATAGGCCCTGCTTGCATGCTTCAAAAACGACGGAGCTACGCCGCCGGACGGGCCACTGAAACGGAGTTGACTGCTGACTCACCGTATAAGTCCTCTCGTCATAAGGACGCACGCTTACAAAGGACGAGGTGAATGACGGGGCTTGTCTTTGTAATCGCGACCGTCGTCATCTGCCCAAGACGATCATGGACGCTGTTCTTAGAATAAAAAGTCGCTCGTGACGGCGTCTTTCTTGGATTTGAAAAAGGCACATTTGTCGGAAGCGCCCCCGGTCGCTGCGAGCCGATGTCTGCAGTTTTCCGCTCAGGATTCATTCACGTGAAAAAGGAACAGGCGCAGGAGCAGATCGTGCTGCCGAAGAACAAATCATGGCGCACCTCCTGCGCACACTGCCGGACGCGGCTGTGGTGACAATCACCCATCGCGCCGTTCCTGAGCGCCAGTTCCAACGCCGGATCCTTGTCGGGGCCGATAACATCCAGCCTGTTGGGGCCTGAGCATATTCAAGGGCAAGCCAAGGGCGCCGAGGGTCAACCTAAACCGTATGGCGGCTGACGTCGCCTTGCTGCCGTTTGTGAAGGATCTGGTTTGCGTAATCTAGAACATAAGGCCTTTTTGGCGCTCATCGCGGCGGCCACACTTGCGTTCGCCTGGATCCTTTGGCCCTTTTTCGGCGCGGTCTTCTGGGCTGCCGTAATAGCTGTCGTATTTCATCCGTTGAACGAGCGGCTCCGGAAGGCTTGGCCTGGTCGCAGCAACTGGGCTGCTTTGGCGAGCGTGGTGGTGATTTTATGCATCGTGGTTCTGCCGGTGCTGCTGATCGCTGCGGCGCTGGCTCGCGAGGCCACCGATCTCTATGGCAGGATCCAATCCGGCGACCTCGATTTTATTCGCTTCTTTCAGCCGGTCTTCGACGCCCTGCCAACCTGGGCGACAGCGTCGCTCAACCGCTTCGGACTGACGGATCTCGGGTTGGTGCGTGACAGGCTTTCGGCGGCGCTGACGGGCGGCATCCAAGCTGTCGCCAGCCAAGCGCTTGTCGTTAGCCAGAGTACGCTGGATTTCGTCGTCGGCCTCGGCGTGATGCTCTATCTGCTCTTCTTCTTGCTTCGCGACGGACTCGCATTGACTCGTCGCATGAAGGAAGCGATCCCGCTGCGGTCCGAGCAGCAGGACGCTCTTTTCGACAAATTCACTGTCGTCGTCCGTGCAACGGTGAAGGGAGATATTCTTGTCGCCCTTCTCCAGGGCGTCGCCGGGGGCGCTGCGTTCTGGCTTCTGGGGGTGCGCGCCTCCTTGCTGTGGGCCGTCCTGATGGCCTTCCTGTCGCTCTTGCCGGCTATCGGGGCTGCGCTCGTCTGGCTGCCTGTCGCGATTTATTTCCTTGTCACGGGATCCATCTGGCAGGGCGTGTTCCTGATTCTCTATGGCCTGCTTGTCATCGGTCTGGTCGATAATTTCTTGAGACCTATGCTCGTGGGTCAAGCGACAAAAATGCCTGACTACGTCGTGCTGATTTCGACACTTGGCGGAATTCAAACATTCGGCCTGCACGGCTTCATTGTGGGGCCGGTCATCGCCGCCATGTTCCTTGTCGTGTGGGACATCTTTTCGACGTCAAACAGGAATGCAGCTAGCTGACGGGCGGCCCGGCTGCTGAACAGGGTCAGGTCGCAACGACGGTCGACGCGTCTGCCGATCTTCGTCTCGTAACTTCATTGTTAGCCGAGGGCCAAGCGCATGCAGACCGGGGCTGGGCAAAACGAGGCTGCTCCTCATCTGCAATCTGCAGATTACGTTCTGAAACAGCAAAGCGTTTCGGCGGAAATCGGCTTGAGCCCACAAGAGGCGCTCAAGCGACTTGATCAGCACGGCCCGAATGAATTGACGGCCGAAATGCCGGAGCCCGAATGGAGAAAGCTCCTCGAACCATTCAAGAATGTGCTTGTCCTCCTGTTGCTCGGAGCGACCGTCGTTTCGGCCATTCTTTGGTTCTATGAGCGAGAGACCGCGGCGCCCTATGAGGCGATGACGATCCTGGCCGTCGTCATTTTGAACGCGGCTCTAAGTTACATTCAGCGGACGCGCGCCGAGAAAGCACTGGCGGCGCTTCGCCAATTGTCGGCGGCCCGGGCCAATGTTGTGCGTGACGGCGTGCGGTCAAGCATCCTTGCCCGGCTCATCGTTCGTGGAGATATCGTCTTGCTTGAAGCAGGGGACACCGTCCCTGCCGATGGGCGCATCATTGAAGCCATCAGCCTCCAGACAGCAGAAGCCGCCCTCACAGGGGAAAGCCTGCCCGTCGAAAAGTCCGTCGCGGCGATCCAGGACGGGATTAGCGTGGCGGACCGAAGCAATATGGTTTTTAGCGGAACTTCGGTGACCACCGGGCGCGGGAAAGTCGTCGTCACCGCGACTGGCATGAAGACCGAGATTGGCCGCATCGCCGGCATGCTGCGCGCCGCTCCCGACGAGATCACCCCTTTGCAGAACGAACTCGACAAGGTTGGCCGGGCGCTCGGGCTGGCGGTGGTGGCGATCGCCATCGTGATGATCATCACCATCGTGATCATCGAGGACATCCGCGGCCTCCCGGCGATCATCGACGTGCTTATTCTTGGCGTTGCGCTGGCCGTCGCCGCGGTGCCAGAAGGCCTGCCGGCCGTCGTCACCGCCGTCCTGTCGATAGGCGTCCAACGCATGGCCGGGCGGAAAGCCATCGTGCGTCATTTATCCGCCGTGGAGACGCTTGGATCAGCCAGCGTCGTGGCTACGGACAAGACGGGCACTCTCACGAAAAACGAAATGACAGTGCGGTGCGTCGTGACCGCCACCGGCATCGTGGATATCACCGGCGCCGGTTATTCGCTCGACGGGACGGTCACTGGGCGCGACGGGCTGCCGATCCGCGGGGCGCTGCGTGCGGAGTTCACACGCGCGCTCGTGGTCGCGGAACGCGCCAACAACGCGATATTGCAGCAGCTCGGCGATCGCTGGTCGATACAGGGTGATCCAACCGAGGGCGCGCTGATCGTCGCCGCGCGCAAGGCCGGATTGGAAGCCGAGGCGCTTGACGCGCGCTTTGTGCGCCTGGCGGAGGCGCCTTTCTCGTCCGAACGCAAATTGATGAGCACGCTGCACAGCGATGCCAAACGGCAGGAACGGTTTCTCGCTCTGACCAAGGGCGCCCCGGACATTCTACTTGCCCGCTGCACGCAGGAGCTGGTGGGAGAAGAGGCCCGGCCGATGACATCGGAGCGGCGACTGGAGATCATGACGACCAATGACGAATTGGCCGGGCAGGCGCTACGCACGCTCGGCGTGGCGTACCGGGAGCTTCCCGGCGATCAACAAGTGAGCGGAGACTTCAACGCCGATGTCGAGGACCGCATGACCTTCGTGGGACTGATCGGCATGATCGATCCGCCGCGGCCGGAGGCGAAGG
>JANXTB010000142.1 GCA_025356415.1 Hyphomicrobiales bacterium
ACAACAACGGCGACGCCAAAGAAGACTTGAGCTTTCAGAGCGGCGCGGTCAGCAGGCCGAGGATGGCCAGACCGCCGATGACGCCAGCCAGCAGGGTGGCGACCGAAAGACCTGGGGGCAGCGGCGGCAAAAAAATCAGGCCCATGCCCGCCAGCACGGCGGCCAGCGCGAGCCCCGACCATGAGGAGGGAATGGCGCGGCCCGCGACATAGAAAGTCGAGATGCGTGCGGCGCGCAGCATGAAGCCAGTCAGCCCCAATGCGCCGAAAAGGATGAGAAGCGCCAACCACTTCGCGCCGAGTTCCGGCAGCCCGATGCGGTCGAGCAGCACGAGCAGCGCGGCCGCCATGGCGACCGCCGCCGAGGCGAAAGCGACCCGTCCGTCCAGCGCCGCCCGCAAGCGCCGCTCCCCTTCCGTCAGCCGAACCCGCATTCTCAACTCCGCCGTCGCCTCGAGCGTGGGCTTGCGTCACCCATGCAACACATGAAAGATAGAATCTGAGCCCGATGGAGGCTAGCCGCTCCGGCGTCGAGGGGCGACAAGGATCTAACCCAGATCAATGTCGTCGGCGCCGGAAATGGGTAGACGTTCGCGGGAATGCAGACGACCAGAGTTCAGGGGGAAGGCGTGGAGCAGTCATCAACACGCATATTTATCGCAGATGACCACCCGCTGGTCAGGGGCGCGCTTCGCCAGGCAGTGGCCGGCGCCGTCGCCGACGCTGACATTGTGGAGTGCGGCGATCTCGAATCGCTCAGCGCCGAACTCGAAAAGAATCACGACGCCGATCTCATCATGCTCGATCTGACCATGCCGGGCGTGCGCGGCTTTTCAGGCCTCATGTATCTGCGCGCGCAATATCCGGGCGTGCCGGTCGTGGTCGTCTCCGCCAACGAGGATCGCGGCGTCATCCGCCGCTGTATCGATTTCGGCGCGTCGGGCTTCATCCCGAAAACGACCGACATCGAGGCGATGCGCCACGCGATCCGCAGCATTCTCGCGGGCCAGACATGGACGCCCGCCGACGTCGATCTCACCGGCCCCGCCGACAAGGAGACCGCCGACACGGTGCGCCGCCTCGCATCGCTCACGCCCCAGCAGGTGCGCGTGCTGATGATGCTGTCGGAAGGTCTGCTCAACAAGCAGATCGCCTATGAGCTGTCGGTGTCCGAGGCGACGGTGAAAGCGCATGTTTCGGCGATCCTGCAGAAACTGGGCGTGGAGAGCCGCACGCAGGCGGTGATCGCCGCCTCGAAGATCGAAGCCGGGCAATGGCAAAGCACGGGACCCGAGGGCTAAGCCTGCCCCGGTTTCGCCGCGAGTCGATGCCAGGCTGCGTCGTCATATGCGGAGAGAGATCGCGATGCGTGCTTTTGTTTTGGGCCTCTTGGGTTCCTGCCTGATCGCGGCGTCCGCTGTAGCGCAGACGTCGGGTGAAAACGGGCGCTTCTCGATGACGCCGGCTGAGGGCGGCTTCCTGCGGCTCGACACCCGCACCGGCGAAGTCGCGCTCTGCCGCCCGAAGGGCGACACCGTCGACTGCCGCTCGGCGCCCAATGAAAGCTCGCCGCTCGCATCCGAGATTGACCGGCTCGCCAAGGAAAACGCCGAGCTGAGAGCGCGCCTCGCGGGCCAGTTGCCGCCGCCACCGCCGCCCGGAGCCGCCCCGCCGTCGCGCACGCAGCAGGAAATGGACCGGGCGCTCGATTACGCCGAGCGTTTCATGCGCCGGATGATGCGCATCATGCGCGAAGAAGCCACGCCGCCGGACCGCACATGAGCGCGCCCGCTACAAAGAAAGAGCTCATCGTGATAAACGAATCGCAGGATGCGCCGCGTTGGTCGGCGTCCCAGACGAACGCGAGACCCATGGCAGACAATGCATTGACCCGTTTCTTCGGCGGCGCCCCGCTCGCCGTGCTGTTGCGCCTGTTGCTGGTGTCGCTGATCGTCGGCGCCATGCTGGTCTGGCTCGACATCAGTCCGGCCGACATCATCTACGGCTTGCAGCGTTTCGTGCTCCGTCTCTGGAACATGGGCTTCGGCGCCATCCGCGACGTTTTGCAATACATCATCGCGGGCGCGATCATCGTGATCCCGGTCTGGCTCGTCATGCGCCTGATGGCCATGAAAGGCCGCTGACGCTAAAACCCCGCCGCGTAATGCGCGGCGCGGGCGCCCACGCTTTGCGCCAGCGTCGTCCCGCGCTTTTCGAGTTCGCGCAGGATGCCGCGGTGAATCTCGCCAATCAGCGCGGGGCCTTCGAACACCATCACCGAATAAATCTGAAGCAGGCTCGCGCCCGCTTCGATCTTGGCGAAAGCCGTTTCCGGTCCATCGATGCCGCCAACGCCCACCAGCGGGAACTGGCCTTCGACGCGCAGATAAGCGGCGGCCAGCATTTTCGTCGCGAGTTCGAAAAGCGGGCGCCCCGAAAGTCCGCCGGCCTCGCGCGCTTCCGGGCTGCGCAAAGTGGCCGGGCGCTCGATCGTCGTATTGCCGACAATCATGCCATCGACCTTCCGCTCGCGCGCGACGCGCACGATGTCGTCGAGATCGCCGGGCGTGAGATCGGGCGCGATTTTCAGCAGCACCGGCTTGCGGCCATGCAAGGCTGCCATTTCGTCGCGCGCCTCGATCACGCGCGCCAGCAGGCTGTCGAGCGCCGGCGCTTGCTGCAGGTCGCGCAGGCCCGGCGTGTTGGGCGATGAAATGTTGATGGTGAAATAGCTCGCGACATCCGCGAAGGCGCGCACGCCGGTCACATAATCGCCCGCGCGATCGCTCGAGTCTTTGTTTGCGCCGACATTGACGCCGACAATGCCGGGACGCCCGGCGCGCGCCCTCAAGCGCGCATGGGGAATCGCATGGCCTTCGCTGTTGAAGCCCAGCCGATTGATGACGGCGAGATCGTCTTTCAGCCGAAACAGGCGCGGCTTGGGATTGCCGGGCTGCGGCAGCGGCGTGATCGTGCCGACCTCCACCGAGCCGAAGCCAAGACGTAGAAGCGCATCGGGAACTTCGCCGCCCTTGTCGAAGCCCGGGGCCATGCCGAGCGGCGCGGGAAAACGCAGGCCGAACGCCTCGACCGCGAGGCGCGGATCATGCGGTGCGCCAGCGGGAATCGGCAGCATGCGCAACGCCGCGATGGTGGCGCCATGCGCCTGCTCGGGCTCCATCGCAAACAGGATGGGGCGTGTGAGGCGATTGATCAGGCCGGTCATGACAGCAGGGCTCCGAAATCATGTGCGCCGTCCGCTGTGAGCGGAAGGGGATGAGCGCTCAACACCTCGTCGATGCGAAGCGGGCGGTACAAATGCGGAAAAAGGTCTCCGCCGCGCGACGGCTCCCATTTCAGCGCAGGCCCGAGCCGGTCCGCGTCGATGATGGCGAGCACGAGGTCGCTCTGCCCGGCGAAATGCTTCGCCGCCGTCTCGCGCGTTTGTGAAGCGGTCGAGAAATGGATGTAGCCGTCCGCAAGATCGACAGGCGCGCCGGTGAAGGCGCCGGCAGCCTCGGCTTCAGCCCACAGGCTTTGGGGCGCAATCTTGTAAATGAGGGGCAAATGAAAACTCCTTCAGGTGCGCGAAGCTAAAGGGGCAGGGCGCTTGGGGCAAGTCAGGTGACAGGCTTGGGATGACCGCCTAAAATAGGTTTTTTCAGCATGCGTTCTGGGTGGCTCATGTTTCTTAAATTCATTAAATGCGCCGCTGTCGCGGTGTTTCTCTGCTTGGGCGCAAGCGCCGCACAGGCCGCTGAAATCCGCGTTTTCGCCTCGACGGCGCTCAAATCGACCTTCGATGAGATCGTCCCGGTTTTCGAGCAGCGCAGCGGGCACAAGCTGATCCTGCCCTATTATTCATCCGCCGACACCCGCAAGCGCATGAAGGCGGGTGAAGCCTTCGATGTCGCGATCACCGAGTTCGACGCCTTCCAGGAGCTCGTGAAAGAGGGCGTCACGGTCGCCGATCCAGTTTCCGTGATCGCCGTCAACGCGGTGCAACTGGCCTGGCCCGCTGCCGGCCCGAAGCCCGACATTTCGACGGTCGAGAAACTCAAGTCCGTCCTCCTCGCCGCCAAAAGCATCTCCTACAGCGATCCGGCGCTGGGCGGCGGCTCGTCAGTCTATTTCCAGTCGCTGATCGAGCGGCTCGGAATTGCCGACGCCGTGCGCGCCAAGGACGTGAAGGCGAAATCGGGACAGGGCGCCATGCCGGTGACTGAGGGCAAGGCGGAGATCGGGGTCGCGCAGGCGAGCGAGATCGTCACGCTCAAAAGCCTTTCGGCTGAGGCTATCATGCCGGACGACCCGAAAAGCCGCTCGACTTATGGCGTCGGCGCTTCGGTCAAATCGAGCAACCTCGCCGCCGCGCGCGAATTCGTGGCCTTTCTGAAATCGCCAGAGGGGACCGCGGCGATGCGCAGAAACGGCCTGTCCCCGAATTGACGGGAGGCTTGACCCGTCGGCGCGATCGGCGCTTCTGGCGCCATGACTCATTTCGCCCGCTCGTCCGGATACCCAACCGCAGACCGCCGCTACGATTACGCGTGCGGGGCGGCGGCTGACAGCGATCACGCAACCGCGGCCGATCTCTGCGAGCAGGCGCTCGAAATCGCGCCGCAATGGGCGCCGGCGTGGTTCGCACTCGGCGAGGCGCGAGGCGCGCTCGGCGACGTCGACGCTGCGGAAGCAGCCTTTCGCCGCGCGCTCGATTGCGACCCGGAAGATTCGCAAGGCGCCGCGCTGCGGATCGCGCGCCTGCGGGGCGAGTCGCCCGCGCGCCCGCCCGACGCCTATGTGCGCGACCTGTTCGATCAATATGCGGCGCGGTTCGAAACGCATCTCGTGCGCGATCTCGCCTATCGCGCGCCCGCGATCCTGCGCGACGCGATCGACCATGCGTGCGCTCTTGCCGGACGCGAGATGCGTTTCAGCGCGGCGCTCGATCTGGGCTGCGGCACCGGCCTGATGGCGCGCGAAATGGGCGAAGCCTGCGCATCCATCGACGGCGTCGACCTTGCCCCCGCCATGGCGGCGCGGGCGCGGGCCAGCGGGCTTTATGGCGCGGTGGAAGCGGGCGACATGCAGGCCTTCGTCGAGGCCCGCAGCGACGCGAGCGTCGATCTCGTCATGGCTGCCGACGTGTTTGTCTATTGTGGCGATCTGGCCCCCATTTTTGCGCAATCCCGGCGCGTGCTGGCGGCTGGCGGGCTCTTCGCCTTCACCGTGCAACAGGCGCAAACCGGCGATTACGAACTTGGCGCAGACTTCCGCTACGCTCATTCGCGCGCTTATCTGACGCGCCTCACGCAAAGCTGTGGTTTCGAGATTCTCGTCTGCGACGATGTTTCGGTGCGTCAGGACCGTGGCGTTGCTGTTCCGGGTCTGGCGCTTGTGGTCGCCGCGCCCTAGTTTGAAAACGTGCGCCGCAAGAAACCCGTCCAGAACGCCACACCAAAGACCGCGCTCCTGCCGCCGCTCTTCGCGCAATGGTTCGCCGCGCGCGGCTGGGCGCCACGCAAGCATCAGCTCGCCTTGCTCAAGCATGCGCAGGACGGCCAAAGCACTTTGCTCGTGGCGCCGACGGGAGCAGGCAAGACGCTTGCGGGTTTCCTGCCGTCGCTCGTCGAACTTGCGGAGCAACCGCGCAATCGCCCGGGCGGCGGCTTGCACACGCTCTACATCTCGCCGCTGAAAGCGCTCGCGGTCGATGTCGCGCGCAATCTTGAAATTCCCGCGGCCGAAATGAACCTGCGGCTGCGCATCGAAACGCGCACCGGCGACACGTCCGCATCCAAACGCCAACGCCAGCGCCGCGATCCACCGCAGATTCTTCTGACCACGCCCGAACAATTGGCGCTCCTGCTGGCGAGCGCCGATTCGCTCACTCTGTTTTCGACGTTGCGCCGGGTTGTGCTCGATGAATTGCACGCGATGGTGACATCGAAACGCGGCGATCTCCTCGCGCTCGATCTCGCGCGCCTGCGCAGCATCGCGCCTGCGATGACGGCGACGGGACTGTCGGCCACCGTGCGCGATCCCGATGAATTGCGCCGCTATCTCGTCGCGCAGGATGGCGCGCCACGGTTGGCGGAAATCGTCACGGCGCCGCCGGGCGCGCCCGCCGATCTCTCCATGCTCGACACGCGCGAGCATCTGCCGTGGTCCGGGCACGGCGCCTATTACGCCATCCACGAAGTCTACGAGACGATCAAGACCGCCAAGACCGCGCTGATCTTCGTCAACACACGCGCGCAGGCCGAAGCGATTTTCCAGCAGCTCTGGCGCATCAACGACGACAATCTGCCGATCGCGCTCCACCATGGATCGCTAGACGCCAGCCAGCGCCGGCGCGTGGAAAGCGCCATGGCGGAGGGACTTCTTCGCGCGGTGGTCTGCACCTCGACGCTCGATCTCGGCATCGACTGGGGCGCCGTCGATCTCGTCATCAACATCGGCGCGCCGAAAGGCGCGAGCCGGCTCACGCAGCGCATCGGCCGCGCCAATCATCGGCTGGACGAACCCTCGCGCGCGGTCCTCGTGCCGTCCAACCGTTTCGAAGTGCTGGAATGCACGGCGGCGATCGAAGCGGCGCGCGAGGGCGCGCAGGATACGCCAGCCGCACGCTCGGGCGCACTCGACGTGTTGTGCCAGCATATTCTGGGCATGGCCTGCGCGGCGCCGTTCGATGCCGACGAGCTGCATCGCGAAATCCGCAGCGCCGAACCTTATGCGAATCTCGACCGCGAAACTTTCAATGCCGCGCTCGAATTCGTCGCCAATGGCGGCTATGCGCTGAAGAGCTACGACCGCTTCGCCAAGATCAAGCAGAACAAGGACGGGATGTGGCGGATCGCCAATCCCGCTGTGGCGCAGGCCTATCGTATGAATGTCGGCACCATTGTCGAAGCCGACATGCTGAAAGTTCGCCTCGTGCATGGCCGCCCACCCAAGGCGAACCCGCAAGGGACGCAGACGCGCTTTGGCACATTATATGCGCCGGCGCGTCTTGCGCCGGAAGGGGCTACGAGCGCGGCCTACACTGGCCCGTTGCGGCGTGGCGGGCGGGTGCTCGGCGAGATTGAGGAATATTTCCTGGAGACTTTGTCGCCCGGCGATACATTCCTGTTCGGCGGCGAAGTGCTTGCGCTGCAGGGCATTGTTGAAAATGAGGCGCTGGTCTCGCGCGCCCGGTCCGACACGCCGAAAGTTCCGTCCTATGCGGGCGGCAAGTTTCCGCTATCTACCTATCTCGCCGCGCGCGTGCGCAAGATCCTGTCCGATCCGAAACTCTGGAAGCTTTTGCCCGAGCAGGTTTCCGATTGGCTGCGCTTGCAGAAGAAGCGTTCGATGTTGCCCAAGGCCGGCGATCTGCTCGTCGAAACCTTTCCGCGCGGCGGCCGCCATTATCTCGTCGCCTATCCGTTCGAAGGGCGCCTTGCACACCAGACTTTGGGCATGCTGCTGACGCGCCGCATGGAGCGCATGGGGCTGAAGCCCATGGGCTTTGTCGGCAACGAATATGCGCTCGCGATCTGGAGCCTCACCGACACGGCGGCGCGAATCCAGCACGGCCTCGTCAGCATGGATGCGCTTTTTGCGCAGGACATGCTGGGCGACGATCTTGAAGAATGGCTGCAGGAATCCGCTCTGATGAAGCGCACCTTTCGCCAATGCGCCGTCATTTCCGGCCTCATCGAGCGGCGCTTTCCCGGCAAGGAAAAGAGCGGGCGGCAGGTGACCATGTCGACCGACCTGATCTACGACGTGCTGCGCCGCCATCAGCCCGATCACATCCTGCTGCGCGCCGCCTATGACGATGCGGCGACCGGCCTGCTCGATCTCGCCCGCCTCGCCGACATGCTGGCGCGCGTGGAGGGCCACATTATCCACAGGGACCTTGAGAGGATTTCCCCGCTGGCGGTTCCGGTCATGCTGGAAATTGGACGCGAGCCGGTCTATGGCGAGGCTCAGGACGAAATTCTGGCCGAGGCAGCGGCGATGCTGGCCGAGGAAGCGGGAGCCGCATAAGGGCAATGACGTCGCATCAGCGCATCAGCATCGCCGGCCTTCGCAGCGCGGGGGCGGCGCAGGACATCAACATCGCTGGCGCAAGCTTCACCGCTGACGCATCGGGAGCGCTGTTTCTTGGAGCCGAGGGCGTGCTCATCGTCGCCGACCTGCATCTTGAAAAAGGCTCGAGCTACGCAAGACGCCGCGTGCTGCTGCCGCCCTACGACACGGCGGCGACGCTCATTCACTTGGCGCGTGTCATCGCCCGCTACAATCCGCGCTGCGTGATCGCGCTCGGCGATTCCTTTCACGATCGCGACGCGGCCGCGCGCATGGGCGAGGAAGATCGCGCATCGCTGCGCGCCTTGCAGGCGAGACGCGACTGGATCTGGATCGCGGGCAATCACGATCCGACGCCGCCGTCGTCCTTGCAGGGCCAGGCGCATGACGAGATCCGCATCGGGCCAATCACCTTCCGGCATGAGCCGCGCGCGGGCGATGCGCCGGGCGAGATCGCAGGCCATCTGCATCCCGTCGCGCGCGTGGTGACGACGCGCGGAAGCCTGCGCCGCAGGTGTTTTGCCAGCGATGGCGCGCGCTGCGTCATGCCAGCCTTCGGCGCTTATACGGGCGGACTCAACTTGCGCGACATCGCCTTCGCGCCGTTGTTTCCGAACCGCGCGCCGCTTGCG
>JANXTB010000145.1 GCA_025356415.1 Hyphomicrobiales bacterium
GCAAGCCCGAAACTTCATGCGCGGCGGCTCGAATGTCGTCGCGGCGGCGGTCGAGCGGCCCGAACACATAGGTGCCGGCCATGGTGGCGATGCCGTAATGATCGACGTTGGTGCGCGCAAACAAGGTGCATTCGGTGTCGATGATCGTCGCGTCGCCGGGGCGCAGCGTGAAACGGTAGGCGCCCGTCACACTCTCGGAATCGAGCAGCGCGTGCATGACGATCGCATTGGCGGCGAGCGTCGGCTTTTCAATCCAGATGGCGCGGAACGACGGCGTCTCCTCGCCGCGCGGATCGGCGGTGCGGATCGACAGGCCACGCGCGACGACGCCGAAATTCTGGTGGTTGGCGCGGGCGCGAAAGAAACTTGCGCCCTGAAAGATAGCCACTTCTTTCATCCCGCCTTCGTTTGGCAGCAGGATGCGGAAACCCGAGAAACCGATGTCGGCGACATTTTGCGGAAGTGCGAGCTTGCCGAATTCGAACAGATCCGTCGAATAGGCGAGTTTTCGCTCAAAGCCGTTTTCGACAACGCTGATCTGCATTGGCGCCGAGAAGATGAACCCGCGATGCAGCGGCTCGATCACGAAGCCGGCGTTGTCATTCTTCCAGATGTAATTCTCGGGCTTGCTCTTGATCCCGACGTAAAGATCGTAAGTCAGGCTTGCGAAGGGATCGACGAGCGGCGCGTTCGGCGCCTTGTAGGGGCGCTTGGCGAGATCGCGGGCCAAGTCGAGAATTTTCGCCGGATCGAACCTCGGCGCCGGCGTCTCGGGCGCGGGACTCGGAGACGGCGCAATGGCCGGCGATTGTGCATGCGCCGGGGTCTGATCGACCACGGCGGCGGCCACGGAGGTCGCAGCGAATTTCAGCAGGTCCCTACGCTTGAACATATTGGGGTTTTCGGTTCCGATACGCATGGCGCGCCCATGGCGGTGACGCGCCTTGCTTATCTATAGCTGAAAATGACAATTCGCGAGCCGGATTTTATGTAAGTTGCGCTGATTCGGTTGCTTTTTTGCTGCCGGACCAGAGCGCCGGAAAACGCGACCGAAACCCGGAGTGAGCATGAGCTCGACTGAAACAAATTCGCGGACATGCCTCGCCATCGTTCTGGCGGCGGGCGAGGGCACGCGGATGAAGTCGTCCCGCCCGAAAGTCCTGCACGAAGTGGGCGGCAGGGCGATGCTCGCGCATGTGTTGGCGAGTCTTGGAGAGGCTGGCGCCGACGCGGTGGCGGTCGTGGTCGGCCCTGGTCGCGACGATGTCGCGGAAGCCGCCCGTCTCGCTTCGCCCGGCGCCGAGATTTTTGTGCAGACCGAACGACTCGGCACGGCGCACGCGGTGCTCGCCGCCCGCGCCGCATTGGCGCGTGGATATGATGACGTGCTCGTGCTGTTCGCCGATACGCCGCTGGTGACGACGGCGGCGCTGGTCGCGTTGCGCAGCGCGCTCGCTCAGGGCGCAGCGCTGGCTGCCCTCGGCTTCGAGCCGGATGATCCGGCTGGTTATGGCCGTCTTCTCATCGCCGATGGACGCCTCGTCGCCATCCGCGAGCACAAGGACGCAACCGACGAAGAGCGTCGCGTGGGGCTTTGCAACGCGGGGCTGATGGCGCTGTCGGGCAAGGACGCGCTGCGCCTGCTGGACGCGATCGGCAACAGCAATACGCAGAAGGAATTCTACCTCACCGACGCGGTCGAAGTCGCGCGTGCGGCTGGTCTGAAAGCGCTCCATGTGCTCGCCGACAAGCATGAAGTCATGGGCGTCAACGACCGCGTGCAACTCGCAGCCGCCGAGGCGATCTTTCAGGCGCGGATGCGCGAAGCGGCAATGCGTAATGGAGCGACGCTGATCGCGCCCGAGACGGTCTTCTTTTCATACGACACAAAGCTCGGCCGCGACGTACTGATTGAGCCCAACGTGGTGTTCCTGCCCGGCTGCGTGGTCGAGGACGGCGCGGTCATACACGCCTTCACGCATCTGGAAGGCGCGACCGTGCGCGCCGGCGCGACCGCTGGTCCTTACGCGCGGCTTCGGCCCAAGGCCGATCTCGGCCCGAAATCGAAGGTCGGCAATTTCGTGGAGATCAAGGCCTCCGTCATTGGCGCGGGCGCCAAGATCAGCCACCTGAGCTATATCGGCGACGCCATCGTGGGCGAGGAGGCCAACATCGGCGCCGGCACGATCACCTGCAATTACGACGGCTTCAACAAGGCCCGGACGGAAATCGGGGAGGGCGCTTTCGTCGGCTCGAATTCGTCTCTTGTCGCTCCGGTCAAGATCGGCGCTGGAGCTTACGTGGGCTCTGGCTCGGTGATCACCAAGGATGTCGCGCCCGACGCGCTGGCGCTGGCGCGCGGAACGCAGGCTGAAAAACCCGGCTGGGCGGTGCGCTTCCGCGCGGCGCAGGCGCGGCGCCCCAAAAAGCGCTGATCCGGCAAAGCCTTTAACGCCGTTGCAATTTCGCCGTAACGATTTGCAATGCAATGTGTCTTGATGGGCCGCGCCGCCCCAGTCTAGCAAGCATGCTCTAACAAGACCTGCGGCGCGAGGGAGTTTTTGATCATATGTGCGGAATTGTCGGGATCGTGGGCGCATCGCCCGTCGCGGAGCAGATCGTGGAATCGCTCCGCCGGCTGGAATATCGCGGCTACGATTCAGCCGGCATCGCCACGCTGGAAGGCGGCGTCCTCACCCGCGTCCGCGCCGAAGGCAAGCTGAAGAACCTCGCCGCGCGCCTGCGCGAGACGCCGCTGTCGGGCACGGTCGGCATCGGCCATACGCGCTGGGCGACCCATGGGCGCCCGACCGAGAACAACGCGCATCCGCACGCGACCGACAAGGTCGCGGTGGTCCATAACGGCATCATCGAGAATTTCCGCGAACTCCGCGAAGAGCTCACCGCACGCGGTCATGTCTTCAAGACCGAGACCGACACGGAAGTCGTCGCCCATCTCGTCACCGATGAAATGCAGAAAGGGCATGACGCGCGCGCCGCTGTCGCCGCGGCCCTGCCGCGCCTGCGCGGCGCCTTCGCGCTGGCCTTCATCTTCAACGGCGAGCCCGATCTGCTGATCGGCGCGCGTCAAGGCGCGCCGCTGGCCGTGGGCTGGGGCGAGGGCGAAATGTTCCTCGGCTCGGACGCTCTTGCGCTGGCGCCTTTCACCAGCACGATCACCTATCTCGACGACGGCGACTGGGTGGTGCTGACGCCCAAGGGCGCGGAATTTTTCGACGAAGCCGGGCGCCCCGCGCAGCGCGCGAAACTGCAGACGCAGGCGTCCGCCTTCCTCGTCGACAAGGGCAATCATCGTCATTTCATGGCGAAGGAAATTCACGAGCAGCCCGAGGTCGTGGGCCGCACGCTGGCGCATTATCTCGACATGTCGTCAGGCGCCGTGCGGCTGCCGTTCGATCTTCCGTTCGATCCGAAGAAACTCACACGCATTACAATATCCGCCTGCGGAACAGCCTATTATGCAGGCCTTATCGCCAAATACTGGTTCGAGCGTTACGCACGCCTGCCCGTCGAAATCGATGTCGCGAGCGAGTTCCGCTATCGCGATGCGCCGATGGCTGACGGCGGGCTGATGATCGTCGTCTCGCAATCGGGCGAGACCGCCGACACGCTCGCGGCCCTTCGTTATGCGAAGGCGCAGGGGCAGCACATTCTGTCTGTCGTCAACGTGCCGACATCCACCATCGCGCGCGAAAGCGATGTCGTCGCCGCAACTCTCGCGGGACCAGAGATCGGCGTCGCCTCGACGAAAGCCTTCACCTGCCAGCTCGCGGTGCTGGCGTGTCTCGCGGTCGGCTTCGGCAGCGCGCGCGGCGCGATGGACTCCAAACGCGAGGCGGAGCTTGTCGCCGATCTCATCTCAATGCCGGGCCTGATGGCCGACGCATTCAAGCGCGAGCCCCAGATCGAGGCGCTGGCGCGCGATCTCGCCAAGGCGACGGACGTGCTCTATCTTGGCCGCGGCACCAATTATCCGCTGGCGCTAGAAGGCGCGCTGAAGCTCAAGGAAATTTCTTACATCCACGCCGAGGGCTATGCTGCGGGCGAGCTGAAGCACGGGCCGATCGCGCTGATCGACGAGGCCATGCCGGTGATCGTGCTGGCGCCCTTCGATGCGGTGTTCGAAAAGACCGTCTCCAACATGCAGGAAGTCGCAGCGCGCGGCGGGAAGATCGTGCTGATTGGCGATGCGCGGGCTGAGCACGAGTCAGCTGTGCCGTTCTTCGCGACCATCGCCATGCCCGACATGGCGCCCGATTTTGCGGCCATTCCCTATGCGGTGCCGGTGCAGATGCTGGCCTATCACACAGCTGTGGTCATGGGGAAAGACGTCGACCAGCCTCGAAACCTCGCCAAGAGCGTTACGGTCGAATAGATTAAGAGTGAACGGAGCCGCGGGCTCCCATCTTCATGCGTCATGGACAGGTTATGAACGAGATCAACGAACCGCTGGTCGACGGCCCCGTGTTCCGTCCGAGCTTCGGTGCGCGTATTCGTGCGTGGTTTTTCACGGGCCTCATCATCGCCGGGCCGTTGGCGGTCACCAGCTGGCTGGTCTGGTGGTTCATCGACACGGTCGACAATTGGGTCAAGCCGCTGATGCCGCCGGCCCTGTCGCCGGACACCTACAGCTCGGTGCACATTCCCGGCGTCGGCGTGATCGTCGCCTTCGTCGGGCTGACGCTGCTCGGCTTCCTTGCCGCAAATCTGGCCGGGCGCACGCTGATCAGAATCGGCGAGTCGATCCTCGACCGGATGCCGGTGGTGCGCGGGCTGTACAAGAGCGTGAAGCAGATTTTCGAGACGATCTTCTCGCAATCGGGCACGTCGTTCCGCCGCGTCGGTCTGGTGGAATTTCCGTCCAAGGGCATGTGGACCATCGTGTTCATCTCGGCCCCGCCGTCGAACATGGTCATCAACGCGCTACCCTCAGGCGAGCACATCTCGGTGTTCCTGCCGTGCACGCCCAACCCGACGACGGGTTTCTACTTCTTCCTGCCGGTCAGCGAAGTGATCGAAATCCCGATGACGCCGGACGACGCCGCGAAGCTGATCATGTCGGCAGGTTTGATCCAGCCGGAAACGCAGGTCGCGCTGGGCGCGCTGGCCGATAAGGCGAAGGCGCAGAAGGTGCTGGCGTCGGAGAACGCGTGAGATGAGCGAAATCAACCTCAGCATCGGTGAGTATCGCGGCGTTGCAAAGTGGGACGAGGACGCTCTCTGCTACCATGGCGATGTCATCGGCATACGGGATGTCATTACGTTCCAGGCTAATCGCTTGGATGATTTGGACGCAGCCATGGTGGCGTCGGTCCAAGACTATCTGGCGTTTTGCAAAACCTGAGTCGGGTCAATCATGTGCGCCCCTCTCCCGCGCTGGCGGGAGAGGGTGGCGCGCGAAGCGCGGCGGGTGAGGGCGCCTGCGTCCTTTAGGATTTCTCCAGCTATAACGCCCTCATCCGTCATGCTGCGCATGACACCTTCTCCCGCCAGCGCGGGAGAAGGGCGC
>JANXTB010000161.1 GCA_025356415.1 Hyphomicrobiales bacterium
CGCAAGCGCGGTCAGGATTGCGAGCTTGTGGGCGGTGTCGAAGCCGCCGATGTCGAAGGTCGGATCGGCTTCCGCGTAACCGAGTTTTTGCGCGTCTTTCAGGCAGTCTTCAAATGACATTCCCTCGAGCTCCATGCGCGAGAGAATGTAATTGCAGGTGCCGTTGAGAATCCCGTAGACGCGCTCGATCGAATTGCCCGCGAGCCCTTCGCGCAGCGTCTTCACAATCGGAATTCCGCCTGCGACAGAGGCTTCAAATGCAAGGGCGACGTGTTTTTCTTCCGCGAGTTTGGCGAGGCTCATGCCATGCTTGGCGAGCAGCGCCTTGTTGGCGGTGACGACAGACTTGCCAGCAGCGAGCGCCGCTTCCACGGCCTCGCGCGCGGGACCTTCATCGCCGCCCATCAACTCGACGAACAGGTCGATCTCGGCGCTCTTTGCGAGCGCAACGGGATCGTCGAACCAGACGAGACCCGACACATCTACGCCACGCTCGCGCGCACGGTCGCGGGCCGAAACGGCCGTCACCTTGATCTTGCGTCCCGACCGCGCGGCCAGCGCGCCGGCCTGGCGTTCAAGAAGGCGAATGACGGAAGCGCCAACGGTGCCGAGACCGGCAATGCCGACGCGCAGGGGTTCAGCCATGAATTTTTATCCGGGCCCGACAGAAAGCCCCGCCAGAGCAGGCGGAGCGGGATGCGCTCTTCTGCAATGTTTCGGCGGGGGTTTCAAGGAGAGCGAGTTATGAAGCCTGAGCGGAAGCGCACCAGCTCGTCATTGCGAGGAGCGAAGCGACGCGGCAATCCATCTGACGGCTGACGTCAGATGGATTGCTTCGCTTCGCTCGCAAAGACGGCTGAGGTCTGCCCTCAAGCCGGCTTCTTCAGCTCGACCACATTGTGCAGGATCGTGTCCGCGCTGTCGAAAAAACGGCGGATGCCGCGCGCGGCCTGGCGGATGCGCTGCTCGTTCTCGACGATGGCGAGGCGGACGAAATTATCGCCGTGCTCGCCAAAGCCGATGCCCGGCGCCACGGCCACATCGGCCTTCTCGATCAACAACTTGGAGAATTCGACGCTGCCCAGATGCTGGAATTTCTCCGGCAGCGGCACCCACGCGAACATCGTGGCCTCGGGCACGGGAATGGTCCAGCCCGCGGAAGCGAAGCTCTCAACCAGCACGTCGCGGCGCTTCTTGTAGATAGCGCGCATCTCGTTGATGCAATCGTCGGGGCCGTTCAGGGCCGCCGCCGCCGCCACCTGAATGGGCGTGAAGGCGCCGTAATCGAGATAGGACTTCACACGCGCCAGCGCCGCGAGCAGGCGCTCGTTGCCGACCGCGAAACCCATGCGCCAGCCGGCCATCGAAAACGTCTTCGACATGGAGGTGAACTCCACGCAGACGTCGTTCGCGCCATTCACTTGCAGCATGGAGGGCGGCGGATTGCCGTCGAAATAGACTTCCGCATAGGCGAGATCGGACAGGATGAAGATCTCGTGCTTCTTCGCGAAGGCCACGAGGTCCTTGTAGAAATCGAGCGAGGCGACCTTCGCGGTCGGGTTCGACGGATAACAGGACACGACCGCGATGGGCTTCGGGATCGAATGGCGCATGGCGCGTTCGAGCGCCACGAAGAATTCCGGCGTCGGATCGGCTGGGACTTCGCGGATCACGCCGCCCGCCATCAGGAAGCCGAAGGCGTGGATCGGATAGGACGGATTGGGAACGACGACGACATCGCCCGGCGCGGTGATCGCCTGCGCCATGTTGGCGAAGCCTTCCTTCGAGCCCAGCGTCGCCACAACCTGCGTGTCGGGGTTTAGCTTCACGCCGAAGCGGCGGTCGTAATAGGCCGCCTGCGCGCGGCGCAGTCCCGCTATGCCCTTGGAGGCCGAATAACGATCGGTGCGCGGCTTGCCCGCGGTCTCGACCAGCTTTTCGATGACGTGCCTGGGCGCCGGCAAGTCCGGGTTGCCCATGCCGAGGTCCACGATGTCGGCGCCGTTGGCGCGAGCGGCGGCCTTGAGCCTGTTCACCTGCTCGAACACATACGGAGGCAACCGCCGCACCCTGTGGAATTCCGACATCTCTCTATCCTCGTTGAGACTGTGCTTTTCGTTCTGCGAAGCGGTCCGGCTTAACCGATTGCCGCCTTGGGGTCCATTCTACGTCCGCTGGAGAATCCGCGGACGGAGCAGCCCTATTGGGCTTCCTTCCCGGACTTGGACGGCAGGAGGCCCGGGCTCGGGCAGGTCAGGCCGCAAGCCGGACGCTTCGGCGTCGGTTTGGCGTCCTTGGATTCCATGCTGTCGGCGACGGACTTACCAATCGGCGCGCTGACGCGCCCGGCCAGCCGGTCCTGCCGCTTGCGGGCCGAATCAAGCGACTTTTCCTGCTTCGCCACTTCTTCCTTCACCATCGGCTTGCCGGTTGGCTTGGGGCGCGGCTGATGGACGGGGATGAAATCCTGCGTCGGGTGGCGTGTCTTCACGACAAAGTCAGGCGCTTCCGGCACGACCGTCCGCAGGCCCAGCGAACGCGTGATGGCGCTTGGCTCGTCGCCAGCAAAAGCGGCGTCCGGCGCTGAAAAGAAAGCAATTGCGAGCGCGAACAGGCCCACCTGAAGCGATCGCGCAGGCGCCGTCTTGAAGATGCCGGGAAGTCTGGTCATGAGCCTGTCAAACTTGGTTCGCAGAAAGAGCCTTGAAGGGAGCTTGAGCTGGCGCAAAGGCGCCCTTCCTTTTGATCATTAGCGTCGCGATTGTATATGCCGGTAATATGACCGAAAGGGGACCGGCGCCAGTGTTGAATGGTGGCATAGTCGCAGATGGGCGGCAAATGTCCGGCCTTGAGGGGGACGCGTGGGAATGAGCGAGATCGAGACCCGGGCCAAACCGAAGCAGACCCGGCAGAAGAAATTCGTCGCCCCGCTGCCAGAGCCTGCTGTCGCGACCACGCCAGCCACGAAAAAAGCCGGGCCCAAGCGCAAGGTTTCAGCCTCGAAAACGCCCGCCGCGCAAACGCCCGCGCAAGCAACTCCCGCCCCCGCCCCGGCATTGATTCGAACCAAGGGCTCGAAGCAAAAGAGCGCCGCCATGACCCAGGCCGAGGCGAAAACCGTCAAGCATAAGGACGTCAAAGTCCCCGCGGCGCGAGCGAAGGCGCCGCCTGCCAAGGTCACCGCGCCCGCCAAGTCCGCCCGGAAGGTCGCGACGAAGGCGGCTGAGCCGAAAAAGCCGGCGCAAAAGAAATTGGCGCCAAAGCCTGTTGACGCGCAGCCCCCCTTCGCCGACCCGCCCGTTGCGCAGATGACCCCTGCCCCGGCTTTGGCGGCGGCGCCTTTCGCACTCGTCCCGCCGATGAAGCCCGCCGCCCTCACCGCGCCAAAACTTGCGCAAGGGAAGGCTGACGACGCGAAATCGATTCCCATGCCCGACTTCACGGCGCTCTCGCATAATCTCGCGAAGCTCGTCGAACAGGGCAGCAAGGCGGCGGCTGTCTATTTCAAACCCTACGAAGAGGGTCACACCAATCCCGACCTCGCCGAGCATGTCGAGGATGCGGTGAAGACGCTGGGCCATGTGGCCGAGCACTGGATTTCCGATCCCAAGCGCGCCGTCGAGGCGCAGTCGACCATCTCGGCGCCGATGTTGGAGCTCTGGTCGCGCACCTTCCGCAAGATGTCGGGCGAACCGACGGAGCCTTTGCGCGCGCCCGACCCTGCCGACAAGAGATTTGCGGACCCCGAGTGGAATCGCAATCCGATCTTCGATTTCCTGCGTCAGGCCTATGTCATCACCACCGACTGGGCCAATGACATGGTCACGCGCGCGGACACGCTCGAACCCTTCGAGCGCGAAAAGGCGGGCTTCTACCTGCGCCAGATCGCCGGGGCGATTTCGCCGTCGAATTTCATCGCCACCAACCCCGAACTGCTGCGCACCACGATGGAGCAGAGCGGCGAGAATCTGGTGCGCGGCATGCAGATGTTCACGGAGGATCTGGAGGCCGGCAAAGGCCAGCTGAAAATCCGCCAGAGCGACGCATCAAAGTTCGTGCTCGGCCGCGACATGGCGGCGACGCCGGGAAAAGTCGTGCTGCGCAACGACCTCATGGAGCTCATCCAATATTCGCCGACGACCGAGACGGTGTTCAAGCGCCCGCTCCTCATCGTGCCGCCGTGGATCAACAAGTTCTATGTGCTCGACCTCAACCCCGAGAAGAGCTTCATTCGCTGGGCGGTCTCGCAAGGGCTGACCGTGTTTGTCATCTCGTGGGTGAACCCCGACGAAGCCCACGCGCAAAAATCGTTTGAAGACTACATGCGCGAGGGCATCTTCACCGCGCTCGACGCCATCGAGATCGCGACCGGCGAACGGCAAGTTTCGACCGTCGGCTATTGCGTCGGCGGCACGCTGCTGGCGATCACGCTAGCCTATCTCGCCACGATCGGCGACGACCGCATCAGCTCTTCGACCTTTCTGACAAC
>JANXTB010000218.1 GCA_025356415.1 Hyphomicrobiales bacterium
CTCCAACCCGACGCAGACCGTCGAGCGCCTCTGGGAAGGCATCGACCTCGTCACCAAGGCGTGGGGCGCTGTCGACGAACCCTTCAATTTCGAGGGCCAGTTTACGCATCGCCGCGCGGTCAACCTTTGGCCGCGTCCCTACCAGACGCCCCATCCCGGCATCTGGATGACGGGCTCCAGCGATCTCGAAAACATCAAGAAGGCGGCTGCGCGCGGCTATGTCTTCGCCACCTTCCTGCAGCCGCATGAAAAGGTGAAGTGGATGTTCGAGGGCTATCGCTCGGCCTATCGCGACACCGGTCTTCCGGGCGGCGGCGGCACGGCTTACATGCCGCTCGTCTTCACGGCGGAAACCGAGGAAGAAGCCGAGAAGGGCGCCCGCGAGCTGACCTGGTATCTCAACGCCAAGGCGGAACCGCAGTATCGCAATCCTCCGGGCTATGTGCCGGTCGAGTTCAACGTGAATGCGCTCAAGGGCACGTTCACCGGCCGCACCGATGCGATGCGCGCGAAGTCGATGGAGTTCCTGAAGGAAGAAGGCGTCATGGTCTATGGCACGCCCGACAGCGTCGCCAAGCAGATCAAGCGCCTCTACGATCTCGTCGGCGGCTTCGATCATCTGTTGATGATGCAGCAGGCGGGCTGGCTCGATCACAGGCGCACAGTCTCAAGCATGTCGCTCTTCGCCAAGGAAGTTTATCCGCAGATCATGGATCTGCCGCGCACGAAGCCGCTTTCAGTTCAGGCGGCCGCGGAATGAGCGCGTCCCACTTCGTCATGATCGACGGGGTGAGGACGCATTACCTGGAGGCGGGCGCCGTTCATCGTGGACGGCGCCCTTCTCTTTTGCTCCTGCATTCCGCGGAATTCGGCGGCGCCGCCGAGCTTTCCTGGCAGTTCAACATCGACGTTCTGGGCGAGCACTATCACGTCGTCGCCCCGGACCATCTGGGCTTTGGCCGCACCGACAAGGTGTTCGATTTCACCGGCCAGTTTGACCGGCGCATCGCGCACATTCGCGGTTTCATCGAGACTTTGTGCCTCGGCCCCGTGCACGTCATGGGCTCGTCCATGTCGGGCGGGCTCTGCCTCACGGTCGCGGCGCGCAAGCAGCCCGACTGGCCGCTGCACTCGGTCGTCTGCTGCTCGGGCGGCGGCGATGCGCCCAACAATGAAGCGCGCAAGACGCTCAACACGTATGACGGCACGCGAGAGCACATGCGCGCCATCGTGAAGGTGATGTTCGTCGATCCGAAATGGGCTGCGGACGAGGCCTATCTCGATCGCCGCCAGGAAATCGCGACGCTGCCGGGCGCGTGGGAAGCGACCGCCGCTGCACGCTTCAAGGCGCCGTTCCGCGACGGCTCGGGCGAAAAGCGTGAACGCGATTCCATCGATTATTCGCAGATCAGCGTGCCGACGCTGGTGATGGCGGGCGCGCACGACACGTTGCGCGATCCCGGCTACATCAACGGCTTCGCGCCGAAGATCCCCGATTGCGAAGTGCATGTGTTCGAGAAGGCCGGACACATGGGGAATATCGAATGCGCGGATGAGTTCAACGCGCGCGTGCTGGCGTTTTTGAAGCGCGTGGACGGCTGATCATGTGCTCCCCTCTCCCGCGCTGGCGGGAGAGGGTGGCATGCGAAGCATGACGGGTGAGGGCGGCGCCGCTTCACTCATTTTGAAGAAGATCGCGCGTTGAAACGCCCTCATCCGTCGCGCGTTGCGCGCCCCCTTCTCCCGCCAGTGCGGGAGAAGGGGTGCACGCGATTTAGCTCCGCACCATTCCAACCAAGCGCTTCGCCTCTTCCACGAAACTCCCCGGCGTCTGCGCTTTCTCGATCTTCATCGCCACCGCGACATAACGGTCCGGCCGCATCAGCACGAGCACGTTCTTCGCGCGCGCTGTTACCGCGCCCAGCACGCCATCGACATCGCGCGCTTCCATCACGCCCTCGTGCACAGCCTGATCGAGATTGATTTTCTGCGGCGTCACCGCAATGCGCGGCATGGGGCCGAGCCCAATGGCCTCGACATCGGTAGCAGCAGCCAGCGCCTGCGCATCTTCTCCAATTGCAACCAGCGCGAAGCCCGCGCCAGCCGCAGCGTCGAGACGCATTTTCGAGCGGTCGCGCAATTCGAGCCAGGGCTGCGGCAGCATGCGGCCTGACAGCGCGAGCCCGCCGTCGCTCGCCAGAAAACCCTCGTGATAAAACGGCTTCGGCTTGTATTTCATCTGCGCGAAATAGGCCTGCACGGGCGGCACGAGACTCGCCACGCGAAACGCATTCTGCACTATCGCTGCCTGCCGGTTCGATGTCGGCATCATGATGCGGCCCATCATCATGGCGAGCTCGATCAGCGCCCACGCATGGGGCGAACGCTCGGTTTCATACGTGTCGAGAATCCCGCGCCCGATCTGGCCTTTCACGACAGCGGCGAGTTTCCAGCCGATGTTATGCGCGTCGCGCAGGCCGCTGTTCATCCCCTGCCCCGCGAACGGCGGCGACAGATGCGCGGCGTCGCCGGCGAGGAAGATGCGCTTCGAATTCCAGCGGTCGGCCTTGCGCGCGTGGAAGGTGTAGACCTGCCGGCGCACGACGGGCGAATCCGCATCGGGTCCGGCCTTCGCCAGAAGCTCGCGCACGAATTCGGAGCTCGCCGCTCTGTCCTCGTCCTCGCCATCGAACAGCATGAATTCGTAACGGCGAATGCCGCCCGGACCCGGCAGCGTGATGAACGGGCGTGCGGGATCGCACATCACGCGCGTCTGGCGGAAGCGCTCCTTCGTCGATGCGAGATCGACGATCACCCATTTCTGATTGTAGGTGGATCCGACGAGATTGGCGCCGATGACCTTGCGCAAGTGACTGCGCGCGCCATCCGAGCCGACAACATAGTCCGCCCGCACAGCCACTTCCTGCGACTCGTGGCGCAAGGTGAGCGAGACGCCGGTTTCATCTTCGTAAACCGCCTCGCATTCATGCTCGAAGAGTTGCACCATATTCTCGTAGCGCGAGAGGCCCGCGCGCAAGGTGGCTTCGAGTTTGGGCTGCGTGAAGGCGTTGCGGCGCGGATAGCCGTATTCGCGCGTGGTGGGTTCGACCTTGGCGAAGCAGACGCCGTTCGGCGTGAAATAATTAGAGCCGTAATCGAGCATGACATCGGCGATGACTTCATCGACCAGCCCGATCGCCTGCATGGTGCGAAGCGCCTCGTCATCGATAGACACCGCGCGCGGCTGCGTCACCGTGGTGGCATTACGCTCGATGAGAATGACGCGTACGCCCGCCTGCCCCAGCAGATGCGCAATCGTCATGCCCGTCGGCCCGGCGCCCACGATGGCAATGTCGCAGGTGTGGGATGTGGTCGCGGTCATGTGCGTATGTCTCCTGAGATCATGGTCGCGTGCGCCCCTCTCCCGCTTGCGGGAGAGGGTGGCTGCCGAAGGCAGACGGGTGAGGGCGCTGGCGTCAGACCGCCCTCATCCGTCACGCTTCGCGTGCCACCTTCTCCCGCTCGCGCGGGAGAAGGGGCGCACCCGATGTTGTTTGTAATTCTTTCTCGATCATCGCCGCAGCCGACACCAGCATCAGCACCAACCGCGACTCGCTGAAACCATCCAGCCGCTCCGCCTCGACCACGAGCGACAGCGACGCCACCAGCCCCGACTCTTCACAAACAATCGGCGCCGCCAGTCCGGCAAGTCCCGCATCGATCTCGCCGCGCGAGACCAGAAAGCCTTGCCGGCGAACGGTCGCCATCTCGCTTTTCAACGCGGCGTCCTGCGCCTTGCCCGCATGCGCCAGCAGTTTTGCTAGACGCCGCGCCGGCAGCCGCGCGAGGATCACTTTCGACGTCGCGCCCTGCGTCAGCGGCATCGGGCGTCCGCGCTCATAGCTTGGAAAAAAACGCGCGTCGCCCGACGCGCGATCGGCGATGCACATGACCTCGTCCGCATAAAGCCGCGAGAGCAGACCCACGCATGGCAGGCCCGCTTGCGCGACCGTCTGCTCGAGCACATGAGCGCCCGCGCGCAGCAGCGGATCGGTGAGCCGCGTCAGGCGATCGAATTCAATGAAGGCCGGACCCAGCCGATAGCGCGCATCCGTGGAGGCCTCGACGAGGCCTTCCGCCAGCAGGTCGCGGATGGTGCGATAGACCGTGCTCTGCGGCGCGCCAAGCGCGTCCGCCATGTCGGGCACGGTCCACGTTGGCTGCGCCTCGTTGAAGAGGCGCAGCGCCGCCATGTATCTCTGCAAACCGGCCATGAGGCGCCTCAGCTGCGCAGGATGCCCTTGCCCCACATGTTGAGCGTGCGCTCGGCGTGCGGCCATTCCTTCACCGGGCGGTCGTGGATGATTTCGAGCTCCGCCGAAATCTCGATCCAGTTGCCGTCCGGGTCGACGATGAAGATGAAGAGGTTGTTGCCGGGGCCGTGGCGGCCTGGTCCCCACATCAGCTGGATGTCCTGCGTCGCGAGATGGTCGCACCAGTCGCGGATCGAGTTCCAGTCGCCGGCTTCGTACGAGTGATGATCGACGCCGACGCGATCCGAGCGGAAGCACGCGAGCGTGTGATGCTCGTGGTTGGAGCGCGTGAAGATGGTCGAAACTTCGCCGTTGGGCTTGCGCACGCGGTCCGACGTCGCGAACCCGAGCTTGCCGCAATAGAAGGCCTCGATGGCTTCCGGATCATGCGTCGCCAGCGTCAGATGCTGCGTCGGGCCGCGAATGCCTTTCAGGCCTTCCGGGTCGGCCTTGGCGAGGCCGAAGAGAATTCGATTGCCATCGGGATCCGTGACCGCGAAGGCGCCGTCCATGAGGCGTGAGGCGGTCTCCTGCGGGTTGAGGCCTTCCTTCTGAGCGCGGGCGAGAACGGCGTCGAGCGAGTCGGCGTCGCGACACGCGAAGGCGCCGAGCGCGAGCTTTTTGTCTTCGCCCTTCGACACGATCAGGCGGCGCTGAGGGCCCTGGCAGATGAATACATCGCCGTCTTTCCTGACCTGCATCTGCATGGCGTCGCCATAAAATTTGGCGAGGCGCTCGGGGTTCGAGCTCTGCAATTCGATGTGGTGGAGATAAGCCGCGGCGTTCAGCACAGTGTAGGTCATGATATCCTCCCTTTCCGAGAAGTTAGGAAAGATAGGCGTAAGCGTCAACCACTATTTCTCAATTTTTGAGAAAAATACGTCATTGCGAGCAGAGCGAAGCAATCCAGACCCGTGTCTTCGATCCATTTGACGCATGGTGTTGCGAGCGCAAACCAGACGCCTCATGCGCGGTCTCTGGATTGCTTCGCTTCGCTCGCAATGACGGCCCATTTGAAAAAAAGGCGCCGCGGCTTTCGCCGGGCGCCCTCTTCAACACTCACGCCAAACCTTACTTCGAGGCGTCCTTCAGCACCGGCGTCCAACGGGCGACTTCCTTTTTCACGAAGCCTCCGAGCCAATCGCCGCCGCGCTCGGCCTTGGTCGGCAGCACGGCGCCGAGTTCGAGCAGGCGGGCCTTGGTGGGCGCATCGTCGAGGGCCTTGTCCAGCGCCGCGGAGAGCGCGGTGACGATCTCCTTCGGCGTGTCCTTCGGCGCGAAGATCGCGTTCCAGGCGGTGACTTCATATTCCGGCATGCCGGCTTCCTTCGTCGTCGGCACGTCGGGCAACGCGGGCGAGCGCTCCGGCATGGCGATGGCCATGGCCTTGATCGAGCCCGCCTTGATCTGGCTGACGAGATTGACGATCTGGTCGCACATGTAATCGACCTGACCGGACACGAGATCGTTCAGAGCCGGGCCCGTGCCGCTGTAGGGCACCGCCGTCGGCTTCACGCCGATCTGGCTGTTGAAGAGAATGCAGGTCATGTGCGACACGGCGCCAATGCCCGCATGGGCCTGGTTCACCTTGTCCGGATTCGCCTTGAGATAGGCGATCATCTCCTTGAGATCCTTCGCCGGGAAGTTCTTCTTGGTGACGATCAGGATGGGCGTTCCAGCGGCCATGCCGACCGGCTCGAAATCCTTGGTCGGATCGTATTTGAGGTTCGCGTAGAGGGCCGGCGCCGCGCCATGCGTGCCCATGTGGCCCATCATGATCGTGTAGCCGTCCGGCTTCGCCTGCGAAGCGCGGGTGATGCCCGTGGTGCCGCCGGCGCCGGCGACGTTTTCAACGACGATCTGCTGGCCAAGCGTCTTCGACATGTTCTCGGCGACCATGCGCGCGACGATGTCGGTCGGGCCGCCGGCCGCGAACGGCACGACCATGTTGATGGGACGCTGCGGATATGTTTGGGCCTGCGCGGCGCCTGCCAGCGAAACGGCGGCGGCGAGCGCCAGGATGCACTTCCTCATCAATTTCTCTCCCTACACGGCCAGCGCTTTGGTCACGCTCAAGCCAGACATATGGACGACAACGTCCGGCGCAAGCTTTCGCCTGCGCCGGTCGCGGGATTGTGATGTTGTCCTATTCTGTGAAGACTTCGTCGCGGCCCTTCTGGATCGACGGCAGCAAGGCGATCAGCAGCATGATGGCGGCGACGGCCAGCAGGCCGGCCGACACGGGACGCTCGATGAAGGTCGAGAACGAGCCGCGCGACAGGATCAACGCCTGACGCAGCTTTTCTTCCATCAGCTTGCCGAGCACGAAGCCCAGCAGCATCGGCGCCGGCTCGAACCCGAATTTCAGGAGCGTGTAGCCGACCACGCCGAAGAAGGCGGTGAACAGCACGTCGCTCGTCGAATTGTTGATCGAGTAAATGCCGATGCAGCAGAAGATCATGATCGCCGGGAACATCATGCGGTAAGGCACCTGCAGCAGCTTCACCCACAGGCCGATGAGCGGCAGGTTGATGATGACCAGCATGAGGTTGCCGATCCACATGGAGGCGACCATGCCCCAGAACAATTCCGGGTTCTTGGTCATCACCTGCGGGCCCGGGATGATGCCGTGGATGGTCATTGCGCCGACCATCAGGGCCATCACGGCATTCGGCGGAATGCCGAGCGTGAGCAGCGGAATGAAGGCGGTCTGCGCGCCGGCGTTATTCGCCGATTCCGGCCCCGCCACACCCTCGATCGCGCCGCGGCCGAAACGCTTCGGATCCTTGGCGAGCTTCTTTTCGACGGTGTAGGAGGCGAACGGCCCGAGCACCGCGCCGTTGCCCGGCAGAATGCCGAGAATGGCGCCGATGAGCGTGCCGCGCAGGATCGGGAAGTAGGACGCGCGGAAGTCTTCCTTGCTCGGCCACAGGCGACCGATGGCTGAGCGCACGACGTCGCGCGTTTCCGGGTTCTCGAGATTGCGGACGATTTCGGCGAAACCGAAAATACCCATCGCCAGAACCGCGAAATCGACGCCGTCCGAGAGATCCTGGATGCCGAGCGTCATGCGTTCCTGACCCGTTTCCAGATCGGTGCCGACAGTGGCGAGCAGCAGGCCCAGAAGGATCATGCAGATCGCCTTCAGGATCGAGCCGCGCGCCAGCACAACGGCGAACACGAGGCCCATGATCATCAGCGAGAAATATTCGGCCGGGCCGAACAGCTGCGCGAGCTTGGTGAGCGGCTGGCCGAGCGCCGCGATGAAGATCGTCGCGACCGTGCCGGCGAAGAACGAACCCATCGCCGCCATGCCGAGCGCCACGCCGGCGCGGCCCTGCTTGGCCATCTGGTGGCCATCGAGCACGGTGACGACGGACGTCGCCTCACCGGGAATGTTGACGAGAATGGCCGTCGTCGACCCGCCATATTGCGCACCGTAATAAATGCCGGCGAGCATGATGAGGGCGCCCGTCGGATCGAAGCCGAAGGTGATCGGCAACAGCATCGCGATGGTGGCGATGGGGCCGACGCCCGGCAGCACGCCGATCAGCGTGCCGACCATGCAGCCGACGAAGCACAGGAAGATGTTGTTGAGGGTTAGCGCGACGCCGAAACCAAGCGCGAGATTACCGAAAAAGGCTTCCATATCGGTTTATCTCCGGCTCAGAACGGGAAGAAAGGCTCGATCACCGTGCCGATCACCGGGATCGGAAGGCGAAGGAGCACTTTGAACAAAAGAATGCAGACGGCCGTCAGAACGCAGCTGAAAATCACCGATTCCTTCCAGCGGAATTCCGTGCTCGCCAGCGTGCCGAACACCATCGACACCGGGCCGGCGACCGCGAGCCCGAAGGTGCGGATCAAAAGCGAGAAAAGGACGATGCCGCCGAAAATGAAGAACGGTCCGCGGATCGACCAACGCTCGAGCGGCGGGCCTTCCGCCAAAATCGAGGTGAGGATCAGACCGAGGCCGCCAAAGGCGACCATGACGGTCAGCGATTGGGGCAGCATGCCGGGGCCCATCGCGCGCAGCGAGCCATGCGGCAGTTCCAGCGCCTGCCAGAAGAAGAAGGCCGCGACCGCAATGAGAAACAGACCGGCGCCGAATTCCTGGGTCGACTTGATCAACCCTGGCGCTTTTTGACTTTCCGACGAAACCTGGTCCGTCATCCTTCGACCTCCACCCTGAATGAAGACAGGGGGATCACGCGGGTCGCCTGCGAATCGCAAGCAAAACCATGCGCCCCCGTGATTTTTAAGTTGGTACGATATACCTGCCTTTGAGGCGTCAGGCTAGGACGCAGCTGGCACAAAAGACCAAAGGCGGATATTATCTCGGATTTTGAAATGATTTCATAGCTTTGAGCTCACCGAGATAGTCGGCGAATCCAGCGTCCAGGTCAAAGAGCGGCGTCCATCCCAGATGCTGGCGCGCAGCCGCGATGGAAAGCGGCGCGGATTTCGATTTGGGCGGCGGCCCCGGCTCGACTACATAGGCCAGCGACGGACAGTGGCGCCGCACTGCAGCAACGACATCCTCAAACGGGCTGACATATCCATTGCCGATGTTGAAAACGGCCTGCGCGGGCATTTTCACCGTCAGCGCGAGGTCGATAGCTCGGCCCATGTCGCGCGCGTAGACATATTCATTCGCCATGGTCTCGGCCGATGCGATGCGCGCCTTGGCGCCCGAAAGGCCAGCCTCCAGCAGCGCCTGCATTTTCGCGCCGCCCGACGAGCCCGACCAGAAATGCCCGGCGCCATAGACATTGGCGGGGCGCAGCATGATCAGCTCGAAACCGTGCAGGTCGGCATAGGCCTCCAGCAGCAATTCCTTCGCGGCTTTCAGATTGCCGTAGCCGCGCCCGGCGCCGCGCGGGAAGCTTTCGTCCACCTCGCCGCTCACGGGCCGGCGCGTGTCGTAAACGCCGAACGTGCTGATGTGGACAAGGCGGCGCAGCTCCAGCAGCCGCATGCACTCCGCCACATTGCGCGTGCCGCCGAGGTTGATGTCGAAGGCCTGCGACAGCGATTGCTGCACGCGCCCGCCGATCAACCCCGCCGTATGGACGATCGCGTTGACCTTGTGCCGCTTGGCTGTGTCGAGCAGCGCCGGCAGATCGCGCACATCGCCACGCACCAGCGCAGCTTTTCCAGGCCCGAGCTTGAAATCGATGAAGCTGGCGCGGGGCTCCGGATCGAAGAAGACGATCTCCTCGCCGCGCGTGATCGCCTCGCGTGCGAAGGATGTTCCGACCAGGCCAGCGCCCGTCACCAGGATTGTCATCTTCCCCCCTTGCAGCCGCGGGCGCCTGTCTCCTGTCGCCGACGCTTATTGTTGAGGCCTCTGGGCCTTGCGTCAACGGCGCCCCTCCATTGTGCGCGCATTCGCGAGCCGGTATCGTCAGGCCAGCAAGAACAGAAAAGGAGACCCACTTCGATGGCGAGGATTTCGCGTCTTGAAAAGCAATTGTCGGCGCAACGCACCGGCCTCATCATGTTCGACTCGCTGAACGGCTATCTGCATCCGCGCGATCCGGCGAAAGTGAAGTTCCTCGAAGAGCGCAACATTCTGCCCAACATGCAGCGCCTGCTGCAGGGCGCGCGCAAGGTCGGCATCACGGCTTTTTATCCGAGCGGCCACCATGCGCCCGACGGCTCCGACACGGTCGCCCGCCTCACCGACACCGACATGGACCTCGGCTCGACCGCCGCGCCCGACGCCGTGATCAAGCCGCGCTTCTACGGCGATTCAACCGACGCTGAAGTCGCGCCCGAACTCGCGCCCGCGCCCGGGGATGTGTTCATCCCCAAGCATCGCTGGAACTCGTTCTTCCAGACCGATCTCGACCTGCAATTGCGCGTGCGCGGCATTGAAACGATCATTATCTGCGGCGGCTCGACCGACGTCGGCATCGCCTCCACGGTCTTCGCGGCGCGCGATCTCGACTACGGTGTGGTGGTCGCCAACGACGCGTGCTTTTCGGCGCGCGGCAACAACAATCAATTCTTCATGGAGCGCGTCTTCCCGCGCATGGGCCGCGTGATGAACGTCGACGATATCGTCGCCTTGATGTGCGAATAAGGACGCCTGACATGACCAACATTGTCACCAAGACCATCACCTGCGCGGGCGGCATGCCGGCGTTTCTCGCCAAGCCCGCTGGCGATGCGAAAAAGCCCGTCGTCATCATCATGCATGAGCGCTACGGCCTCGTCGATCACACGCGCGATCTCGCCAAGCGCTGCGCCAGTGACGGTTTTCTCGTTCTGGCGCCGAACTTCTTCTACAAGCATCCCCAGCAGGACGTGCTGAACAAAGGCGATTCCCGCTACGACCTCGCCGATCCGGAATCGGTAGATTATCTCGACGCCGCCGTGGCGGCTGTCGCGCAGGAGTCCGACGCCGACATGGGCCGCGTCGCGGTCGCGGGTTATTGCCAGACCGGGCGCCATCCGCTCGTCTTCGCCGCGCAACGCAAGATCGCGGCCGTCATTGTCTGGTATGGCGCGGCCTCCAAGCGCGAGTGGGATGTCACCGAACGCCAGCCGGTGGCGCTCGACAAGATCATCGCCGATGTCTCGTGCCCGGTATTCGGCGCGTTCGGCGCGGCGGACCACATCATCGCTGTCGAAGATGTGGTCCGCATGCGCAATTGCCTCGAGGCGAACCGCAAGAGCTACGACATTAATGTCTACGCAGGCGCCCCGCACGGCTGGCTCAACGACACGATGCCGGGCCGTTACCGCAAGCCGCAGGCCGACGCCGGCTGGGCCGCGCAACAGCGCTTCCTCGCTGAAGTGCTGAGCCCCGACTACAAGTCCGATCCGATCCGCTGGCGCTTCGATTGCGCCTTCAACGCAGATTACGATTTCTCCAAAAACGTGAGGCTCGAATGAGCGCGCAAGGTTTTCAGAAAGACGATTGCATTGTGGTGACTGGCGCAGCGCAGGGTATTGGCCGCGCGGTGGCGGTCGAACTTGCAAAGCGTGGCGCACGGCTGGTGCTTTGGGACATTTCAGACCAAGGGCTGTCGGAAACTACGTATCTCTGCGGGAGCGCCGTTGCGCTTGTGCAGAATGTCGATGTCGGCGACCCGGCGCGCATCGCAAGCGCGGCGGCGGAAGCCATCGCGCACATGGGGACGATCTTCGGGCTCGTGAACAATGCGGGCATTTTTCCGCGCGTCGCCATTCGCGACGTGACGCCGGACGTGTGGCGCCAGGTGCTCGGCGTCAATCTCATGGGCACGGTGTTCTGCTCGCAGGCTTTCGGCGCGCATATGGCCGAGAAGGGTCGCGGCGCCATCGTCAATATGGCGTCGGGCCGCGCGCTGCAGGGCACGCCGCGCGGCGCGCATTATGCGGCGTCGAAAGCCGGCATCGTGTCCTTCACGAAAAGCTTCGCACTCGAATATGCGGACGCGGGCCTGCGCTGCAATTGCGTCATCCCCGGCGTGACGGAAACCGCGCAGCCGCTGGCGGATTCGACGCTCGAAGAACTGCACTCACGCGGCAAGCGCATCCCGCTCGGCCGCATCGGCCAGCCGGAGGACATCGCCAAAGTGGTGTGCTTCCTGCTGTCGGACGACGCCGGTTACATGACGGGGCAATCGGTGCCGGTGAACGGCGGCGCGATCATGGTGCCGTAAGGGATCAGGCGGTTTTGCGCCGCGTGCGTTTTGCGGGCGCTTTCAGGCGCTCCGCCACTTCACGCGTCGAGGGCATGCGACGATCTTCGCCTGCGGCAAGCGACTCGTCGCGCGCAAGATTGTCGATCATCGCGAGCAGGCCCTTGCGCATGGTCACGATCTCGCGCTCGTCGAGCCCGTTCACCGCGATGGCGTTCACCTCCTCGGCCAGCGGCACAAGCTGCTCGCGCAAAGCGCGGCCATGCGGGGTGAGGTGAATGAACACCTGCTTGCGGTCGCCAGGTTTCTGGCGGCGCTCGACATAGCCAAGCTTTTCCATGGCGCGCAGCGCGGAAAAGGTTGTCGGCTCCATTACGCCCGCCTGCTCCGACAGAGCGCGCTGCGTGATGCCGTCGCCATTCCATAGAATGCGCAAAAAAGTCCAGTGCCCGAAGGACACATTGAAAGCCGCCAGCCGCATCTGCAGCGCGCGCCCAAGACCGCGCGACGCATCCTTGATGAGATGCGCGAGACGATCGTCCGGCACCGCCTCGCGCCAATGATGCTGGATGACTTGCGCGAGCTTGCTCATAGTCCCAGATCCGTTCCGACTTGCCGCGTCATCTCGATCTCGCGGCCCTCGCGCGCCGATTGCAGCAGCGCGAGGCAGACTTCCATCGTGGCAAGAGACCATTCGCCCGAATGCAGTGGCGCGACATTGTCGAACACCGCAGCGGCCAGCTCGTCGATGACTTCGGAACGCGGCACCACCGGCGGCGACAACTTCTCGAACGTCTGCGCGAGATCGCCATAAATGCGCACGCCATCGGCGAAGGGCCGTAGGTCGGCGCGCTCGCAGCTGGCGATCAGCAAGCCAAATGTCTGGTGCTGTCGCGCTGGCGCCTGCGAGGCGTCAGCGTAATCGGAACCGCCGTAATTGCGCGCATTCTTCAACGCTGTCTCGCGCGTGAGATCGCCCGAGGCCAAAATCGCCGCGCGGCTCGCGCCATATTTCGCCGGGTCTTTCGGCAAGCCGCTTTCGGCGACCCAGCCGGTGAATTCATCCGAGTCGAAATGCGCGTAACCCGAATACGTCATGGTCGCGGTGACGCCGTTTTCGAAAGTGAGAAACGCATTATAGGCGCCCTCGGTGGGGCGCGCCGCGTCCCATTGCCCGGTCATCGCGCGCACGCTTTTCACGCGGCCTCCCGCAATGAGACGGATCATTTCGACCTGATGCGGCGCCTGGTTATAAACCGCGCCGCCACCCTGCCCCGTGTCGAGTTCTTCGGGCCGACGCGGGCGGTATAGGAAGTCGGTAAAATTCAGCGCCGTGATCATGCGTAGCGCGCCGAAGGCGCCGCTCTCGACCAGAGCCCGTAGTTTCATGATCGGCGCATCGAATGAATGGCTGTGGCCAACGATGAGATGCACGCCCGCGCCGCGGCTTGCTGCGATCATGCGCTCGCATTCAGCCAGCGACAGCGCCATCGGTTTTTCCACCAAAGCATGCTTGCCATGCGCCGCCGCAATCTCGACCTGCGGCGCGTGATATTGATGCGGCGAGGCGATATAAACAGCGTCGATGTCGGAAGCGCAAAGCGCCTCCATCGTTTCGAAAACCTGCGCGCCAAAATCCTGCGCAAAGCGCGCGCGCGCTTCCGCACGCGGATCGAAACCGGCGACAATCTCGACACGCGGGTCGTCGCGGAAAGTCGGGATCATGAAAGAGAAAGCGCGCCCCAGTCCCGCGACGCCCAGCCTGATCTTGCGCGCGTTCATGGAGCTTCCTTCCTAGAGATCGAGCGTGACTTCGCCGCCCGTGCCGCGCGACACGCAGACCATGATGTTGTCGGTCTTTTCGTAATCCGCCAAGGCCAGATCGCGATGATCGACTTCGCCTGAAATCAGCTTCGTGCGGCAAGATCCGCATGTGCCGCTCTCGCAGGAGGACGGAACGTCGTGGCCGTGCGCGCGCAGGACTTCGAGAATCGTCTTGCCGACGGGCACATTCAAAACCTCGCCCGATTTCGCGAGCCGCACGTTGAACGCGACATCGTCGGGCCTGGTCATGGCGCCGGGCGGCGTGAAGTCCTCGAAATGCACGCGCGCGCTGGACCAATGCCCGGTCATGTCGCGCACCGCCTGCATCAATCCGCGCGGGCCGCAGCAATAAAGATGCGCCATTCCGGGCTTTTCGAGCACGGGCCAGAGATCGAGCGAATTGTCGGGGTCGCCATTGTCATGGTGGATCGTCACCATGCCGCGAAATTCCGGCGCCTTCAGCTCATCGAGAAACGCCGTCGTCTCAGCCGAGCGCGAGAGATAGTAGAGTTTGAACTTGCCCTCGCCGGATGACCGGATGTGGCGGATCATCGACAGGATCGGCGTGATGCCGATGCCGCCCGCGATGAGAACATATTGCTGCGCGGGGACGAGTTCGAAATCGTTGCGCGGGCCCGACACTGCGAGTTCCTCGCCCTCTTTCGTCGTGTCGATGAGATTGATGGAACCGCCGCGCCCACCCGTCTCGCGCTTCACGGCGATGCAATAGCGGTCGCGCTCTTGCGGATCGTTGCAGAGAGAATATTTGCGCAGCTCGCCATTGGGCGCGCGCAGAGTGATGTGCGCGCCAGCCGTGAAGGGCGCAAGCTCGCCCCCGTCCGCACGGCGCAGCTCGAAAAACTCGATATCGGCGGCGGCGGGTCGTTTCTGCGTGATCCGCAGAGACTGCGTCAGCGCTTCACTCGACATCGTTCCTCCACGGGTTGCGCGCAACCGCCAGGGCGCGCTTTCGATCATACTTAGAGGGCTAAGAATTCTTCCGCAAGGGCCTTTCCAACGTCCGCGTTGGCGGTTATGTTGCCGAAAACTTAGAGAGCTAAGGATCAGGCCGCCAAGCCTGTTCATGGAGGAAACGATGCTGACACAAGAGGAAAACAATCTGCTGTGCCGCGTCGAGGGCGATGCGCCGATGGGCCAGATCGTC
>JANXTB010000245.1 GCA_025356415.1 Hyphomicrobiales bacterium
GCGGGCCCGCGATCGTATGGGGCCATTCGATGGGCGGCCGTGTCGCGCAGCTTGTGGCGCTCGATCATTCGGAGCACGTCCACGCGCTTGTACTGGCCTCGACAGGTTCATCGTTCAAGGCGAAGGGCGGCATCGCCGTTAAAACTTGCCTCGGTATCCTGAACTTGGGATACGAGCCCTACGTGCGCAAGCATTCAACCGAGATCGGTTTCAGCAAGGCCTTCGTCGAGGCAAACCCCGCACTGGTGTCCTCGATCATGGACGAGATGATGGCGACGCTTCCGCCGGTGGAGGTCTATTTCGCGCATATCATCTCGAGGCAGGACCACGAGACGACAGCGCGATTGCCGTTCATTCGATGCCCGACGCTCGTGATCGTGGGCGGTGATGAAACGCACGGGACGTCCGACACCACACATGTCGAATCCGCACGCGTTCTGGCCCGCGCAATCCCCGGCGCGCGGTTCGAAGTTATAGAGGGGCAGGGACATTTTTACTCTCACTCCGCTCCCGAACTTACAAACCAGCTCGTGCGTGAGTGGCTGTCCTCCGCAGGGATCAGCTGAGCGCGAGATCAGAAACGAGGGTGCACGAAATGATCCGCAGGATTCCTGGTTCTTTGCTCATCTGCCTGTCCATGATCTTCGGAGTTTACGGCGCTGCTGATGCAGCCGAGAATGATTTCTACCAGGGTAAGACGCTTACCATCATTGTTTCGGCGGATGCCGGGACCGGATACGATATTTACGCGCGCACGATCGCCCGTCACTGGATGGATCACATACCGGGCAAGCCCGCCATCATCGTGCAGAACATGACCGGCGCCGGCGGGCTGCGAGCGGCAAATCTTCTCTACAATGTTTCTGCGAAGGACGGCCTGACGATCGGGCTCGTTCAATCCACCGTTCCGTTCGAACCCTTCTTCGGCAACAAGTCGGCGACCTTCGATCCGCTCAAATTCAACTGGCTTGGGACGCCGAGCCAGGAAGTGCTCACGTTGATCGTATGGCACACAGTGCCGGTCAGAACGCTACAGGATGCGCAAAAGCGCGGATTGACGCTTGGGGCGACAGGAGGCGCATCGACGCCGGCATTCTACGGTCGGGTTCTCGGCGCACTGCTCAAGATACCGATCAAGTTGATAGCTGGTTACAAGAGCGCGAACGAGGTCTTCCTGGGCATGGAGCGCGAGGAGAACGACGGCTCGGCCGCGACCTTCTACTCCACACTCAAGGTCAACAAGCCCGATTGGCTGGCGCAGAAGAAAGTCATTCCGTTGCTTCAATACGGCGGGGCGCCAGATCCCGAATTGCCGAATGTGCCTTTCGTGATGTCCCTTCTTGAAAATGCACGCGATCGGGAATTGATGGAAATCGCCTCGGCGCCGCTCGCGGTCGGGCGCCCACTCGTGGCCCCGCCCGGCGTCGACCCTGACCGCATCGAGCTGCTGCGAAGTTCTCTGGATCGAACCTTCAAGGATCAGGCCTATCTTGCCGATTGCGCCAAACAGCTCATTGCCTGCGATACGCCGCTGAGCGGGAAAGAGATCGACGGAATCCTGCAGCATACCTACGATGCGAAACCGAGCGTGCGCGACCGGCTCGTGAGTATCTACGAGTCGAGGGATTAGTGGTCGGGCCCTATCTCAAACAAACATTTCATTTCGCGGAGGAGCTCAGATGACGGTATTGGCGAGCGGAGTGGAGGCAGGGAAAGTATCGGCAACAGCGCGTTTCCTGCGTAACGCATGGTATCCAGCTCTGTGGAGTGAAGAGCTTGCGGTCGGCGCGCTGAAGCCGATGACCATCTTGAGCCAGCCGCTCGTATTCTTCCGCAAGGAGGACGGTGCGCCAGCCGCATTGATGGATCGCTGCTCGCATCGATTTGCGCCGCTGCACATGGGCAAGATCCTGCCCGGAGATCGCGTGCAGTGCCCGTACCATGGCCTCGAGTTTGGGACTTCGGGCGCTTGCGTGCGCAACCCGCACGGCAAGGGAGAAATCTCCGCCGCAAACAAGGTCGAAAATTTTCCAGTCGTTGAAAAGCACCGAATCCTTTGGATCTGGATGGGCGCGAAGCCCGCTGACGAAGCTCAGATCCCGGATTTCGCAGTGCTTGATACAGATGCGGAATTTGCAATCATGAAACTTGATCGGATCGTCGTGAAAGCCAATTACGAGCTGGTCACTGACAATCTGCTCGATCTCAGCCACACATCTTATTTGCATGACGGCATCCTTGGGAACGCGGCGATGGTGGATTCCGAAATCTCGATCAAGCCGGATGGCGACGGCCTCACCGTCGGCAGGTCCTCATCGAATACGCCGATCCCAGGTCTGTTTGCGCCATTGTTCCCGGGCCACAAAAACGTCGACAAGTGGAACACGATCCGATGGTCCGCTCCCGCCAACATGCTTTTGCGTTCAGGCGTGTGCGAGCATGGATCTGCCCCCGAGAGTGGGACTGGATATTATGGAATCCATTTGCTCATGCCCGAGACCGAGACGACGACGCATTATATGTTCACGGCTGTGCGCTGGAATATCTTGACCGACGCCGAGGCCAACCGGACGATCCGCGAGACGCTGACGAAAACGCGCCGGTTCGCCTTCGAGGACCAGGACGCCCCGGTGATCGAGGCCCAGCAGCTGAGGCTCGAAGCCGCAGGCGGCGCGATCTCGCCGGTGATGCTAGCCATCGACGCCGGACCCGTCCGATACAAGCGCATCCTCCAGCGGAGGCTCGAAGAAGAGAAACAACAAGGCCTGGCTTGAAAATCGGAACGTACGTGAATGCAAGCGCAGGGTGGCAAGAGACCACACACAACAGGGAGGGGACCAATGAGAAGAGCGCTTTTAGCTACCCTGATCGGAATCGGCGCCGCCGGAATGTCACTCGCAGCCGAAGCTGCGGACAGGGTCTCGATCGGCATCATCAATTCATCAAGCGACGTCGTGTTCTACATCGCCCAGAAGAAGGGATATTTTTCTGAAGAAAAAATCGAGCCGGAGTTCATCGCCTTCACCTCGGGAACACAGATGATCGCGCCGCTCGGAACGGGCGAACTCGACGTCGGTGGGGGAGGGCCGAATGCCGGGCTTTACAATGCTGCAGAGCGTAAGATCAACGTGAAGATTGTTGCCGACAAAGGCTCCATGCCGAAGGGGTACGGCTATTTTTCTTTCATCGTTCGCAAAGATCTCATCACCTCGGGAAAGGTCAAGACGATTCCGGATCTCAAGGGCCTGAAGATCGGCGATACGTCAAAGGCCGGCTCAGGCGATGTCACGCTCATTGAATTGTTGAAAAAAGGCGGCCTCACATTTGCCGACGTGGATCCCTATTACATGGGAGCTCCTCAGCTCGCGGTAGCCCTGCAAAACGGGGCGCTCGATGCCACATTGATACAAGAACCGAACTTGTCATTTGCTGTTTCGCAAGGGTCCGCAGAACTGTTCGCGAGGGGCGACGACATTTACCCCAACCAGCAATTGGCGGTCACATATTACAGCGAAAAATTCGCTGCAACCAAAGGTGATTTGGCGCAAAGATTCATGAACGCCTATGTCCGTGCCGCCCGCTTCTATAACGACGCACTCAAGGATGGACGTCTCGCGGGCCCGAATGCCGAAGAAGTCATCGATCTTCTCGTGGAGAACACAAGCCTCAAGGATCGTAAGGTGTATGAAACCATGATTCCGCAAGGGATAAACCCGGACGGGTGCGCGAACACCGCGGGGTTGCGGCGCGACTTCGAAGTGTACGCGTCGATGGGCTGGTCTGACAAAAAGACCGATCCGGATTCGCTGGTGGTGGACACCTATTGCAAGGCTGCCGTCGCAAAGCTCGGGCCGTATGTTCCTCGGAAATAGGCATCGTTGCTGAGGGAATCCCATTTCCTTGCGTGTGCCGAAAGCCGATCATGCGATCGCACGATCGGCCGGAGCGGCGCCTTTGTTGTTTGCGAGATAGGTGATCCGCGAGGCTCGCCGTTCGCACTTTATTCGAAACGTCTCCCCTCAGTGGTAACGAGGCGCCGCATCGACATAAAAATTGCTGAGCTCCGGCGCATACTGGTCCATTGTCGCCTTGTTCATGTCCACGGGCGGCTTTGCATCGGCTGGCAGAAGCGAGAAGTAGCGTGTGTCTTTCGTGTCCTGCTCAAAGTTCTGGCGGGCGGCGTCCAACAGCTTAGGCGACGTCAGCAGGTCGAGCATGGATGCAGCCAGCACCTTGGCGCCTGAAGCCATCCCTTTATGCGCGATGCTGCTGGTGGGCGTGACGGCTGCCGGCCAGGCATGATAGCCAATGCCCGGCACGCTCGCGGGAAATTTCATCAGCCCCGTAGGCACGACCCATGTCACGTCGCCGTTGTCGTTGGAGGCGGCGCCCTGAGGACGTGCCTTGTTGGCCGGTAACGCCTTTGCGAGGCCTGATGTCGGCTTGTCGTTCGCTTTCTGAAATTCCTTGGCGAAAGCCTCCTCGTCCGCGGACCACTTCGGCAGCCCGACCAGCTCCATGTTCTCGACGAGGTTCTCGCTCAAGACCTTGTTGCCAAGTTGTGGCCAAGCGGAAGCGACGAACTCCGGCGGATCCATCGTCGTGCCCGTCATCATCGCCGCCGCCTCGCCGATCTTCGTCAGCTTGTCGAAAGTCTCTTTCGCCGCAGGGGCTGTCGCGTCGCGCACATACCACCAGATCTGGCCTTTGTCGGGGATGATGTTGGGCTGTACGCCGCCCATCGTGATGGTGCGGTGGGCTCGATAGGTCGGGCGCAGATGCTCGCGCAGCTTGTCGAAACCGATGTCCATCAATTCGACCGCGTCCACGGCGTTTTTGCCGTCCCACGGATTGTTGGCGCCGTGCGCGGTCTTTCCGTGGAAGGTGAATTTTGCGCTGATCGCGGCATAATTCTGCAAGCCGTAACCGGTGTCCAGATTGTCGCCGATATGAATGATCAGCGCGGCATCGACGTTCTTGAAGTAACCCGCGCGCACGAGGAAGGGCCGACTGATCAGCTGCTCCTCGGCGGGGCCGAACGAAACGATGATCGTGCCCGGCAGCTTGTCGCGCTCCATTATGGTCTTGACCGCGAACGCCGCGCCGGTGGCGACGCCGCCATGGGTGTTATGGCCTTCCATATGGCCGGGAGCGCCTGCTACCAAAGGCTTTCGCGCAATCGACCCGGGAGTCTGTGATCCTTCCGGCAGTGCGTCGATCTCGGTCGAGATGGCGATCACGGGCTTGCCGCTGCCCCACTTCGCCCAGAGATTGGTCGGCATGCCGGCGCCGCCCATCTCGACTTCGAAACCAGCAGCCTCGAGCGTCTCCTTCAGCAGCTTCGTGCTTTTCACTTCCTGCATGCCGAGTTCGGCATATGAGTAGATAGAGTCGCTGATCTGTTCCTCGGCGCAACCTCTAAGGTGATCCTCGCCAACCTGCCGGAGCGCAGCTTGCGATCGGTTTATCTCAACAACGAGCAGAAGATCCGGACCGCAGCCGGCGTGCGTGACTGGACCGACTTCAAGGAGCAGATCCGCGCTATCAGGCGGGCCGGTTTCGCCATGACGAACTCCGAGGTGGCCGAAGGCAGGATCGGTCTGGCGGCCCCGATCTCGCGCGCCGGCCTGGTGGTCGCAGGCATCAGCATGGTCATTGTGCCGAGCGAGAAAGAGCGTGCCTCCTTGCTGGGGTTTGCCGAAAAGGTCGTGGCCGCAGCAAGTCGCTTGAGCTCGCTCCTGAGCCAGACCTCCGGGGCGCGGTGAGGTCCGACAGTCGTCGCCGACCCGTAAGCTTTCATTAGAACCGACGCATTACTCTCGTCAGGCTCAACGGAGTTGATTTCTTGCGCATCGCCAATTTTGACGCACTGCGCGGAGCCGCCATTCTCGCGGTCATGCAGCTGCACTACATGGCCATCACGGGCGGCTATGATTTCCTTGGCTTGCCGCTGACTTCGCAAGCGGTTCTCAACTACGGATGGGCGGGCGTCGATCTATTCTTCGTGTTGTCGGCCTACTTGCTCACCAATCGCTTGCTGCACGTTTCGGAGAAGCCGCACTCCACTCTAAGTTTCTACCAGCGCCGCGCCAGGCGTATCCTGCCGCTTTATCTCGTGCTGCTGGTCGTGGGTTTCGGGCTTGCTGTGGTGCTGCCGGTCAATGC
>JANXTB010000257.1 GCA_025356415.1 Hyphomicrobiales bacterium
GATGCGTGATCTCGCGCTGCACCAGTTCCTTCGCGCGGTCGAACTCGTCGCAGGTGGCGACCATTGGGAACATGATGCGCATGTCGCGCCCCGCGCCCGCCTTGAGCATGGCGCGCAATTGCGTGCGCAGCAGGCCCGGACGGTCGAGCCCGATGCGGATCGCGCGCCAGCCCAGCGCCGGATTGTCTTCTTCGAGCCGCGACATGTAGGGCAGGATCTTGTCGCCGCCGATGTCGAGCGTGCGGAACGTCACCGGCACGTCGGGCACCGCGTCCATGACGTTCTTGTAGAGCGCGTATTGCTGGTCGCCACGCGGGAATTGCGCCGCCACCATGAACTGTAGCTCGGTGCGGAACAGGCCGATGCTCTGCGCGCCGGTCTCAGCCACATGCGGCAGGTCGATCATCAGGCCTGCATTCATGTGCAGGCCGATGGCGACGCCATCTTGCGTGACGGAGGGCTCGTCGCGCAGCTTGTGATATTGCTCCTGCCGCTTGGCGCGCAGCCGCGCCTTTTCGGCATAGGCCGCCTCGACATCGGGCTGCGGGCGCAGCTGCACGTCGCCGGTCGAACCGTCGACGATGATCGCGTCATTCTGTTCGCACAGGTCGATGATGTTGGCGACTTCGCCGACCATCGGAATGCCGAGCGCGCGCGCGATGATCGCCACATGGCTCGACGGGCCGCCATCCTCCAGCACGAGACCGCGCAGCTTCCTGCGGTCGTAATCGAGCAGCGCCGCCGGGCCCATGGTGCGCGCCACGATGATGGCGTTGTCGGGCATCTCGTCTTGCGAGACGACGAAGCTTTCACCCGTCAGCTCATGCAACAGGCGGTTGGCGAGATCGTCGAGATCGTGCAGCCGCTCGCGCAAATAGGGATCGGTGCGGCGCTGCAGCTTGGCGCGTGCGTCGTTCTGCACGCGCTCGACCGCGGCTTCCGCCGTTAGCCCGGACGCGATGGCCTCGCGCAGGCGGCGCAGCCAGCCGCGATCATGCGCGAACATTCGGAATGTCTCGAGCACTTCGAGATGCTCGCCCGGCCCCGCCTGGTCTCCACGATCGATCAGCGTGTCGATCGACTCGCGCACGCTTGCCAGGGCGGCGTCGAGGCGCGTTTCTTCCTTGGCGGGGTCCTCGGCGATCAGCTGCTTGATGGTGACGCGCGGTTCATGCAGCACGACATGGCCAAGCCCCACGCCATCCGCGATAGCCGAGCCTTTCAGCGCCAGCGGCAGCCGCAGCGCGATCTTGTTGCCGGGATGGACGATGGACTGCAATTCGCCCGACGCCACCATTTCGGCGAGCAGCATCGCGATGGTTTCGAGCGCCTCGATTTCTTCTTCGGAATAGGTGCGCCGCGCCTTGTTCTGCACGACGAGCACGCCGAGCGTGTTGCCGCCGCGCAGCACCGGCACGCCGAGGAAGGAATGGTAGACCTCCTCGCCCGTCTCCGGCTTGTAGGAGAAGGCCGGGTGCGATTGCGCATCTGACAGCGCCAGCGACTCCGCCGTCTCGGCGATGCGGCCGACAAGGCCCTCGCCCGAGCGCATGGTGGTCAGATGGACGGCTTCGCGGTTGAGGCCCTCAGTCGCGAACAGCTCGAGGCGGCCATCGTCGCGCAGGACGTAGACCGAGCACACTTCGGCAACCATGTTGGACGCGATGTGGACGACGATCTTGTCGAGGCGCGCCTGTGCGCTGACCGGTTCCGCCATAGCCTCGCGGAGCCGGCGCAGCAGCATGCGGGGTCCCCCGGAAGCGCTTCGCATCATCAATCCTGTTCGGCCGGGCCGCCCCGCTCAAAATGCGTTGGCCCGATCCTTACCTTCCAATCCCGTATACGAATGCAAACCCCGGACCGCAAGCGCCGCGGGGAGCTGAGGGAATCGCCCTTTCGGCCAAGTTCAACGCCTGACAGGCTTTTTCGGTAAATTTTCAAATAAAAAATCCCCCGACGGGCGGTCCCGGCGGGGGATTTTCAAAAGCCTGTGAAGACTTCAGGCCTTGTCGAGCCCGTAAAGCGTGTGGAGCGTGCGCACCGCGAGCTCGGTGTATTCTGCGTCAATCAGCACCGAGAACTTGATCTCGGAGGTCGTGATGGCGCGAATATTGATGCCCTTCTCGGACAAAGCCTTGAAGGCGCGGGCGGCGACGCCCGCATGCGAGCGCATGCCGATGCCGATGGCCGAAACCTTGACCACATCGGTCGCGCCCGTGATCCCGGCATAGCCGATGCTATCGCTGTTATCCTCGAGGATCTTGCGGGCGCGCTCATATTCGGCGGACGGCACCGTGAAGGTGAGGTCCGTCGTCTTGGCGTCGTCGGACACGACCTGGATGATCATGTCGACATTGATGTTGGCTTCCGCCAGCGGCACGAAGATCGCAGCCGCGACGCCCGGCTTGTCGGCCACGTCGCGCAAGGTGATCTGCGCCTCGTCCTTGGAATAGGCGATTCCCGTGACGACCTGCTGTTCCACAATATCCTCCTCGTCGCAGATGAGCGTGCCGGGCTTCGGATCGGAGGGATCATCGAAGGACGAGCGCACGAATGTTTTGACCTTATGGACCATGGCGACTTCGACCGAGCGCACTTGCAGCACTTTCGAGCCGAGCGACGCCATTTCCAGCATTTCTTCGAAGACCACGCGGTCCAGCCGTTTCGCCTTCGGGACGATGCGCGGATCGGTCGTGTAAACGCCGTCCACGTCCGTATAGATGTCGCAGCGGTCGGCGTGGATCGCGGCTGCGATCGCAACGGCGGAAGTGTCCGAGCCGCCGCGCCCCAGCGTCGTCAGGCGCCCGCTCTCCACATGAATGCCCTGGAAGCCGGCGATCACCGCCACTTCGCCGCGCGCGAAACCGGCCTCGAGGCCCTTCGGGTCGATGCCCTCGATGCGGGCCGAGCCATGCGCGTCGGATGTGCGGATCGGGATCTGCCAGCCCTGCCAGGAGCGCGCCGGGATGCCCATATCCTTCAGCACGATGGCGAGCAGGCCCGACGTCACCTGTTCGCCAGACGCGACCACGGCGTCATATTCGCTGGCGTCATAGAGGGCCGCGCCCTCCTTGCACCAGCCGACCAGCTCGTTGGTCTTGCCCGACATGGCGGAGACGACGACAGCCACATGGTGCCCGGCCGCGACTTCGCGCTGGACGTGACGGGCGACATTCTTGATGCGCTCGATATTGGCGACGGATGTGCCGCCGAATTTCATGACGAGACGGGTCATAAGGGCCGCTGTGTTGTGGGCGCGTTCCGGGTCTGCGCGCGTTGACCGCACTCGCCCCCGGGCCGCAGGGCGCGTATAGATGACGGCGGTTCCGGGTGAAGTCAATCCGGAGGCTGGGCATTGGGGAATGACGCGAAATGGCCGAGACGGGTAGAGGGCATCGGGCGACCGTGGACGAGGCGGATGTCGCCCGTTTCGAGGCTCTGGGCGACGATTGGTGGGCCGAGCGCGGCTCCATGCGCCCGCTGCACAAGCTGAACCCGGTCCGCATCACCTACATCCGCGACCAGATCTGCCAGCATTTCGGCGACGCGCACGCCCACCCGCGCGATCCCCGCGCGCCCTCGCCGCTAGCGGGCCTGACGCTGCTCGACATCGGCTGCGGCGGCGGCATCCTCGCCGAGCCGCTGGCGAAACTGGGCGCCAGCGTGACGGGCGTCGATCCCGCGCCGGGCAACATCCACATCGCCAGCCGCCACGCGGAAGAAAGCGGCGTGGAGGTGGACTATCGCGCCACGACCGCCGAAGCGCTGCTGGCGCAGGGCGCGACGTTTAATGTGGTGACCGCCATGGAAGTGGTGGAGCACGTCACCGACATGCGGGCCTTCGTCAAAACCTGCGCGCAACTCGTGGCGCCGGGCGGGCTGCTCTTCATGGCGACGCTGAACAGAACCTTGAAGTCTTTCGCCTTGGCGATCGTAGGCGCGGAATACGTACTGCGCTGGGTGCCGGCCGGCACGCACCAATGGGAGAAGTTTGTTACGCCACGCGAGCTTGAGGACGCGATGCGGGCTGGCGGGGTGGAGATGTTTGATATGGCCGGCGTTGTTTACAACCCGCTGCGGGATTCCTGGGGGAAGTCGCGGGATGTGGATGTGAATTACATGTGTGTGGGGCGGTGCGGGGGTGCAGGCTGACATTCATTGACAGCAGAGTCGTCAAGATCCACCATTTTAAACCTTTGGAATTTTTGGGGCTAAGGTGCGGAATGTCGTTGACTGATAAACTCGGGCTGATCGGTAGCCCCTTTGAAAATTATACAGCAGAAACAGAGCCAAAAATTGCGGAGTACGCGGTGAGGCCGCCGTATCTGCAAACCATTGTTCACCGCTCTCAGGGTCTTTCCTCATTCATTTTGTTTGGAGACCGAGGCGCCGGGAAAAGTGCGACACGAATTACAGTTTACAATGAGATATGGTCCGAGGTCGCAAAGGCTGAGAAGAAGCAGCCTCTAGTGGTTAGTTTAACAGACTTCACTCGCTTGACGAGCCCTTTTCAAAAAGGGGTTCTCGACGATCGAAAGATTGTTTCGGAAATCGCTTTCTGCGTGATCGAGCAAACTCTCGCGTGGCTATCCTCGTTGGAGGAGGATGAAAGGGCGATTTATATCGAAGCTCTTGATGCAGAAGAGAGATCGCTCGTATTAGCCATGATCAACGGATTTTATTTATCCGTTCCAGACTTGGACCGTCAGGTTTCTACGAGTGAAGCGCTTCGGCTTCTGAACAGTGCTTGGACTACAAAGAGCGCTGTCTGGATGTCCAAGAGATGGGATGCAATAACCAAAGTGTTCGCAGGTGGAATCGCTGCTCTTAGTAAAAAGTATGTTGAAGGCAACATTGATATAAGTGATGCTGCGGAAAAGATCCTTAAGTCGCTTAAAGCAGAGTCGCCTACCGTGTCACGAGCGATCTTGACGAAATTGGTCGAGTTTGCGCGCGCGTTTGGCTTTTCCGGCGTTTGCCTCTTAGTGGATAAGGTGGACGAAACGCCAGCAACGTCAAGTTCAGCGGAAGCGACAGCGCGTTTCATATATCCCCTCCTCAACCACGTTCAGCTTCTTGAAATTGAAGGCTTCTCGTTCGTTCTTTTCCTTTGGAGCAATGTTACCTCCCACTTTAACGGCAAGTATGAAGTTCGACTCGACAAAATCGCCAATGCGAAGATCGCGTGGAGCGATCAGGGCCTCCGGGATATGGTCGAAGCTCGCGTTCGCTTTTATTCAAGTGGGCGCAAGACATTTGCCGACTTCTTCGAGCCTGGCGCAGACGTTGATGCGGCAACGAAGGGGGTGATCGAAACTGCTGTGAGGTCGCCACGGGAACTCATTCGGTTGCTCGACACCATCGTTCGAGAACATGACTCTAGGGAATTATCTGGATTGCTGACCAAAGCTTCATTGGACGACGGTTGCGACAAGTACGTCGTAGAAACGATCGGATCTTGGTATCCGGAAAAATCAATTCAGCAGCTATTAAGGCTGGGCTCATGCTCGTTCGTGAACAGGGATGTGCAATCAAAGTTCAAAATTGGCGATCAAGGAGCACGTGTCAAAATTCAGTCGTGGGCTGATGCTGGTATGGTCCGGCAAGATGGCACTGCACCTAGTGAGCTCGGCGGAAAGCCAGTTTATAGGTTCGTTGTCGCTGATCCGAGGCTGAGGCGGATCATCGAACGAAAATTGGATCAAAGTGTCGGTGCCGAGACCGAAGACGAGGACATGTCCATGGAGCAAGGTTCGGTCTAGAGCTCCGAACCTTCGTTCCCTTCCAGCGTTCACGGCCACTGCCACGCGCATCCTGCGCGCGGCTTTGCCGGAGTGCCCGCATGTTCGTTCACAACAAGAAGCTTCAATACACCGTGCGCGTGGCTGAGCCCAACCCGGTTCTGGCGTGCTTTATGCTGGAGCAATTTGGCGGGCCGCAGGGGGAGCTGGCCGCCGCCATGCGCTATTTCACGCAAGGCCTCGCCGAGGATGACGCAGGCCGCAAGGATCTGTTGATGGACATCGCCACCGAGGAATTGTCGCATCTCGAAATCATCGGCTCCATCGTCGCCATGCTCAACAAGGGCGTGAAGGGGCAGTTGGCGGAAGCCAGCGTGAAGGAGGCGGATCTTTATCGCTCGCTGTCGGCGGGCTGTTCCAGCCACACGCAGGCGCTGCTCTATGGCGGCGGGCCGTCGCTGACCAATTCGTCGGGCGTTCCGTGGTCGGCGGCCTATATCGATTCCATCGGCGATCCCGCCTGCGACCTGCGCTCCAACATCGCCGCCGAGAGCCGCGCGAAGATCGTCTATGAACGGCTGATCAACGTCACCGACGATCCCGGCATCAAGGATGCGCTCGGCTTCCTGATGACGCGCGAAATCGCGCATCAGAAGAGTTTCGAGAAGGCGCTCTATGCCATCGAGCCGAATTTCCCGCCCGGCAAGCTGCCCGGCATCGAGCCCTTCGCCGACATGTATGTGAACACGTCGCAGGGCGAGGGCGACACGGATGGTCCGTGGAACACCGGCCCGCAATGGAACCGCGTCGACGACATCGAAGACCAGATCCCGCTCGATGGCGGCGACGGACTGGCCAGCGTGACGCTGAAGGCGCCGGAGAAGAAAGCGCTGGCCGCGATGGCCAAGCGCACGCTGTCGGACCCGGGGTCCGATCCGCTGACGGGCGCTGATCTGGGCGCGGGGCCGGGCGCGGGCACGACGACGCCGGTGGAGTGAGTCTTCGTCATTGCGAGGAGCGCAGCGACGCGGCAATCCATCTGGCGGCTGCCGTTAGATGGATTGCTTCGCTTCGCTCGCAATGACGAGCACTGCAGCCTTCTCGTCCGCGCTCAGCAGCCGGTATTCGCCCGGCGCCAGATCGTCGGGCAACACCAGCCCGCCGATCGACAGGCGGCGCAGCGCGACCACGTGGTTGCCCACGGCTGCAAACATGCGGCGCACCTGGTGGTATCGGCCTTCCGTGATCGTCAGCACCGCCTCGCGCTCCGACAGGACTTCGAGAGACGCCGGCAAACAGGGCGTCTTTTCGTTTTCCAGCTGCAGGCCTGACGCAAACAGCGCGCCCTCGTCGCCGCGTAGCGGGCGGTCGAGCGTTGCGCGGTAGCGCTTGGGGACGTGACGTTTCGGCGAGATCACCTGATGCAGATAATCGCCATCGTCGGTCAGCAGCAACAGGCCCGACGTGTCCTTGTCGAGCCGGCCGATGGTCGAGATTTTCGGCTCGCGCTTCTGCCAGCGCTCGGGCAGCAGGCGGTAGACGAGATCGCCCGCCTCATTATGCGAGCAGGTGGCGCCGAGCGGCTTGTTCATCATCGCCACGAGGCCGGGCAGCGGATCGAGCTTCTCGCGGAAATACTCAAGGCGGTCGGTGAGGTCGGGCGTCAGCTCCATCTTCTGGTCGACCTTGCGCAGCACTTCGCCATCGAGCCGGAAGCAGCTGCGGTTGATCAGCATCTGGATTTCGCGCCGCGAGCCGTAGCCGAGATTGGCGAGCAGGCGATCAAGCCGCAGAGTCGGGACCTTCGTCATTTCTGCGCCTGGAAAATCTTGAAGCCGCCAGCCTCCGTCACCAGCGTGACGCGCTTGAACAGCGGTTTCAGAATCGTCTCATACGGCAGGTGCCGATTGGCGGTGAGCCAGAGCATGCCGCCCGTGCGCAACATGGCGGCGGCGGACTGGATGAAGGATTGGCCGAGCGCCTGGTTCTCATGCCCGCCTTCATGGAAGGGCGGGTTCATGACGACGAAATCGAGCGCGTTGGTCTGCAGGGTTTTCGGGATGCGGCGCGCGTCGAGCCACATGGTCGTCACACGCTCGTCGGCGACATTGCGCTTGCAGCATTCGATGGCGCGGCGATCGAGATCGATCATCAGCACGCTTTTCACTTTGGCCGAGGCGAGCGCTGCATGCGACAGCACGCCAAGCCCGCAGCCAAGGTCCGCGCCACGGCCCGCCAGCGGCGGCATGTTTGCGATGAGCAGCGCGCTGCCGGGATCGATACGGTTCCAACTGAACACGCCGGGCTGCGTCCACAGGCCCATCGTCGGGTCGAGACGCGGCGCACCGTCAGCGATTGCCGCCGCGGCCGCCTTGGCGTCGCCCGGCCCCTGCGTCACGCAAATGCGGTGGTGACGGCGCGCGCTTTCGTCGAACGTGCAGCCAAGCACCGTCAGATCCTGCGCGAGGCGCGAGCCCCCCTTGTCCTTGGGCGCCAGCACCATCAGGGGCGCGCCGGGCTTGAGTGCGCGCAACGCGAGCGCGATCGTGTAACGGCGCTCGATGGTGCCCGGCGGCCCCAGAATGATGATCCCGTCGAGCGAATGCGGCGCCGCCTCGTCGAGCGCGCTGGCGCCGGGGAAGAAGGGCGAGAATTGCGTGAGCCCCGCAGTCTCGCCGACGAGTTCGACCGGCGGCGCGCCGTAGACATTTGCGTAAGCGGCCAGGTTCATCATGTCCGCCCTTCGAGCAGGTCTTGCAGTTCGCGCACCACCGCATCGAGCGGAATGGCGCTGGTCTCATTGGAGCCGAAATCGCTGGCGCGCAGCACGCGCCCATGCGTCACGCGCGGGCGGAATTTTTCCGAGTCGGTCGGGCCGTAAAGCGTCAGCAGCGGAATGTCGGCGGCGCCCAACATGTGGCTGACGCCCGCGTCATTGGCGACAGCGCCCGCGCAACGCCGCGCAATCGCCATGGTGCGAAGCGGCGAGAAGCCCGCGTCCCACGCGTCGTTCTGTTCAGGAAACACCGCGCCCGGCACCGCCTCGCGCAAGGGTGCGACCCATTCGGTTTCATCCGGGCCGATGATGAACGCGGGCGTGTTGCCCTGGCGCTGCACCTCGCGGGCGAGCGCGATGAAATTATCAAGCGGCCAGCATTTGATGCGCTTCCCGGCGCCGGGCGCGAGCGCAATGTAACGCGCGCCATCGGGCAGAACATGCGCGGCGCGCGCCAGCAGGTCGGCTGGAATATTGATCGGCGGGCGCTCGGCGTTCACCGGACCGGCGACGAGTTCGATCAGCTCGGTCAGACGATCAACCATGTGGCGCGGCTTCACGCGGCCGGGCTTCGGCTTGAAATCGGAGAGACGAAAATTGGCGGCAGGCGACACGAAGGCGCCATGCGGCAAGCGCTTCAAGGTGAGCGAACGCCAGACGACATTCTGCGTGTCGATGATGAGCGAATAGTTTTCACGAAACGGCATCGGCATGATGACGCCCGAGACGCCATTGCCAATCCCGCTGTTCTCGCGAAACTCGTCGACCAACCCTTGCGTCAACGGCGCAAGCTTGTGGGCCAGCACGGTGCCGCGCGTCGTGATCCAGGTGATTTTCGCGACGGGAAAAGCAGCGCGCAATGTGCGCAACACGGGCAGTTTGTAGAGCCCGTCGCCGATGATTTCCTCATACGAAAAAACCGCGACGCTCGGCGCGGTCGCGGCGCTCTCGAAAACGGGACGGGCCATGCTCAGTTCCGTTCTTCGGGCAGGTCGGGAATCGGCAACACGGGTATGCCTTCGTCGAGCAGCGAGCGGGCTTCCTCGAAGCTGGCCTTGCCGCGGATCGAACGCGCGGGCGTCTCGCCATCGTGCATCTTGCGCGCTTCCTCGGGGAAAGCCTCGCCCACGTCGTCGCTGGTGGCGACGATTTTCTCATGCAGCTCGCGCATCAGGCTGCGCAGATGCTGCTGCTTTTCATCAAGAAGCGCGACCGGCTGCGGAGCTGGCGCCGCTGCGGGCGCAGCCGCGTTCGTATCGTTGGCCGGCGCGTCGCGATCCTTGCGGGCGACGTTGGGCGCCATGATCGCCTTGGACACTTTGGTCGACTGGCAGAACGGACATTCGACAAACCCGCGCCGCGCCTGTTCCTCATAGGATTCGCTGCCGGGAAACCAGCTTTCGAATTCATGGGCTGCGTCGCAGACGAGGGCGTATTTGATCATTTTCTTCAGCCGTTCAGGAGCGCGTCGAGCTTGCCGGCGCGTTCCAGCGCATGCAGATCGTCGCTGCCGCCGACATGCGTCGCGCCGATGAAGATCTGCGGCACGGTCCAGCCGCCGTTCGAACGCTTCGACATTTCCGTCTGCTTCTGCGCGTCGCCGTCAACGGAGATTTCCTCGAACGCGACGTTCTTCTGCGTGAGGAGCATCTTGGCGCGATGGCAATAGCCGCAGGTGGACTTGGTGTAGATGGTCACAGTCTGCATGGATCAATCCTTTGGGGTCGGGGCTCTTATATGGCCTGTCATGGGCCTGTCACAACCCGCGCGAACGTGAGCACGTCGACGCGGGCGGCGCCGGCGCGCAGCAGAACGCGCGAGGCGGCGTTAAGTGTCGCTCCCGAGGTCAGCACGTCGTCGATCAGCAGCACGCGGGCGCCCGCCAGCTGGGGTGCGGCGTCCGCCGGGACCTGGAAAGCGCCCTGCACGTTGGCGGCGCGGGCGTCGCGCGTCAGGCCGACCTGCGGTCGGGTGCGCTTGACGCGCCTCAGCGCAAGGGGCGCATAGGGCAGGCCAGCGTGGCGGGCGACGACTTGCGCCAGCAGCGCCGCCTGGTTGAAGCGCCGCGACCACAGCCGGAAGCGGTGCAGCGGCACCGGAATCACGAGGTCTGCCTCGGCCGTGAGTTCGGCGCCTGCGCGGGCCATCCAGCGCGCCATGGCGGGGGCGAGGTCGAGCCGGTCGGCATATTTCAGCCGCTGCACGAGCCGCCGCGCCGGGCCCTCGTCATAGGTGGTCACCGCGCGGGCGCGGGCGAAAACCGGCGGGTCGGATGTGGCGGCGGGCGACAGCAGGCCGTCGCCCAGATCCTGCGCGAAGGGCGTGCCGAGCCGTTCGCAGAAGGGGCGCTCGATGAACGGCATGGCGACCCAGCAGGACGGGCACAGGCTGCCGGCCGCATCCACCGCCGCCTTGCAGGCGAGGCAGCACGGCGGATAGGCGAGGTCGGCGAATCTCGTTAGCCGAGAAGGAATCGCGGTTAGCTGGCGCTGCAGAAAAGGAATCGGCGTTAGCCAGCCGGCGAATCCGGTTAGCTTTGGGGCGGGGAGTGTCTGGTCATCGTCGGATGGCATGGCTCAAGCTTCGCACGCTGCTGGCCGGACGGGAAGCGGGCTGGATTATCGCACCGTCGCGCGCCATAACGCCCTCATGTCCACGCCAGCCCATCTCGTGTTCGACCGCAGCCTCGCCCGCGCCCGGCTGTCGCGCGCCTATGCCCAGGGGCCGGCCACGTTCCTGCTCGATCATGTCGCGGCGGAATTCCCCGAGCGGCTGTCCGCCGTGATGCGGCCCTTCCCGCGCGTGCTGGATCTCGGCACGCCGGGGCCAGCGCTCGCGCAGGCTCTGGCCGCGCGCGCGCCGGCTTTGCTGGTCCATGCTGCGCCGGTTCTGCCGGCGGCCGGACCGGGCGGCTGGCTGCGGCTGGCGGCG
>JANXTB010000313.1 GCA_025356415.1 Hyphomicrobiales bacterium
CATGCGGTCAGCGACTTTTGAGAGCGCACGGAAATCCTTGTCGACGACGATGGTGGCGATGCCTTCGGAGCGAATGATGCCGAGCGTCTTCCAGATTTCCTGCGCGATCAAGGGCGCCAATCCCTCCGTCGCCTCGTCGAGAATAACGAGATCGGGATTGGTCATCAGCGCGCGGCCGATGGAGAGCATCTGCTGCTCGCCGCCCGACAGCTGATGGCCGCCGTTCATGCGGCGCTGATGCAAGCGCGGAAAGACCTCGAACACACGGTCGATCGTCCAGGCGCGCGAACCCGACACGCCGGTGCGCGCCGCCATCACGAGATTCTCGACGACAGAGAGGGAGCCGAACACGCCGCGTCCTTCTGGAACATACGCGAGGCCCTTTCGCGCAATGTCTTCGGGCTTTGCTTTCACCGTGCAGGCGTCAGCGAAACGGATCTCGCCGCGACGGTCGGCGAGCAGGCCGACGATGGATTTCAGCAGCGTGGTCTTTCCCATTCCGTTGCGGCCGATCAAGGCGATCTGTTCGCCACGGCGAACGGTGAGATCGACGCCGTGCAGAGCCTGGCTTGCGCCATAGAAGCTTTTCAGGCCGGTGATCGTCAGAAGCTGGCTCATGCCGCGACTCCATCTTCATGGCCGAGATAGGCCTGCCGCACATCGGGATGATTACGCACGTGCTCCGGATCGCCGGACGCAATGACCTTGCCGTCGGCCATGACCGTCAGCCTGTCGGCCAGCGCAAAGACGGCGTCCATGTCGTGCTCGACGAGGAGCACGGCGCGACCGTCCTTCAGACGATGGATGATCTCGATCATACGCGCGGCTTCGGCATGGCCCATGCCCGCCAGCGGTTCGTCGAGCAAGATGAGCTTCGGCTCCGTCGCCAGCACCATGGCGATTTCGAGCTGGCGCTGTTCGCCGTGGCTCATGGATTTCGCGATGGTCTGAGAGCGATGCGTCAGCCCGACTTCATCGATGGCCGCTTGCGCGCGCGCATTGACATTGCCGTCCTTCGCGACGCCGCCGAACATGCGCAGCGGCTGCCCGCCGTGCGCCTGTGCGGCGAGGCGCACATTCTCGAAAACCGTCGCATCGGCGAAGATCGTCGTCTTCTGGTACGAGCGCCCGACGCCCGCCATGGCGCGACGTTGTGGCGCCATGCTGGTGATGTCGCGATCACGAAGCAGGATTGCGCCAGACGTTACCGCCGCATCGCCGGAGAGCAGGTTGATCAGCGTCGACTTGCCGGCGCCGTTGGGGCCGATCACGGCGTGGACCTCGTCGCGATGCACGTCGATGGAGACGCCCGACACGGCCTTCAATCCGCCATAGCGCTTTTCGAGTGCGGTCGCCTTCAGGAGAATCTCAGACATGGGGCACGGCCTCCTTGGGCGGCATGGATTGAAGATCCGGCTCTGGCGCAGCGCCTTTCGGGATCAGCAGCGAGGCCATCTGCTGGAGGCCGCCTGGCAGGGCGAAGACCAGCGCGATGATGAGAAGACCGTTGATCAGCTTCCAATGCTCGAACGAGGCTTTGAGGACTTCCTCGAGGCCGAGCAGCGCGATGGCGCCGAAGATTGGCCCGAGCACCGAGCTCATGCCGCCCAGCACCACCATGACGAGCACGGTTGCCGACAGGTGCCAGCCGAGCATTTGCGGCGCGATAAAGCCGAATTGGGCGGCGGAGAAATAGCCGGCGAGACCCGCGAGCGTCGCCGAGATCACGAAGGCGGCGAGCCGGATCCAGAAGACCGGAAAGCCCAGCGACAACGCGCGCCGCTCATTCCCCTTGGCCGCCGCGAGCGCATGACCGAAGGGTGATTTTACCAGCATGCGGATGAGGAGCGAGGCGCCAACCAGGCAGGCGAGCGCGACATAGTAGAAGGCGCGCGCATCTTCGAGGTCGATCAGCGTGAGATCGCCGAGCGCGATTTCAGGCTTGAAGTAAATATACATGCCATCGGAGCCGCCGCCGATCTTAGTGTCATGGAAGAAGTAGAAGAGCATTTCGCCGAAGGCGAGCGTCACCATGATAAAGTAGATGCCACGCGTGCGCAGCGAGAGCGCGCCGATCAAAGCCGCGACAGCCGCCACGACAAACAGCGCTACCGGCAGCGACAACCAGATGGACGCGCCAGCGCTGTCGCTCGATGTGAAACCGAGCATGTAGCCGCCGAGTCCGAAGAAAGCCGCGTGGCAGAGGCTTACAAGTCCGCCATAGCCAACCGCCAGGTTAAGTGAGACCGCGACGATCGCCATCAGCATCGCCTTGGATGCGAACTGGACGTAATAGGTCGGCGCGATGATGGGCAGAACCATGGCGACGATGAGAAGCGCGAGGATCGGCTTGCTCGATTTTTGAAAGAGAGCGTTCATGTTGCGGGTCCCCTCACGATTTGCCGAGGAGGCCGTTCGGCCGCCAAAGGAGCACGCCCGCCATCAGGACGTAGATCAGGATGGATGAAACCTGCGGGAAGAAGACCTTGCCGAAAGTATCGGTGAGGCCGATCAGCAAGGCGCCGATGGCCGCGCCTGCAACCGAGCCGATGCCGCCGAGCACTACGACGACGAAGGACAAGATCAGCATGCCGTCGCCCATGCCCGGAAACACGGTCGAGACTGGGGCCACGAGAATGCCGCCGAGCGCTGCGAGCGCGATGCCGCCGGCGAAGACGTAACGGTTGACCACATCGAACGGGATGCCGAGCGCGCGCGTCATGTCGCGGTTCTCGGCGCCAGCACGGATGATCATGCCGAGCCGCGTTTTCTGGATCACGTAGAAGATCACGCCGGCGAGGATGAGACACGCGACGCAGAGCGCGACGCGGTAGATCGGATAGGACAGCACCTCGGTCAGCTTGAAGGAGCCTTGCAGCCATTCAGGCGCCGCGACCGAATGCACATCCTTGCCGAACAGGATCTGGCGCACTTCGTCGATCACGAGGATCAGGCCGAAGGAGAGCAACACCTGCGCCAGATGATCGCGCCCGATCATCCGTTTCACGAAGACCTCTTCCAGCGCAATGCCGAGCAGGAAGGAGATCGCCAGGGCGCCAACCAAGGCCAGCGCGAAACTGCCGGTGATGGAGGCGATGAACCAGGCGAGATAGGCGCCAAGCATGTAGAAGGCGCCATGCGCGAGATTGATGACGCCGAGGATTCCGAAAACAAGCGTCAGGCCGCTCGCCACCAGAAACAGAACAAGCCCGTATTGCACGCCATTCAACAATTGAACGGCGAAGGTGATCGCGTCCATGACGGCAATCCTTCGTGCGAGAGGAGATGGGCGCGCGGATGATGCGCGCGCCCGGGTTTCGCGGATCAGGCGCGGCAGCCGCGCGCGGGATCGTCGACAGCCTTGCCGGCGATCGAGACGAGCTCGTTGCGGCCGTTGCGAACTTCGCGCAGGTAGACGTCCTGCACCGGGTTGCCGGCGCGGTTGAAGCTCATCGGCCCACGCGGACTGTCTATCTTGGCGGCGCGCATGGCGGCGAGCGCCTCCTTGCGTGCGGACCAGTCGCCCTTGGTGGCCTTCAGGCCTTCCGCGAGCAGCGCAGCCGCGTCAAATCCCTGCACGGCGTAGATGTCGCCATCCTGCCCGGTCTTCGCCTTGAAGGCTGCGAGGAAGGCCTTGTTGGCGGGATTGTCGAGATCGTCGGCGTAATGCAGCGTCGTCTTCACGCCGGTCGCGTCGGCGCCTTGCGCAGGGATCGTGCCATCGGTGAGGAACCCCGCGCCATACAGCGGGATCGACTTGTTGAGGCCCGCAGCTGCGTAATCCTTGACGAACTTCACAGCGCCGCCGCCGGCGAAAAAGGCGAAGACCGCGTCGGGCTTCAGGGTCGCGATGCGCGTGATCAGCGCCTGGAATTCAACTTCCGGGAAAGGCAGCGCGAGATGATCGACGACCTTGCCGCCGGCCTTGGTGAAGCCTTCCTTGAAAGCGTCCGTCATCTGGTCGCCGGCGGCGTAGCGCCACGAAATGGTGACGACGTTGCGATGTCCGGCGTCGAACATCACCTTGCCCATTGGCTGGCAGACCTGCCAGTTCGAGAAGGAGGTGCGGAAGATTTGCGGGGCGCACATCGGGCCGGTGGCCTCGTTGGCGCCAGCGTTCGGGATGATGAGCGTCGTGTTGGTGTCGCGCGCGACTTTCACCATCGCCATCGCGACACCCGAATGCACGGTGCCGATGACGAGATCCACTTTGTCGCGGCCAATCAGCCGGTTCATGTTGTCGGTGGCGGATTCTGGCTTCGACTCGTCATCGACCTGCACAAACTCGATGCGACGTCCGCCGAGCGAGCCGCCCTGCTGTTCGACGTGAAGGCGGAAACCATCGTCAATGAACTTGCCGAGTTTGGCGAACGTCCCCGAATAGGGAAGCATGAAGCCGACGCGCAGCGGCGCGCCTTGCGCGATCGCGGGAGTGGGGAACCTGAACGCCGCGGCGGCGGTGGCAAGGCCAGCCGAGCCCATCAGGAAGCGGCGGCGGCTGAGCGAATTCTGGGGCACGATCAAAGACATTGGTTTCTCCTCCGGCACGACGGAAAGTGTTCTTCGCGGCCTGGAAAGGAGGGGCGCATATTGGCGCCGTTCCCGTTTGGCTGAGCGTTTCTTTCCCTGTCGCAACTTACGAAAGCGAAGGCTGAAACCACAGGATCGTTTGAGTGTATTTTAATACCGGCAAGGTATTCTGGAGCCGCGGTCAGCCGTGATCCTGCGGGCCAGACCGCCGGATTATTCGATACCAGTATGGTGAGGCGGCCTCAGGCTGCGCGGTGGAAATCTGCCCGCTCGATGAGGCCCGAGACCGCGAGTCCGGCGACCAGTCCCCAGAACGCCGCGCCTATGTTGAAAAGCGGCAGGTCTGCGACCGTGACGACGAAACACGTCATGGCGCCAAAGGAGAACGGCCCCTTGAAGGCGGTCGTAAAGCTGCCCAGCAGCACGCGCAGCATGGCGAGGCCGCCGAGCGTCAGGATCAGCGATTTCGGCGCCGACAGCATGAGCTGCGTGAAGGTTGGCGCCATCAATCCGAACAGGATCGCAAGCGCCGCGGTGACCATGGCGGTCGCATAATGTTTTTCACGCGGGCCAGCGGATGTGATGAGCCCGGCGGTTGGCCCGGTGAGCGCGGTGCCGACAGCGCCGACCAGCGCGTTCGCCAATCCGCCAATGCCGCAAGCGAGCGTGACGGCTGTCACCGGCGCCTTGTGGCCGCTCTGCGACATGACCGCGAGTCCCTGGCCGTTCTGCACGAGAAGGATGGTGATCGCGAAGGGGATGACGAGTTCCGTCAACGCGGCGGCGGAAAAGACCGGCGCGGTGATGACCGGCTGCACGATTTGAAGCCCGCCAGCCATGCCGGGCGCGAAGGAGCCCGTGGCGAGCGCGGTCGCTGTTCCGACAATCAGTGCGCCGATCAGCGGGGGCATGCGGTGCGCGAGCGTCGGGCTCGACATCAGGCCGAAGAAAGTCACCACCATCGCGCCCGCGACAGCGAAATCCTGATGAAGGGAGCGGACGATGTCGATTCCGAATTTCAGGAAAAGACCTGCGACCATCGCCATTACGATCGGCATCGGGATGAAAGCGAGCGCGCGGCGTGCGAGGCCTGTCCAGCCGAGCACCAGCACGAGGACGCTCGTCGCGTAAAAGGCGCCGATAACTTCGGGGTAGGAAAGATGCGTCAGCGCGGGGCCCATCAGCACCGTGCCCGGGATGGTCCAGAACAACGCGATGGGCACGCGGTAGGCCCAGGTCATCAGAAAGGTGATGAGGCCGTTGATCGCAAACACGCCGAAGACGAAGGACGACATTTGCGCAGGGCTCAGGCCGCTTTGCTGGCCGACCGACAGGATGATCGCCAGCGGTCCGGTCGCGGCGAACATGAAGGCGACAAAGCCCGTTGCGAGTTGCACCGGGCCTATGTCCTGCAGGATCTGCCACAAGGACGGCCGGTCAGGACTGAACGGCTCGATGCGGCTCGTCATGCGGCGCGCAGGCGCAGAGCGGCGCGCGCTTCCGCTGGCGTGGCCGGGCGCCCGCCGTGGCGTGCGATGATGTCCGCCGCGATGCTGACGAGTTCCGCATTGCCGCTGGCGAGGCGATCCTTGGTGACGCGGATATTGTCTTCCATGCCGGTGCGCACGGCGTCGGCGCCGCGCGCCAGAGCCCAGTTCATCACCGGCTCCTGATTACGGCCAATCCCGGCGGCGGTCCATGTCGCGCCGGGAATGACGCGGCGTGTTTCGGTCAGCAGAATGTCGAGCAGCTGTTCATCCGCCGGCATGGCGTTCTGCACGCCCATCACGAATTGAATATGCGGATGCGCCGACATCAGGCCCGCATCGATCAGCCTCTTGGCGCCATGGATGTGCGAGAGATCGAAGATCTCGATCTCGGGCGCGATGTGGAACTCGCGCATTCGCGTTGCGAGATCGACCACGAGAGATGTCGGGTTCTCGTAAACGATGGTCGGGAAATTTACCGAGCCCGTCGAGAGCGAGGCCATGTCGGGTCTGTGCATCAGCGGCAAGCCGCGCGCCGATGGATCGCGCCCACGCCCGCCCGTCGAGAATTGCACGATCATGCCGGGGCAATGCTTGCGAATGCCCTCCTGCACCAGCGCGAAACGATCGGGATCGGAGGAGGACGATTCATCGTCATTGCGCACATGAATATGCACGAGCGTCGCGCCCGCCTCGAATGCCGCATGCGTGGATTCAACTTGCTCGGCAGGCAGCACCGGCAAGTTCGGATTGTCCTTCTTGCGCGGAAGGGAGCCGGTGATGGCGACGGCGATGACGACGGGACGCATGCTCACGACCTCTTGCTAAGTTCAGCCCTGATCGCCGCCACCAACCGGCAGCACAGTGCCGGTGATATAGGAGGCTTCGTCGGAGGCCAGGAACAGGATGGCCGCGGACATTTCGCGCAGCAAGCCGTAACGTTTCATATGGCTCGAATGGACGGTCTGGTCCACGACTTCCTGCATCCAGATCTTGTCCTGCGCGCTCAACGGCTCGGTTCCACGCGGCACCGCGCGCGGCGGGGCCGTTGTGCCGCCAGGCGCCACGGCGTTGATGCGAATGTTCTTCGTGCCGACCTCGAGCGCAAGCGAAGCGGTCAGCGCATTCACCGCGCCCTTCGCCGCCGAATAGGGCACGCGATTGACGCCCTTGGTGGCGACCGAAGACACATTCACGATGGCGCCCCGGCCCTGCTCGATCATGTAGGGCAGCGCGGCGCGGCATCCCCACAGCGTCGGATAAAGCGAGCGGTTGATCTCGGCGATCAGCTGGTCTTCGTCGAAGTTCTGGAAGGGCTTCATCCAGATCGCGCCGCCGACATTGTTGATCGCGATATCGATGCAGCCATACATCCGGTTCGCCCGCTCCATCGCCTCTTCATTACCGGCCCAAGTTTCGAGATTCGCCTCCACCGCAATGGCCTGCCCCTGGCCGTAGTCGGAGTTGATTTGCCGGGCGACATCGTTCACCAGCGGCGAGCGATCGACGAGCGTCAGATGCGCGCCGCCAGCGGCCGCCTCCAGCGCAACCTGGCGGCCAATGCCTTGGGCGGCGCCAGTGACCACCATGCTCTTGCCGGCGAAACGAGGCTTGCCAGTGGTCATCACTTGCTCTCCGACGGATTGAATTTTTCGAAATGGAAATTGGCGGGCTTGACGCCTTTTTCCGAAAGGTAGCGTCGAACCGCGTCAACCATGGGCGGCGGGCCGCAAAGATAGATGTCAACATCGCCATTATACAGCGCCGAGTCAGGCAGATGATGCGTGACATAGCCCTTGCGCTCATGCGCGCTCGCAGGATCGGCGAC
>JANXTB010000317.1 GCA_025356415.1 Hyphomicrobiales bacterium
GCAGGTCAGATCGGTCAATATGCGCCTCGAAACCCTGCACGACGACAATGTTCCGGGTTTCGCGAACGGCATTTCGATCAGCGCGCGAGATCCCGCGCAACCGAGACTGTCCTACGCGCCGGTCGCATCGCCGGCGCTCACTGATGCGAGCCAGGGTCCCTCGGCGGTCGCGGCGCTCGACAGGAACGCCAAGCCGGCTGCGTCCACGCCGGGCAAGGCTCTCGGTCCCGATTATTACATCTGGACCGCGGGCGCGGTCGCCACGGCGATCGACAAGATCGACGGCCTGCCGGACAAGACCCGCACCACCAGCCAGTCGGCGACGGTCGGCATCGACACGAAGCTGTTCGAGGGCTTCAAGGCGGGCGTGGCCTTCGGCGGCTTCGCCTCCGCGGGCAAGATCGACGATTTCGGCAGCAAGGACCGCGCGCAGGCTTTCACGGGCACGCTCTACGCCTCGTGGAACGTCGGCGAGGGCGTGTTCCTCGACGCGGCGCTGGGCTATGGCGACGCCCGCTTCAAGTCGACCCGGTATGACGCCAACGCCACCGGCCTGCTGACCGGTTCGCGCAACGGAGACATGGTGTTCGGCTCGCTGAGCGCGAGCTGGGACCAGAAGACGGGCCAGCTGAAATACGCGCCCTACGCGCGTCTCGATATCAGCCATGCCTGGCTCGACAAATACGCCGAGCAGGGCGACGCCAACTGGGCGCTGGCCTTCGACAAGACGACGGTCGGCACGCAGGCCGCCGTGCTCGGCCTGCGCGGCCAGTATGACATCGCCAACGGCTCCGGGACCGTCTCGCCGACGGTGCGCGTCGAATATCGCCACGCCTTCAACGGCGGCGCGACGCAGACGATGAGCTACGTCGCCGATCCCGCCACGGTCTACGGCCTGTCGGTCGCCGGCTCGAAGCGCGACACGCTGACCGGCGCGCTGGGCCTCAAGGCGCAGGGCGGCGGCGCGCTGTCGGGCCAGCTCGAATATTCCGCCGGCATGGCGATGCAGGGCGGCGGCTTCGCGGGGCAGGGCCTGCGCGGCTCCATCCGGCTCGGCTTCTAGGCAGGACGACCAGCACCTTTCGTCTTCGAAGCTCGGGCCGCCGGCGTATTGCGTAAGTGCGGCGCTCGGCGAGTCGCTTCCCGTCGGGGTCCCTTGGCTCCGACCCTCAAGGCCCGGCAAGGAGATCAAGGCCGGTTACCCGGCCAGTGCGGCATTTCAGCAACACCCGGCGTTGCTTGAGGAGGCGCTGAACTAACGTAAATGAGACAGAGCCTTAATTTGGCTTTGAGGGCGACAGGACGGCTTTTCCGCTCCAACGCGTCTTACTTGCGGGCGTCGGCAGACTTGACCTGAGCTTTATGTTTGAGTTCATTTGACGTCATTGGACGCATGCGCCGTTTTTTGAACTTTCTATTGCCAATGGGGGCCGGATTGCCGTTACGCACTTTTCTGTCCGGGCTGACGACCGGTCCGCTCCGCCTCATCCGCGCCCTGGCGCCGGTTCTGCTTCTGGCCCTGTTTGTCGGAACTCTGTTGTCAGCGTCGCCGGTCCGGGCGCAGTCCAGCGTTTCCATATCGGCGCCCACGACGGCGCAGGCCGGGTCGCAATTCACCGTCACAGTCTATAACCTAAATCCAATAGATGGCGCGTTAGGCATCCTCTTCATCGACTCTGCGGCATCTTCGGGCGTGAATGGGATCAGCGATTCGAGAGACTTTTCGGTTACCATTCTCAGCTCCGGCACTCACACGATCAGTTACGGCTTGGTCGCCGCGTCTCCGTTCAGCTCCACGACGATCGAGATCACCCCTGCCTCCCTGACGCCCCGGACAGTGAGCGCGGTCGCTACGCCTTCGAGCCTTACCTTCAGCCAGACGTCGTCCCTGAGCTTCAGCGGGCCGGGCGGAGGCACGCCGGTCTATTCGACGACGGCGTCGGCGTCGGTGTGCACGATCAGCGGCAACATCCTGACGGCTGGAAACACGGCCGGATCCTGCCCGGTGACCGTGCAGGTCGGGGCGGACGGGACTTATGAGCCCGCCACCTCTGCAGCGCTCCCGGTGAGCGTCTCCGCGCCTGCCCAGGTCAGCCAGACGATCACCGTTTCGGTCTCGAACACGAGCCTGCTCTACAACGGTACAGCGACCCTCAGCGCGAGCGGCTATAGCGGCACGGGGGCGATCACTTATGCGACGACCGGGTCTTGCTCCATTACCGGGACCACCTTGACGGCGGGAACATCGGCGGGGACCTGCTCGGTGACGGCGAAGATCGAGGCGGACGCTACATATGCCGCCGCCAACTCCAGCGCCGTGACTGTGAGCGTCTCCGCGCCCGCCCCGGCGAGCCAGACGATTACGGTGAACGTCTCGAACACGAGCCTGCTCTACAACGGCATAGCGACCCTCAGCGCGAGCGGCTATACCGGCACGGGGGCGATCACTTATGCGACGACCGGGTCTTGCTCCATTACCGGGACCACCTTGACGGCGGGAACATCGGCGGGGACCTGCTCGGTGACGGCGAAGATCGAGGCGGACTCTGGCCATCTGTCCGCCACCTCCAGCGCCGTGACTGTGACCGTTTCCGCGCCTGCCTCGGCGAGCCAGACGATCACGGTGCACGTCTCAAAGACAAGCCTCTATTACAACGGCACGGCGACCCTCAGCGCGAGCGGCTATACCGGCACGGGGGCGATCACTTATGAGACGACGGTACTTTGCTCGATCACCGGAACCACGCTGAAAGCGGGGTCCGGTGCGGGGGGGTGTGCGGTAACAGCGAAGATCGCGGCTGACGCGACGCATCTGGCGGCGACCTCCGCTGCCGTGATCGTGACGATTGATGGGCGGTCGGCTCCGACATCGGATCCCTCGGTCTTGCAAACGATGCAAATGCAGACAAGCTTTAGCTCTGACGTCATCACGGATACAATAGACGCGGTGTCTCAACGGCTCGCTGGATCAGTTGTTGCTGATTGGACCGTGGAGCCTCCCTCCGCCTCGGCAGCATACGCGCCCAACGAGCCGGGCGGGTTTGGGATGCCCCGCCGCGCTCCGGCGGTCGCTGCGCTCGACAAAAAAGCCAAGGCGGCTCCCGCCAAGCACGGCGCGTCGCCTGAACCCGATTACAAGATCTGGACCGCGGGCTCGCTGATCACCGATGTCGACAGGGTGCAGGGCGTGCCGGACAAGACGCGTGCGACCCGGCAGGCGATGACTGTGGGCCTCGACACCCGGCTGTCCGAGGGCCTGATCGCCGGCATGGCGTTCAGCGGCTTCACAGGCGAGTCGAAGTTCGACGATTTCGGCAGCAAGCAGCGGGCTCTCGCCTGGACGGGCGCCGCCTATGGGTCCCTGAAACTCATCGATGGCGTCTTCCTCGACAGCGTGCTCGGCTATGGCGACGCTCGTTTCAAATCGACGCGCTACAACGCCAACGCGGCCGGTCTGCTCACGGGATCGCGCAACGGCGACATGGTTTTCGGCGCGCTCCGTGTGAGCTGGAACCAGAAAGCGGGCCAGCTGAGATATGCTCCCTATGTGCGGCTCGATTTCTCCCATGTCTGGTTCGACAAATATGCCGAGCAGGGCGATGCCAACTGGAATCTGGCGTTCGACAAGTCCACGGTCTCGTCGCAGGCCTTCGTGCTCGGCTTCCGCACCCAGTATGACATCGCCAACGGCAATGGCGTGATTTCGCCAACCTTGCGGGTCGAATATCGCCATACGTTCAACGGCGATATGACCCAGACGATGAACTACGTCGCCGATCCCGCGTCCCGATACAGCCTGACGCTCGACGGCTCAAAGCGCGACGCCGTCACCGGCGCCATTGGTCTCAAGGCGCAGGGCGACGGCGCGCTGTCGGGCCAGATCGAATATTCCGCCGGCATGGCCCTGCAGGGCGGCGGCTTTGCGGGGCAGGGCCTGCGCGGCTCGATCCGGCTCGGCTTCTGAGGTTGGAAGACGAGGGGGCGTCTGCTACATGCGGGCGTCCCTCTTGCCGGAGCGCTAATCCATGACCATCCGCCCGCGTCCCCTCGTCGCCGGAAACTGGAAGATGAATGGCCTCAAGGCCTCGCTTCCCGAACTTGCGGCGATCCGCGACGGCGTCATGGCCGGCGACTTCGGGCGCGCGGAGGCTGCAATCTGCCCGCCCGCGACGCTCGTCAGCCTCGCTGCAGAACTGGTGAAGGGCTCCGGGCTCGCCATCGGCGGGCAGGATTGCCACGCCAAGGTCAACGGCGCCCATACGGGTGATATCTCCGCGCAAATGCTGGTCGATGTTGGGGCGGTTTACGTGATCGTCGGCCATTCCGAGCGGCGCACCGACCATCACGAGACCTCGGCCGACGTCCGCGCCAAGGGGGAGGCGGCGATTACGGCCGGCCTGATCGCCATTGTCTGCGTCGGCGAGAGCGAGGACCAGCGCCGCGCCAGTGAGACGCTTTCGGTGGTTGGCCAGCAGATGAGCGAATCATGGCCCGCCGGCGCCACGGCCGCGACGCTGGTCATCGCCTATGAGCCAATCTGGGCCATCGGCACCGGCCTGACGCCGACGGCGGCGGATGTCGCAGAAGTCCATGCGTTCCTGCGCAAGGAGGCCGTGCGGCTTGGCGGAGCCGAGGGCGCTGGTGTTCGCCTGCTCTATGGCGGCTCAGTGAAACCCTCCAATGCGGTGGAGCTCATGGGCGTGCCCGACGTCGATGGCGCGCTGGTTGGCGGCGCGAGCCTGACGGCCAAGGATTTTCTGGGAATCGCCGCCGCCTACAAGGCGTGATCACAGGCCGCGGCGCTCCGGGATAGACCCGAGCGCGCGGCTGTTGTAAGACGCCTGCAATCCCGGCTTGAACTGATGGTTCGAGCCTCTCTGATGGAAGCCTTGGTCCATGCAAACCGTTCTCATCGTCGTCCATCTCATGGTCGTCATCGCGCTGGTCGCGGTCGTTCTCCTGCAGCGTTCCGAGGGCGGCGCGCTCGGCATTGGCGGCGGCGGCGGCTTCATGACCGGTCGCGGGCAGGCCAATGCGCTCACGCGCGCCACCGCGATTCTCGCCGCCATCTTCTTCGCCACCTCGATTGGCCTGACGCTGATCGCCAATTGGGGCCGTGCGCCGACCTCGGTGCTCGACCGCGTTGCACCGGGCCAGTCGGCGCCTGCGGGCGGCGATCTGCTCGACCAGCTGAAGCGAATCGACCAACAGGCGCCCGCGGCTCCCGCCGCGCCCGAGCCGCCGCGCCCGGGCCAATAACAGACGGAACAAGGGGCCGGATCTTCCGGCCTCTTTTTTTGTGGACCGGGGAAACGAATTCCCGGTCAAGCTTTGTGGATGATGCCGCCAGAGGGCCATTTTGGGCTTTCCGGATCGCGGCTAACAGGATAGGTCTCGACTCCCATGGCGCGGTACATTTTCATCACCGGCGGCGTGGTGTCATCG
>JANXTB010000334.1 GCA_025356415.1 Hyphomicrobiales bacterium
GGTGGCGGACTTGGTTGAGGACATCGCGAGGCCCTTGGCGTTGCCGCCGAAGAAGCGCTCCACGGCATCGAGCTCCAGGTCGTCGCCGAGCGGGGTCGATGTCCCATGGGCGTTGATATAGTCGATCTGGCCCATCTCCACGCCCGCGTCCTTGAGCGCCGCCTTCATCGCCCGGAACCCGCCGTCGCCATCCTCGGCCGGCGCGGTGATGTGATAGGCGTCGCCCGACAGGCCGTAGCCGACCACCTCGGCGTAGATCTTCGCGCCGCGGTTCTTCGCGTGCTCGTATTCCTCGAGCACCACGATGCCGGCGCCCTCGCCCATCACGAAGCCGTCGCGATCCTTGTCGTAGGGACGCGAGCCCGCCTTCGGATTGTCGTTGAAGCCGGTCGACAGCGCGCGGCAAGCCGCGAAGCCCGCAAGGCCGAGGCGATTGACCGCCGATTCGGCGCCGCCCGCCACCATCACGTCGGCGTCGCCGAGCATGATCAGGCGTCCGGCGTCGCCGATCGCATGCGCGCCGGTCGAGCAGGCCGTGACGACCGAATGATTCGGACCCTTGAGCCCGTGCTGAATGGAGACATAGCCCGACGCCAGATTGATCAGCCGGCCGGGAATGAAGAAGGGCGAGATGCGGCGCGGGCCTTTTTCCTTCAAAAGGAGCGAGGCTTCATAAATGCCGCCGAGGCCGCCGATGCCGGAGCCGATCATCACGCCGGATGTCGTCTGTTCTTCGTAGGTCTTGGGAGCCCATCTCGCGTCATTCAGCGCCTGCGTGGCGGCTGCGACGGCGTAGATGATGAAGTCGTCGACCTTGCGCTGCTCTTTCGGCTCCATCCAGGCGTCGGCGTTGAAAGCGCCATCCGCCTCGTCGCCGCGTGGAACCTGGCAGGCGATCTGGCACGGCAGATCGGCGACTTCGAAGTTCTCGACACGACCGGCGCCGCTCTGACCATCGATCAGGCGCTTCCAGACATTTTCGACGCCGCTGCCGAGAGGCGTGACGAGGCCAAGCCCGGTGACGACGACCCTTCTCATATTGATCTTCCCATGTGCAGCGTGCTGGCGCAGAGAGTTGCTCGTGCGCCGTCAACGAAGGTAACCGCGCGGGACGCGGATAACGGACGAGGGCCAGCAATGCCGGCCCTCCCGTAGCGACCCGATCGCAACCGGGTCAGGCCCTTAGGCCGTGGCCTTCTCGAGGAACTTCACGGCGTCGCCGACCGTGACAATCGTCTCGGCAGCGTCATCGGGAATCTCGACGCCGAATTCTTCTTCGAACGCCATGACCAGTTCGACAGTGTCGAGCGAGTCGGCGCCGAGGTCGTCGATGAAATTGGCATTATCAACGACCTTGTCGGCTTCCACGCCGAGGTGCTCAACAACGATCTTCTTCACGCGCTCGGCGACATCGCTCATCGGTACGTCCTCATTTTTCATTAAATTCAGCAGGGTTTGATCGACGGGGATTCCCAGCTCCGCTGGAAGGATCCGCCGACCCCGCCCGGCGGGATCTGTTGGAATGCTCGATACTCGACCGGCCATCCGTTCCGGTAGACGCCACAGTGTTTTTGGGCGCCTTCCGAGGGTGAAGTAACATATTCGACTTCTATTGGCGAGAGCTTCGGGACGCCCCCAGCCGAATGTCGGGACTTATCCGCAACTAACTCAAATCATTGCCATTCCACCGTTGACGTGGAGGGTCGCGCCGGTGACGTAGCCGGCCTCGCGGCTGGCAAGGTAGACGCAAGCTGAGCCGATATCGGAGCCTGCGCCCAGCCGACCTGCTGGAATGGTTCCGAGAATCGCTTCTTTTTGCTTGTCGTTCAGCGCGTCCGTCATCGGGCTCTGGATAAAACCCGGCGCGATGCAATTGACGGTGATATTGCGGCTCGCGACTTCGGCGGCCAGCGATTTCGACATGCCTATCATGCCAGCCTTGGAGGCCGCGTAATTGCCCTGCCCCGCATTGCCGGTGACGCCGACCACCGACGTGATGGAAACGATGCGTCCGAAGCGGCGCTTCATCATGCCCCGCAGGACTGCGCGCGACAGGCGAAAGGCCGACGTCAGATTGACGTTGATGACCTGATCCCAGTCTTCATCCTTCATGCGCATGAAAAGACCGTCGCGCGTGATGCCGGCATTGTTGACGAGGATGTCGACCTGGCCCATCGCAGCGTCCGCCGCCGGCACGAGCGCCTCGACCGCGTCCTTGTCGCCGAGGTTGCACGGCAGCACATGCGCGCGCTCGCCGAGTTCATCGGCCAGCGCCTGAAGCACGTCGGCGCGCGTGCCCGACAGGCCGACGGTCGCGCCTTGCGCATGAAGCGCGCGGGCGATCTCGCCGCCGAGGCCGCCGGTTGCGCCGGTGACGAGCGCGTTCAGTCCGGTGAGTTGAAACATGTCTGTCTCCTTCAGGAGGGCGCGCGAACGCGTCAGGATTTCGGGCGGGCGGCGAAGGCGGCGATGTCGGCGGGCTGGCCGACAGCGGTTCCGGTCGCCGTGTCGGCGATGCGTTTCACGAGTCCGGACAGCACCTTGCCCGAGCCAAGCTCATAAAATGAATCAACGCCTTCATGCGCCATGTAAGCAATGCTTTCGGCCCAGCGCACCGTGCCCGTGACCTGCTCGACGAGGCGCTTGCGGATTTCATTGGCGTCGGTGAGCGGGCTTGCGAGCACATTGGCGACCAGCGGCACGCACGGCGCGCGCATCGTCACGGTCGCAAGAGCCTCGGCCATGGCGTCGGCCGCGGGCTGCATCAGCGCGCAATGGAAAGGCGCGGAAACCGGCAGCAGAATGGCGCGCTTCACGCCCTTCGTCTTGGCGATTTCCATGGCGCGCTCGACGGCGGCCTTGTGGCCGGACACGACGACCTGCCCGCCGCCATTGTCATTGGCGACCTGGCAAACCTGACCCTGCGCGGCTTCCGCCGCGATCTCGCGGCCAAGCGCAATGTCTGCGCCCAGCAGCGCAGCCATGGCGCCCTCGCCCACCGGCACCGCCTTCTGCATGGCGTCGCCACGAATGCGCAGCAGTCGCGCCGTGTCGCCGATCGAAAACGCGCCGGCGGCGGCAAGCGCGGAATATTCGCCGAGCGAATGGCCGGCGATGAATTTCGCCTGCGTGGCGATGTCGAGACCGGCTTCGGCTTCCAGCACGCGCACAACCGCGAGGCTCACGGCCATCAGGGCGGGCTGCGCATTGGCCGTCAGTGTAAGTTCGGCCTCTGGGCCCTCGAACATCAGGCCCGACAGGTTCTGGCTGAGCGCGGCGTCGACTTCGGCGAAGACCGCGCGGGCGGGCGCGAAGGCCTCAGAGAGCGCCTTGCCCATGCCAACGGACTGAGAGCCCTGTCCGGGAAAGATGAAAGCCAGAGACATGCGAGGGCCTTTCTGATCGTCCGTCGAGTGTCGGGCCGAGTGACAGGGCGTTGCGGCTGAGTCAAGAGGCGAGGCCCGCGCGGCGTCAGCTGACGCACATGCTTTTCATCTTGCAAGTGTGCGAACCGGCACAGACACTGCCCACCAAATCTCGAATCGCAGGCTCACAAATTATGGCTGTTCTCGGCAAATCGTGCGGCCCTTGCACCATGTGCTGCAAGGTTCTCGAAATCGAACATTTCGACAAGCGCGCCGGCACGCTCTGCAAGCATTGTTCTATCGGCGCAGGCTGCAAGATCTACAAGAAGCGCCCGGACGTGTGCCAGGATTACGAATGCTCATGGATGATGGAGCGCGACCTCCCGTCCACGCTGCGGCCCGACAAGGTGGGCACCATCCTGATGGAAGACGCCGATTCCGAC
>JANXTB010000353.1 GCA_025356415.1 Hyphomicrobiales bacterium
CCCGCGCCTCGCCCTGAAATACGATGAAGCGCCAGGGCGTCAGCTTGCCATGGTCGGGCACGCGCGCGCCGATCCGCAGCAAGGTTTCCACCTCGGATGGCGTCGGCCCGGGACCCGACAGCGCGACGGGCGCCACCGAGCGGCGCGTCTCGAGAAGGTGAAGCGTACCATTCATGGAGGGTTCATCCCAACCTTGAGAAAAAGACACGTGCAGCTTTGCGGCCGCAAGGCCACGCTTGCTAACGGTCGCGGCTTACGGCGCTTTTGGCAAGTTCTGGCGAGGTCCGCAAGGCGAGCGGATGCGGTGTGCTTCGGAAGGTTCAATGTCGCAAGTCGAACTGGTTGACATCCCGCTCCTCTCCCCCGTCCCGCAGGCGCGAAACGACGCATGCGCGAAGGCGTCAGGCTGGAGCGCGCAGGTCACCGCCGTCGCCGTCGGCGCGCTCGCGCTCTTCGCCCTGCTGGCGTTGAGCGCCTGGACGGTTTCGGGCACAATCGTGCCATGGGATTCCAAGAACCAGTTCTATCCGTTCTTTCGGTTCATGGCGGACGGGCTCTCGCGTGGCGACCTGCCGCTCTGGAACCCCTACCATTTTGGCGGACACCCATCGGTCGCCGATCCGCAGTCGATGCTGTTCACGCCGACCATGGTCGTCTTCGCGTTGATCGCGCCGAAAGCCTCCATGACAGCCTTCGACGCCGTCATCTTCGCGCATCTCTTTGCCGGCGGGCTCGGCATGGTCTTCCTTTTTCGCCGTCGCGACTGGCGCCCGGCTGGCGGCGTGCTCGCGGGCGCCATTTTCATGCTCGGCGGCGTCGCGGCTTCGCGGCTGCAGCACACCGGCATGATCATCTCCTATTCCTTCTTTCCTCTCGCGCTGCTCGCGCTGGAAGAAATGCTGGCGCGCGGATCGTGGCGCTTCGCTTCGGTATTTGGCGCTCTGTCCGCGCTCATGCTGCTTGGTCGCGACCAGACGGCGTTCCTGCTCGCCTTCGTGCTGGCGGGCGCTTTTGTCCGCGCGATGCTGCAGTCGCAACAGCCGCTTGAATATTTCCGGCGCGCGGCGCCGCATCTCCTCCTCGCATCCGCCATTGTCATCGCCGTGCTCGCAATCCCGAGCCTGCTCACGATGCAATTTCTCGCGATCTCGAATCGTCCGGAGATGGCCTATGAAATCGCCGCGACGGGCTCTTTGCATCCGGCGAATTTCGCGACATTGTTCGCCGGTAACGTCTTTGGCTCGACCAACTGGAATTATGTCTACTGGGGGCCCGGCTACGGAACGACGCCGCTTCCCGATCACACCGATCGCTCGATCAATTATCTGTTCGCAGGCTCCCTGCCGCTGCTGCTGATCGTCTGGCACGGTCTCGCGGGCGGGCGCCTGCTGGAGCGTTCAGGTCGCGCCTTCGCGCTGCTCGGACTCGGCGCGGCTTTGTACGCGCTCGGCCGCTATACGCCGGTGTTCGAATTTCTGTTCCACCACCTGCCCGGCGTATCCCTCTATCGTCGTCCGGCGGACGCGGCGTTCTTGCTCAATATCGCGATTGCGGGCGGCTCCGGCTATCTGCTGCATCGCTACATCGTCGATGGGCCGCCCCGTCCCGTCCAGCGCCTGGGAGCGCCCCTCGCGGGAGCATTGGCGCTGGCGACCATCGCACTCGTGTGGCTGACCGCCAGCGCAGCGCGTGGTTTCCTGCATTCGGACTTCCAGATCACCTCAAGCGCACTCGCGGCGGCGCGCGCAACAGCTGTCACAATGGCGCTCGTCGTGATTCTCGTCATCGCAAATCTTTGGCGCGAGCGCGGGCGCGAATGGGCTGCGATCTTTCTGGTCGCCGCGACAGGCGGACAACTCATCGCCAGCAATGCAGCTTCATCGCTGAACGCCGAACTCGCGTCGCACTACGCGCTGTACGATGGCGCCGCGCCGCCAGACAGCCGGGGGCTCGAGACGCTGGCGCAAATCATCCGCGAGGAAAACGCAAAGGGAAGCTTCCCGCGCGTTGAGATTCTCGGCCTCGGCGGGCCATGGCAGAATGCCGCCATGGTTTTGGGGCTGGAGAATACGCTTGGCTACAATCCTCTGCGCATCTCCAATTATGCGCGCGCGGTGGGCCCGGGCGAAAATTCCGGGGACCCCAACCTGCGGACTTTTCCGAAAACCTTCTCGGGCTATCTCTGCAATCTGGCGGGACTTCTCGGCCTCGAATACATCGTCCTAGACCGTCCGCTCGATCGGCTTCCGGGCAACGTGCCTCGGCCAAACGCGACACAGATGTATGCGGGCAAGAACATGTACGTCTATCGGCTGGCCGAGCCCGCGCCACGCGCCATTCTCGCTACAGGCCTGAAAGTCATCCACCACGAGTCATTGCTCGAACATGGCGTGCTGCCTGAATTCGACCATCGCCGCGAAGCCCTGATCGACGCCGACAGCGTGAGCGCGCTCAGCCGATCCTATCCTGAAAAGGCGTCCCCCGATGAGCCTGCCGGGAATGTCACGATCCAGTCGCGTGACAACACAAGCGTCACGCTGAATGTGGACAGCGCGACAGGCGGCGTGGTCGTGCTGCACGATACTTTTTATCCCGGCTGGGAGGCGCGTGTGGACGGCGTGGCCAAGCCCCTGTTGCGGGCCGATCTGCTGTTTAGAGGCGTCGAGGTTGGTCCCGGCAGGCACGAGGTGACATTCGCATATCGCCCGTTCAGCGCCGCGAATCTCGTCGCAGCGGCAAAGCACGTGCTGAAATAAGGCGGCGAATATAATGGCCCAGCTTTGACGTTCGAGCCGCTTTGCGGCACAAGTTGCGGATCATGACGAAGCCCCTCCGCGCCGGCCTGCTGCTCCCGGTTTTCCTCTGCGCCGTCCTCGGGCAAGCGCCTGCGCAGGCGCAGACGACGCCCGGCCGCTCAACCGAGGGCGTAACTCCCTCGCCGCTCGCCCCGCCGTCGCAATCGCCGGGACGGCTGAATACTCAAACCGGCACGGCGCCGCAGCCCGGCATGGGCCGCCTGTTCCTGTCAGCCAATTACGGCGGCCCCTCCAACACCCCGGTCAGCGGCGTGCGCTGGCGCATCTACCAGCAAAATATCGAAAACGGCGCGCACCAGCTCGTCGCCGAATCGACCGACCTTGCGCCCTCCCTCACGCTTCCCGACGGCGACTACATCGTGCATGCAGCCTATGGGCTCGCCGCCGCGATGCGCCGCGTCACGATCAACAGCAATATCGTGACCGAGAAGGTGTCGCTCAACGCAGGCGCGCTGCGCATTTCGGGGCTGCTCGGCGACATTCCGTTGCAGCCAAACCGCCTGAAGATCGACATCTACGTCCCCGAGCGCACCGGGCAGCCCGAGAAACTCGTGGCGCCGAATGTGAAGCCGGGCGACATGGTGCGCCTGCCCGAGGGCAATTACCGCATCGTCTCGACTTATCTCGACCCCAATGCGCCCCCATCCGCGCCGTCCATCGCAGGCCTTCCGCCCAACGCCACCAACTCGGTCATCAACGCGGAAGTGCGGATCGAGGCGGGCAAGCTGACCGAGGCGACGGTGCGCCATCGCGCATCCAACATCACGCTGAAACTCGTCAACACGCCGGGCGGCGAGGCGCTCGCCAACACGTCCTTCACCGTGCTGACGCCGGGCGGCGACGTGATCCGCGAAATGATCGGCGCCTTTCCAAGGCTTGTGCTGGCGGAAGGCGAATATTTCGTCATCGCGCGCCGCGATGGCAAAACGCATCAGATGACGTTCAAAGTGCCGTCCAATTCAGATCGCGAGATCGAAGTGATGGCCAATGGTTCGGGGGGCTAGGCAATGCAGACCTTCTTCGTGGAAATCAAATGCGCGCTCGGGCGCACCTATGAAGTGGCGAGCGCGCTCGCCGAAGCCGAGATCGCCTCGGAGATTTATTCCATTGCCGGAAATTACGACATTCTCGCCAAATTCTACGTCGACAAGGAGGTCGACATCGGCCATTTCGTCGGCGAGAAAGTGCAGATCATTCCGGGCATTGTCGACACGCGCACGATCATCACGTTCAAGGCGTTCTGAAGAAGGAATTTTGGTGTGACTGAAGTTGAAGCCACAGAGAACGAGACCTTTCTGGACGACCGCATGTTCGTGCTGGGCGTCTATCCCGCGCGCCTCGCCAAGGACAGGGAAGAGAACCACCAGACGGTGATCTTCTACGATACGACGCCGGACACGGGCCTGTGGACCGTGCTCACCTTCCGCAATGTCGCCGACTATCCGCTGGTCGGCGTCGCGCATTTCGAAAAGGAAGAGCATGCACGCGCCTACAAGGCCGGCGTCGAGCCCTCGATCCCGCTGACGAGCCTCGGCGGCCAGTCACCGCAGACGCGCATGACGCCGGACGATTTCGCCGCCTGGAAAGAAGAGATGGGCTTCAAGGACTTCAACCCCGACAACGCCCCGCGCCTCGTCGGCGAAGACCGCGGGGAAATCGTGATGCAGACGAAAGAGCAGTTCATCGCAGGCTTGCAGCAGGTCGCGAGCGTGCTGAAGGGCCCGGGGGCTTAGGGCGCTTGTTTCCCTCTCCCGCACGGGCGGGAGAGGGACTAGCCGAACCGTGAGCAGCCTCTGGCGCCACTTCCCTTTCGAGCGCGCGGCGAATCAACCGCTGATAGGGAATGCCCTCTTTCGCGGCTTTGGCGCGCGCAGCGTCCAAAAGTGTCTTGGGGAGACGCATGTTTACGCGCTCTGTTTTCGGCTGAAGCTCGAAATTTACGCGCTTGAATTTTGAGTAATCCAGATCCGAGAGATCCTGCGCGAGAAAGGCCTCAGCCTCTTCGTCGGTGGTCATCACTGGAACATCAGTCACGGTTCTTGCCGACATAACGCCGCAACTCCTTTTCATGCATGTAACGTGCGGATACCGGTCGCAGCAGCACCATTCCATCAAGATTTCGGACCGTGAAAGCGACAAAAGTCACACGACCCTTTGGCCCTGAGGCCACGGCGATAGACCGTTGTTCACGAATGGAATGAGCAGGATCGTCCGAGAGGTAGTCCGAATTTTCCAAAACGAACTCGATCTCGGCCACGCTCACACCGTGCTTGCAACATTTTTCACGGTTGCCATCGTCCCAGTCAAAACCATCGAACTGCATCATACTTTCCAAATGTACATACAAATGTCAATACAACCCAAAACGGGCGAAAGCGTAAACTGAACCACAAACGAAAAAAGCGCCACCCTTTCGGATAGCGCTTTTCACTCAAAGACTTTGAAAGCGTGCTCCTACCCCGCCCGCTTCACATCCGGCGCAACGGCCTCATCCGTCAGCGTCCGCAGCGCCTCGTCCAGCGACATCGATGTCTGATCTTGCGAGCCAAGGCGGCGGATCGAGACTGTCTTTTCCGCGGCTTCCTTGCGGCCCACGACGATCAGCACCGGGATCTTGGCGAGCGAGTGCTCGCGGACCTTGTAGTTGATCTTCTCGTTGCGCAGATCGCCCTCGACACGCAGGCCGAGCTTGCGCACGGCGGCGATGATTTCGAGCGCGTAATCGTCGGCGTCCTGCGTGATCGTGCAGACTGTGATCTGCTGCGGTGAAAGCCACAGCGGCAGATGGCCGGCGTAATGCTCGATCAGGATGCCGGTGAAGCGCTCCAGCGAGCCGAACATCGCGCGGTGGATCATCACCGGCGTCGTCTTCTCGCTGTCGGCGGCGATGTAGAAAGCCCCGAAACGCGCCGGCAAGTTGAAATCAACCTGCGTCGTGCCACACTGCCATTCACGTCCGATCGCATCGCGCAAAGTATATTCGAGCTTGGGACCGTAGAAAGCGCCCTCGCCCGGATTGATACCGGTCTTGATGCCGCTCTCGCCGACCTTGTCGAGCACGCGCAGCAGCGCGGCTTCGGCCTTGTCCCAGACCTCGTCCGAACCGACGCGCTTTTCCGGACGCGTCGAGAGTTTCAGCACGACGTCGGTGAAGCCGAAGTCTTCATAGATCGACATGATGAGATCGTTGATCTCCATCGCCTCGGCCATGATCTGCTCTTCGGTGCAGAAAATATGCGCGTCGTCCTGCGTGAACGCGCGCACGCGCATCACGCCATGTAGCGCGCCCGACGGTTCATAACGATGCACGATGCCGAACTCGGCGATTTTCAACGGCAAGTCGCGATACGACTTCAAGCCGTTCTTGAAGATCTGCACGTGGCCGGGACAATTCATCGGCTTCAGCGCGAAGACGCGATCGTCCTCGGTTTGCGTGATGAACATGTTTTCACGATATGTCTGCCAATGGCCGGATGTCTCCCACAACGCGCGGTCGAGCACTTGCGGCGTGTTGACTTCCGTGTAGCCAGCGGCCTGCTGGCGACGGCGCATGTAGTTGATGAGAGTCTGGAACAGCGTCCAGCCCTTCGCATGCCAGAAGACCGTGCCCGGGCCCTCTTCCTGGAAATGGAAGAGATCCATCTCACGCGCGAGACGGCGATGATCGCGGCGTTCGGCTTCTTCGAGCTGCTTCAGATAGGCGTCGAGCTCGTCCTGCTTGGCGAAGGCCGTCGCATAGATGCGCGACAGCATCGGCTTGGTTGAATCGCCACGCCAATAGGCCCCAGCCACCTTCATCAATTTGAAGGCGTTGCCGATCTTGCC
>JANXTB010000366.1 GCA_025356415.1 Hyphomicrobiales bacterium
GGGTTCAGTCGATCAATCCCGCGACAGGCGGCGAGTTTTCGATTCTGCCCGCGCAGAACTCCAGCGGCAATTGGGTGAAAGTCGTGCAACGCGTGCCGGTGCGCATCTCCATCGAACGCTCGTCGGATGACCCGGCGTTGCGTGCTGGCATGAGCGTCAACGTTGACGTGGACACTGGCCACGAACGCAAGCTGTCGGATCTGTTTGGCGGCGTCACCACTGCGCATGCTGCGCCGCAGGCTCGTGAAGATGCCGACAAACGTGACTGACGCTTTTCAGGTCCCCAAGCACAGGGGCCTGCTCACCGTCTGCGCCATGGTCGCGACGTTGATGCAGGCGCTCGACTCGACGATCGCCAACGTCGCGCTGCCCTACATGCAGGGCTCGTTGTCGACGACGAGCGACCAGATCACCTGGGTGCTGACTTCCTACATCGTCGCGGCCGCTATCATGACGGCGCCGGTCGGCTGGTTGTCGGCGCGCTTCGGGCGCAAGAATTTCATGATCGTCTGCCTGGCCGGTTTCACCGTCGCGTCCATGCTGTGCGGCGTGGCGCAGAACTTGACGCAGATGGTGCTGTTTCGCCTGTTGCAAGGCGTCTTCGGCGCGGCGCTCGTTCCGCTGTCGCAAGCGATCATGCTTGACCTTTATCCGATCGAACAGCGCGGCTCCGCCATGGCCATGTGGGGCATGGGCGTGATGGTCGGGCCGATCCTCGGGCCGACGCTCGGCGGCTATCTGACGGACGTTTACGACTGGCGTTGGGTGTTCTTCATCAACCTGCCGTTCGGGCTTCTGTCGGTCGCGGGCATCGCCCTGTTTCTTACCGACACCAAGCGCGACTCGTCGCTCAGCTTCGACTGGCTCGGCTTTTCGGTGCTCAGCCTCGGCATCGGCGCGCTTCAGTTGATGCTTGATCGCGGCGAGCAGATCGACTGGTTCAATTCCATGGAGGTCGTGGCCGAAGCCGTGCTCGCCGGACTCGGACTCTACCTGTTCCTCGTCCACATGCGCTTTGCGGAAAAGCCCTTCATTCCGCCGCGAATCTTCAAGGACCTGAACTTTTCTGCGGGCTTCCTCGTGATGTTCACTATCGGCATGGTGCTGCTGGCGAGCTCGGCTCTGCTCGCGCCTTATCTGCAGACGCTCGCCGGATTCCCGGTGCGCGAAGCTGGACTTCTGATGGCGCCGCGCGGCGTCGGCACGATGATGGCGATGATGGTCGCCGGGCGGTTCGTCAACAAGGTCGATGCGCGCCTGCTGATCCTGCTTGGCATTTTTTCGCTCGCCTTCTCGTTCTGGGAGATGACGAAATGGACGCCTGACGTTGCGATCTCGACGCTTGTCTGGGTGACGATGGTGCAGGGCTTCGGGCTTGGCTTTGTGTTCATTCCACTGAACGTCATCTCCTTTGCGACGCTGCCGCCAGAGCTGCGCACCGATGGCACCGCGCTGTTCAGCCTCGTGAGAAATGTCGGCAGCGCCATCGGCATTTCCGTAATGTCCTTCATGCTCTCGCACAACACGCAGGTCATGCATTCGCAGATCGCCGAAGCCGTGACGCCGTTCAACCGAATGCTTCACTCGGGTGGCGCCTTCTTCGCGTGGAACAGCGGCGCTGTCGGTGGTTTGACGGGCCTGAACGGAGAGATCACGCGGCAGGCGTTGAGCATCGCCTATAACGATGACTTCATGCTGATGTTCTGGGTGTGTCTGCCGATTGCGTTTTTGTTGCTTCTGATGAAGAAGCCGAAGTTTTCCGGGAGCGAGCCCGCGCCGCACGCGGTTCTCGATTGAACTAGGTCAAAAGCGAACTGGTGTTCAATTGAGCCTTGCGGAATGCGCACTTGGGCGCATTGTTGACGTCGGAAGCACTGGCAATCCCCCGAAATCACGCCCGTTGAAAACGGACGACATCCCGCCGGAGGTCGTAATGCGCAGATTCTCGACTCTTTACGCCGTTGCCGCTGGCGCCCTTGCATTGCTTCTTGGCGCCTATGTCGCGCAATCCACGCATGCTGGCGCGTCGCGCGGCAATGTCGTGCAAGCGGGCTTCGCGCCGAATGCGCTTCTTACCGAAGTGGATTTGAAGACTGAGCGCTGGGACGCGTTCTAAAAGTTTTTCGTCCGGGGTGGGGACGCGGGGGG
>JANXTB010000393.1 GCA_025356415.1 Hyphomicrobiales bacterium
TTCGTAGCTCATCGTCCGGCTCGATGTTCGGTTTGAGCGCGACGAATGCTTTGACCGTCTCTCCCGCCACCGGGTCAGGCACGCCGATGACTGCGGCTTCCGCCACCGCCGGATGCTCCATCAGAGCGCTCTCGACCTCGAAGGGTCCGATCAGGTGCCCGGCGCTTTTGATGACGTCGTCAGTCCGGCCGACGAACCAGAAGTAGCCGTCCTTGTCCCGCATCGCGAGATCTCCGGAGAGATACCAGCCATCCGCAAAACATTTCCGGTAGCGCTCGTCTTCATGCAAATAGCCGCGCATCATGGATGGCCATCCAGGTCGCAGGGCAAGTTCGCCAATCGTCATCGGATCCGCGATTTCTTGCAGTCCCGTCACCGTTTTTCGCAGGATGCCGGCCACCACGCCGGGCAGCGGCTTTCCCATCGAGCCGGGGCGAACGTCCATCGCGGCGTAGTTGGCGATCATGATGCCGCCGGTTTCGGTCTGCCACCAATTGTCGTGGAACGGCCTGCCGAAAGCCTCGACACCCCAGAGCACGGCTTCCGGGTTCAGAGGCTCGCCGACACTGGACAGGAAGCGCAGATGGGAGAGGTCGTAGCGGTGCGCGATTTCGACTCCGACCTTCATCAGCATCCTGATCGCCGTCGGAGCGGTGTACCAGACAGTGACTTTTTGATTCTGAAGAATTCCGTACCAACGTTCCGGGTCAAATTCCGCTTCGTCCACGATCATCGTAATGCCATTGGCAAGCGGCGAGATGATCCCGTAGGAGGTGCCCGTGACCCAGCCAGGATCGGCGGTGCACCAGAAGATATCATCAGGCTGGAAGTCGAGCGCGAAGCGGCCCGTCACCACATGCGCGACGACGGCCTCGTGAACATGCACTGCGCCTTTGGGACGACCTGTTGTGCCACTCGTAAAGTGGATAAGCGCAACATCCTCGGGACGTGTGGGCTCGATTGTAAATATATCGGAGGCTTCGGCCATAAGGTGGTTGAAATCGAGGGTTTCGTCCGAACACTGGCCATCGCAATCCACCAGCAGCACATGCCGGAGGCTTTCTAGTTCGTGCCGCCACGGTGCGATCTTGCGCGTATAAAGAGCTTTCGAGGTGATAATGACCTTGGCGTCGCCGATGCTCATCCTGGACTTGATAGGCTCCGGGCCGAAGACCGAAAAAAGGGGCGAAAACACACTCCCGTTCTTCAGTGTCCCCAAGGCGGCTGTGTAGAGTTCCGGAACGCGGCCGAGCAGTGAGAAGACTCGATCGCCCTTGGAAACTCCGAGACTCAACAAGACGTTTGCAAACTTGTTCGTCTGTACCCGAAGGTTCTCGAATGTGAAGTCCCGTGTTGAGCCGTCGCGGCCAAGCCAGCGGATCGCCACTTTCGTTCCCTTGCCGTGGTTCACATGCCTGTCAACCGTTTCATAGGCGATGTTCAACCCGCCGCCCGGAAGCTCGTCGACCGCTCGTGCGTCCTGCCAGGAGAAAGCTGCGGCAGTCGCGTCATAGTCGCGAAGGTTAGCGTGCTCTCTGTCCTGCGTGCTCTTTGCCACGACATCGTACAGCATGGGCCAGCCCTCTATCAGAAAAGAGGAGATAGTCTTTACCCAAGCCGGCGGGAGGTCGTTGAGGGAAATCAAATCCCTTGGCGATCGCGTGCGAGGAGCTTGAGTGGGGCTTTAGGCAGGGCATCGATCTGGACGCTGAAATTTGCTGGCTTTCGTTCGTCTCGTCAAAATCCGAACGATGCTATGAAATCCCTGTTCAAGAGCATGAACTTTCGGGACGGACTCTACGCGAGCGGCGTTAACATGTACGAGAAAACACAAGCTCCCAGCTTGAGTTTAAGCTGTAATTAGGCCCACTGGCTTCTTTTCTATGTCTATTCGGGGCATCGATACCTATCCGCTTGGCGGCCCTTGCCAAAATCATTCGGTAGCGGCAGATTTCCTTACGGCTTTGCCATTTGGCGGAAGTCGGACAAGAGGTCGCTCAGGATTCATGTCCGATGACGGATTCAACGCGCGCATCGACGCGCTACTCGCGGACATGACGCTGACGGAGAAACTCGGTCAGCTCAACATGGTCTCGTCGGATTTAACGGTCACGGGGCCTGGCAAGCGCGGACTGCCCCTTGCTGACATCTCCGCCGGCCGTGTCGGCAGTGTGCTCAACTGGTGGGGCGCTGAAGAGACCCGTGCCGTTCAGCGGCGCGCGGTCGAAGATACCCGCCTCGGCATTCCGCTGTTCTTTGGTTTCGATATTGTCCACGGTCAGCGTACGATCTTTCCGATCCCGCTGGCGGAGGCCTGCGCCTTCGATCCCGTCTTGTGGGAGCAAACAGCCCGCGTTGCGGCCGCTGAAGGCGCTGAAGACGGCCTTCACATTACCTTCGCCCCGATGCTCGATGTGGCGCGCGACCCGCGCTGGGGACGCATCGCTGAAACACCTGGCGAAGATCCCTTCGTGGGCGCGCAATTCGCACGCGCCAAAGTCCGTGGATTTCAGAACGGGTCGCCCTGCGCTATAGCAGCAACTGCGAAGCACTTCGTGGCCTATGGCTTGGTCAACGCCGGCCGGGAATATGCGCAGGTCGATGTTTCGGATCGGGCCTTGCACGAAGTTTATCTGCCACCCTTTCATGCTGCGGTCTCGGAGGGCATAGCGGCTATCATGCCGGCATTCAGCGACATTGCCGGTCTGCCGATGCACGCCAACCGGAAACTCCTCACCGAGGTCGTGCGTGATCGCTGGGGTTTCAAGGGCATCTACATCAGCGATTACGCGGGCATCGCCGACCTCGTCTCGCATGGCGTTGCGGCGGACCTGGCCGAGGCGGCGGCGCTTGCGATGCTGGCAGGCATAGACATCGACATGATGGGCTTCGCATATCTGAAAGGCCTGCCAGCCGCACTGGAGCGCGGCCTCGTAAACATGACGCAGATCGACGTCAGCGTGCGACGCGTTCTGGCCTTCAAGTTCGGCCTTGGACTTTTTGACGATCCTTATCGCGCGTGCAATGTCGGCCGGCCGAATACACAGCGCAAACGCGATCGTCGCTTTCTCGCTCTGGAGTCCGCGAGGCGCTCCACGGTGCTGCTGAAGAACGATAACCACGTGCTGCCCATGACGGACTCAACCGGTTCGCTCGCGATCATCGGTCCGCTCGCCGATGCGCACCACGACATGCTGGGTCCATGGAGCGCGTTGGGCGAAGCGGACGAAACAATCTCGATCGTGGATCGACTACGCCTTCACTGGCCGCATGGGCGCATCATGCATGTCGCAGGCGCGAGACTCGATTCGGGTGACGATGGGTCCATCCGCGCGGCGAGCGTGGTGGCCCACGCTTGTGATATATCGGTGTTGTGTCTCGGCGAATCTCGCCACATGAGCGGCGAAGCCGGAAGCCGTGCCGATCCTTCCCTGCCGGCCGCGCAGATCAGGCTGGCCCGCGCGGTGATAGATGCTGGCAGGCCGGTCGTGCTGGTCCTCTGCTGCGGACGCCCGCTGGTGCTGCCTGACTGGCTCGTCGATGGGGTAGACGCCGTGGTGGTCGCATGGTTCGGCGGCAGCGAAACCGGCCATGCAATCGCAGATATACTGACGGGCTCATTCAATCCCAGCGCACGGCTTGCCGTGACATGGCCCGCGCAGGTCGGCCAGATTCCAATTTGGTACGGCATGCGCCCGACCGGGCGACCGGCCGATCCGAACGAGCTTTATTCGAGCAAGTATCTCGACTCGCCGGTCGAGCCGCGCTTTGTTTTCGGCGAAGGCATGTCCTTCACCAGCTTCACGATCGGGGAGCCCGTTCTTGACCGTCCCGAATTGCGCGTCGGCGAATGCCTCGGCGTCAGCGTCGATGTCGCGAATACCGGCTCAATGCGTGGACGCTCGACGATCTTTCTATTTTTACACGACGCCGTCGCTTCGATTTCAAGGCCTATGTTGGAGCTGAAAGCCTTTCGGCAAATCGAACTGGGGCCGGAGAGCGCGCGGAAGTGCGCATCGAGCTGACGACTGACGACCTGCGCTTTATCGGACTGGACATGGAGTTCGTGCTGGAGCCTGGCGTTTTCGAAATTTTCGTAGGCTCGAGTGCGCGACAGGCTGACCTGAAGCGCGCGCGATTCAGGCTTCTGCCGGTGCAGCAGCTGGTTGAGGCGACGGCCGAAAGTGCTCATGAATGATGCAGAGGTCGATGATCGGCAGAACCACCATCGCCCGTCACGGCTCTCGATAATACGCCACCGGATTTCCGGCCCGGCTTACGACCCCGACCGGGAAGTGGCTCTTAAGCATGCCCTTATTTTGAAACGGAACACTTCTACTCTTCAGAGCATCCGTCACCGATCACGCCAACGGCTGCTTCTTTGGAGAACCCGCCGGCAAACGCGGCCATGACCTCGCTCAGAATCCGCTCTTCTTCACCGTTATATCGGGGAGAAAAGTGAAACGGCTCGATGCGGCCCACGTGGGCTTCGCGTGCGATCCATCCGGCTGCAACAGTCGACAAGTGAGCACGCTCTGCCGCCAAAGCGGCATCTGCTTCTGCGAAGGCAGACTCGATGAACAAAATGTCGGCCTTCTGGACGAGTCCAATTATGGCCTTGCGGTTGGCGGCAGTGTCGGCAACATCGGTGACATACGCTATCTTTTGGCCGGGCGTGACGGTCACCAGGCCGCGAAGGCGTCCGAGCGGCATAACATGCCCATCCGATGCCATGGCATCGGCATTGATCGGAATCGGATAATCGTCTGGCCGGTTCTCGATCACGGCGCGCCTGAGTTCGCGCAGCCATGGTCCGACGGATAGCCCCAATTCCTCCAGCCTATTTTTCCATACGTTGACGTGGGCGGCTTCATCGATCGCGAACGCCAGACATGGGATGCGATGCTCCAGAACTGCGGCTGAAACGCGGAAAAACGGTTCGCTGTGAACGATCCCCTCGATGATTTGGGCCGAACCGACTGCCTCTGCTGCAAACGCGTTCTTGAGGCGGAACCGTGCAGTGCGGGTTTGAGAAGAAGAATCGATCTCCGTCACCGTGAAGACGAGGTCGTACCGATAACGGCCAACAAGATTCCATTGGTAGGCATGAAGCTTGTGGTACACGCGGTCGATGAAATCTCTCGGGCCATAGAGGTGGATCTTCTTTTCCCGTCCGACCAGAATCCTCAGCAGCCGATCGAATCCGATGAAATGATCGATATGCGCGTGCGAGACGTAAACATACTCAAGCCTCTGGATCTTGCGTGGTGGCAGAGCGGAGATATCGCCAAGGTCGAACAGGATCGCGCGCCGTTCAAACAACGTTTCAATGTAGAGCGCCGGATCCCCGTATCGCCCGTTAATCAACGTCGGATGCAGGAGCGGCCTCATGGTGCCTTTTAGCCTCCGGTAATCAGGACGAAACCGCGCTAAATCACAGGCGGTTCCGCCGAACGGACCGACAATGTTTGCCAGGGTCCAGGCGCGGGCCGCTTTTTTGAAATGCATCCGCGCACGTCGCGCCCGATCCGCCCCGCCCAACATCGGCATCATGCGTACCCCGGCAGGTTGGAACAACTTTCAACAATGTTGCAAAACGGGACTAGCGGAATCTCAATTAGTGATTTCGAGGTTGAATTAAATGGCTTTCAGGTGGCCACCATGTCGCTCGCGGATGATACCGATATCAGCATTCAAGTCGACATCGTCGTGATCCTGACTACCGATGAGCACGACGAGGCAGCGCAACAGCGATATCGGTTTTGAGGTCTCAGGCCTCGCGGTTAGGATTGCAGGGCAGTGAAAGAGTGATCTGCTCATAACATCAACATGATGCCAGCTCAGAGAGCGATATCTGGCGCGGCGCCTCCCCTGTCTTCCTTCTCCGGAATTTCGGTCATGGTTGCTTCCGTCAACAACAGGACGCTTGCGACCGACACGGCATTTTCGAGCGCGACGCGGACCACCTTTGTGGGATCGATAATGCCCGCCTCGAATAGATCGACATATCGCTTCCGACCGGCATCGAACCCTACGACGCCATCACCCTCCAGCATGCGCGCGACCACGACACCGCCATCGACGGCCGAATTCTCCGCGATCTGTCGCGTGGGCGCTTCGAGCGCCCTCTTGAGAATCTGGACGCCGGTTTTCTCATCGCCCTCACAATCGGCTTCCTCTTTTGCCACCGCCTGAATACAGCGCAACAAGGCCATACCGCCGCCGGGAACGATCCCCTCGGCGACGGCTGCTTTCGTCGCGCTGATCGCATCGTCAAGCGCTTCCTTCTTGGATTTCATTTCGGATTCAGTGGGCGCCCCGACACGAATGACGGCAATGCCGCCGGCAAGCTTCGCCCGCCGCTCCTGCAGCTTTTCGCGTTCGTAATCGTTCGTCGTCTTTTCGAGCTCGCTCCGGATCTGTTCGACCCGCGCCGCAATCTGCGTGGGAGCGCCGCCTCCCCCGATCACTGTCGTGGCGTCCTTACCGGCAACCACACGCTTGGCGCTACCCAGCTGCTTGAGCGTGACGCTTTCCAGCTTGAGACCGAGCGCCTCCGAAATGACCTGTCCGCCTGTCAGAATAGCGATATCCTCGAGCATGGCCTTACGGCGGTCGCCGAAGCCCGGGGCCTTGACAGCGCAGCTCTTGAGGCCGCCGCGCAGATGATTGACGATGAGTGTAGCCAGCGCCTCGGCCTCCACATCCTCGGCGATGACGAGGAGAGGACGCGCGGCCTTTACGACTTGATCCAGAAGAGGCAAAAGCTCCTTGAGCGTATTGATCTTCCGATCGCAGATCAGGATGAGGGGATCCTCTATCACAGCTTCCATCTTCTCAGCATTGCTGATGAAATAAGGTGATAGGAAGCCACGATCGAACTGCATGCCCTCGACGACGTCGAGCACCGTCTCCGTGGTCTTGGATTCCTCGACCGCGATGACGCCCTCATCGCCGACCTTGTCTATCGCGGCGGCCACGAGTTCTCCTATCGCGCCATCGTTGTGCGCCGAAATAGCTGCGACCTGCGCCTTTTCCTTGCGTGTCTTCACCGGTCGTGAAGCGGCTCGTAACGCTTCGATGGCGCGCTTCGCGGCGCGTTCCAGCCCACGCTTGATGTCGACCGCGCTGGCGCCGGCAACGACATTGCGCACCCCATCTGCGAAGATCGCATGCGCCAGGATTGTCGAGGTGCTCGTCCCGTCCCCCACCATGTCGCCAGTCTTCTCGGCGGCCTGCCTCAACATGCGGGCGCCGAGATTTTCTTCTGGATCCTTGAGGTCGACTTCCTTGGCAATCGTGACGCCATCGTTACAAACGATCGGCGCACCCCATTTTTTCTCGATCAGGACTGATTTCGAACGTGGGCCCAGGGTGACGCGAACCGCATCGGCAAGCTGCGACGCTCCCTGTAATATCTTCTCGCGAGCCATGGAGCGAAACAGGATCTTCTTGTGAGCCATGCGAGCCTCCGTTTAGGAATTCCGGGATAGGCATCATGGGCGTCCTCATGAAAGCCAGACCCGCTCAAAGGTGTTGCTCGAACCATCGCGCGGCATGATCGACGACCGCTTCCATTGCGCCTGGTTCTGGGAAGAGATGACTGGCGCCCGGAATGATGATCAGCCGGCTCGGGCCACCGATGCGCGCAAGCGCCTGTCGGTTGGGTTCGATGACGCCATGATCGTCTCCGCCGACGATTAGGAGTGTCGGGGCCCGGATCTTCTCCAATGCGGGGCCAGCGAGGTCCGGCCGCCCGCCCCGCGAAACCACAGCACGGATGCGTTGGGGAAGCTGCGACGCTGCTACGAGAGCCGCCGCCGCGCCAGTGCTTGCACCAAACAGGCCGATAGAAAGCACGGCAGTCGCCGGGTCTGCATCAAGCCAGTTCACGGCGCCGACGAGCCGGTCAGCCAGAAGCGGAATATCGAACACATTCGCCCGATCGGCCTCTTCCTCCCTTGTCAGCAGATCAAACAACAGCGTTGCAAATCGCTTCTGGTTGAGGGCGCTTGCGACCGCCGCGTTGCGAGGACTGAGGCGGCTGGAACCGCTTCCATGCGCAAACGCTACTAAGCCACGCGCCTCTTTGGGAATGCGGAGCGTTCCAGCAAGGCCGAGCGGCGGAAGAAGAACATCAAATTCCACGTCACCGCCACTTCGCACTCGCGTTGCGTCAGAATGGTTCATGGATCCCCCCTGTAACGACGTCCTTACTGGCGACGGGCATATGAACTTCTAGTGTGCAAGCAAGGCTGCGGGCCGGCCATCCCGTCAATGACGGAGATCAAGGGCCGCCTCGCCCTTTCGCATAAGCTGTAACGATTGGAGAGACTTAGCCTTAAAGGTCAGGCACATGCCATTTATCCCCAAGAAGCGTCAGACGCACCATTCCTATGATGAGAACGTCGAGGAGGCTTCGAAGCTCCTCGAAGATGAGACGGTCGCGATCGAGACTGAGACTCCCTTAGAGGAAAATGAACCGGTTGAGGACAGCGCGCAAAAGGACGAACAGGATTACCCATTTTTCGAAGAGGAATGATGCCCGGCGCATCGCCGCCTGGACAGGACCTGCATCATGTCCCCTCGATCAGCGAACTGTCCGAGCTGGTGCGCGCGCAGTTCGCTGGCGCGCGCGCCGTCTGAGGGCGCGCCGATCCTTTCGGGTTGTGAGCCTGGCAGCTGGGGAGCGCGCAAGGCATTTTGCGGACCTCTCAGGCTTGCTGAGCCCACCGTCAGATCTCATAGCTCGCGAGCAGTTTCTCGATCTCAGGGATCGAATGTTTCGTGAGATCCTTATTGATCTCCGCACTGACTTTCTTTTGCACTTCTGGGGAGAATTCACGTCGCAGTTGTCCAAGAATTTTTGGGGGTGCGATAACGATCAGATGCTTGAATGATTTATTGCGTGCCGCATCGTTAATGTCAGACGCAATCTCGCTCGCAAAGCGCAACTCCTCAAGCTCGTGCCAATCGGTAGACTCGTAACTGCTGCGTCCCTGACCGGCGCTAGAGAAGCTCCGGCCGGGCTTGTCCACCCCCTGCTACGTGGACGAGGGATTCGTCTGCGCTCGAACGGACAGACGCCGAAGGTTCATGAGCTCAGCGTCCCCTTCGTTGTGGAGAACGAGCGCTTTTTTTCCATCGCCGATCAAGATCCAGTCGCCGTTTCGAACTTGTAAACGAGTCATGAAATTCTTCCTCCATTACCAGCCTACGCCAAAAGCACTTCTGCCGCTGGCGTATAAGCCAACCCGAGTGCGTCCGCCACAGCACGATGTGTAACCTTGCCATCGTGTATGTTCAGTCCGCTTCGCAAATGCTCATCCTCGACAAGGGCTTGCGGGAACCCTTTGTCAGCAAGCGCTAAAACGAAGGGACGCGTTGCATTATTGAGCACAAAAGTGGATGTCCGAGGCACGGCGCCCGGCATATTCGCGACGCAATAATGCACGACGCCGTTCACAATGTAGGTGGGGTGCGAATGCGTCGTGGGTCGAGAGGTTTCGGCGCAGCCCCCCTGATCTATGGAGACGTCGACAATGACCGAACCTGGCTTCATTGCCGCAACTGTGCGCGATGATATAAGCTTCGGCGCCTTGGCGCCTGCGATCAAAGCCGCTCCAATCACGACGTCGACCGAAATACAGAAGTGCTCGATGGTATCTTGGTCGCCCGCAACGATGCGAACGCGTTCACCAAACAACCCTGATAGCGACTGTGCTGTATCCACAGATCGGGCTATGACGATGACTTCGGCTCCCATACCGATTGCCACATTTGTCGCGTTGCGTCCGACTACTCCGCCGCCGAGAACAAGAAATTTAGCTGAGGGCACCCCCTCAACGCCGCCGAGCAAAATACCGCGGCCACCGTGCGGTCGCTCGAGAAAATGCGCCGCGACCTGTGGTACCATCCGTCCCGCGACCTGTGACATCGGCGCGAGCAATGGCAGCTTTCCCACTCCATCCGTCACAGTCTCATAAGCGATTGCGGTGACGCCCGATGCAAGAAGATCGTTCGTCTGAACTGCGTCAGCCGCGAGATGCAAATAGGTGAAGATCATCTGCCCGCGTCGCAGCTTGGTGCGCTCGGATGCGAGTGGCTCTTTAATCTTCACGATCATTTCGGCTCGCTGGAATATCCGATCAGCAGTCCTGACGATACTCGCGCCAGCCGCGGCATATTCCTCGTCACTGATGCCAGCGCCATTCCCCGCACAGGTCTCGACTTCCACCTCATGACCTCTTGCCGCAAGTTCCCGGACCGTGGAGGGAATGAGCCCCGCCCGGTATTCGTCGGCTTTGATTTCCTTCGGAACGCCAATTAGCATGATCGTTCTTCCACGAACGCTGTCTTGCAGCCGCCGGGATCGCTGCTTACATTTGCAATCCGTGCTTTCCAAACCGCTTCACCGTACTGGCCTGCGGCCCTTTCTCCCCGCTCTCCTCGGCGAACATCACTCGCGAGCCTTGAGTGAGATGGCCAAAGGCCCCATCCCGAACGCTGTTTCTGTGGAAAGGACCTCATGCCCATCGGTGGCCTCGAGGAATCCAAAGTCCCCCGTCGGATCGAGCCTCATCACAGTCCCGATCGGCTGGCCCTCGTGCTGCTTGATATGTCCTTGCAACTCGCGCGCATGATCTTGCAGCCGTCTCCGCGCTCTCTTGAACCCTTCATTGATGGCAAATGCCAGATCGGCAGAGCGCTCGTCGGCAGGCGCTGTGCGCTCGACATTGACTTCACGTTCATTTGGAAGGGCTATCTTTATATTGACCTCGTAGAGGCCACTGGTGCGGTGATGACCGCCCGGCGCCTTGACGACAACGCGACAGGCGGTAATGCGGCCGTTGCGCTTCTCAAGCTCGGCTACGTGCTCCTTGATCGAGCTTTGCAACTGGGGCGTACGTGTCATGCCTTGGAAGTCGATTTCGACGAGCGTTTGCATGTATTTCTCCACTTCGCACCAAGGATGTGGAAGAGCATCGACACCGAGGGCACCGTAAAACGGCACGATGACAACGGCTTCATTTAAAGAAACAGCATGGCGCATATGGACCATGGGCCAATTGCGCAGGATCAAAGCCAGGCGTTTACTGGGTACTATAATGTAAACTGCCTTTTCGACATCATGCTTCCATGCGACCCATCGTAATGTCTCGGCTTGAGAGCGGTGGCCTTTCTGCATTGATGACGGCGAGCCAAGCTATGAAGGTCATGGCCAACAGGGTCTCGACCGATGCTCGCAGCGCACCGCATCTTTTTTCAGGGAACGACCATGCGAAAAGTGCACACCGACCCAGAAGCCAATTTGAATATTTCACCGGAGAAGGTTTGCTTCATCATCATCAAGGCGCGCGAATATCTCACCAAGGATGAGGTTACAGAGCCCAATCCCGCGTCCAATCCGACAGACGACAACCAGCGCAGCGTTCTCGAAAATCATCGCGACGATCCTGTGGTCGAGGAGATCTCAGAACTCTTGAATTCGATGAGCCTCGATGAGCAGGTGGACCTCGTCGCCCTTGCTTGGCTCGGTCGCGGCGATTATCAACCAGGGGACTGGGAGGAACTCCGCACCGAAGCCTTGCGCGCGCACAACGAACGAATAGCGACGTATCTCTTGGGGATGCCGTTGCTAGCGGACTTCCTCGAACCCTGTCGTGACGCCGACGCGTCGGCCGTCCTCATCAACGCGGTCGAGCGAAGTCACGGGCGACCCCTTGCTCGCGAGATAGCCGAGTTCAATCTCGAGATAAGGCACGCCAAAATCCATTTCCTTCGCGCGCGCTGGCGACGCGTTG
>JANXTB010000394.1 GCA_025356415.1 Hyphomicrobiales bacterium
CAACGCGTCGCCAGCGCGCGCGAAGGAAATGGATTTTGGCGTGCCTTATCTCGAGATTGAACTCGGCTATCTCGCGAGCAAGGGGTCGCCCGTGACTTCGCTCGACCGCGTTGATGAGGACGGCCGACGCGTCGGCGTCACAACAGGCAGCTCTTCGGACGGAGTCATGTCATCCAGCCTGAAGAAATCGAAGCTCGTTCGCATCGACACCTTCCCGCAGGTCGTGGACATGCTCAACACGGGACAGATCGACGTGTTCGCGACGAACAAGGCGACGCTCTACGAGCTTGCCGAAAAGGCGCCGGGCTCCGTCCTGATCGAGGGACGCTGGGGGCTCGAGCGTCACGCCATTGCAATTCCGAAAGGCCGCGAGAGCGCGCTGCCTTATCTTGAAAGGTTCACGCGCGAGCTGCGTCAAAGCGGCTTTGTCAGGGACTCCGCCGAGCGCGCTGGATTGAAGGGCGCGCTGACGAATTGAGAAGCAGGAGATCGACATGAACGCTTTGAAAAGTTTCTTTGCATCACTCGCCTTTCTCGGCGCCGCAACTGGCGCGCAGGCGCAGGATTATCCATCCCGCAACATCACGCTCCTCGTCGGTTTCGCCGCTGGCGGAGCGGTCGATATTGTCGCGCGCGCGTTGGGCGCCCAGTTGCAAGAGCAGCTCGGCCGCACTGTGATCATCGAAAACAGGCCTGGCGCGAATTCCAATATCGCGGCGGTCGCGACGGCGCGCGCGGCGCCCGACGGCTACACGCTTCTCGTCGGCGCAAATGGCATGGCGACGAACATGAAGCTTTATCCCAATGCGGGATTCGACGTGCAAAAGGACTTCGCATTCATCTCGACCATCGGTGAAACGCCGCCGGTCTTCGTCGCCGGAAAAGGGTTTTCAGGGCAGAGCTTGAAAGACCTTGTCGATCAGGCGAAGGCGAAGCCTAACGGCGTTTTCTATGGTTCGCCGGGCGTAGGGTCATCGGCCCATCTTGCCATGGAGCTATTCCAGCGCGTCGCGGGCATTCAATTGCAGCATGTGCCCTATCGCGGAGGCGCGCCAGCCATTGCGGACGCCGCAGGCGGGCATATTCCGGTGCTCTCGGTCAACTTCCCGGAGGTCGTCGGGCAAACGCAGGCGGGAGCCTTGAAGGTGCTCGGTGTGCCTTCTCTCAAGCGGTCGCCGCTTGCGCCCGACGCGCCAACAGTTTCGGAGCAAGGTTATCCCGGCTTCGAGGCGTCGACCTGGTGGGCGCTCTTTGCGCCCGCCGGAACCCCAAAACCGATCGTAGAGCGGTTGAGCGCCGAAGTTCGCAAAGCCGCTGCGTCGCCATTCTTTCGCGAGAAGATGATGCAGGTAGGCGCTGTGCCGACCGGCTCCACTTCGCAGGAGATGGAGGCGTTCATCGGGCGCGAACGCGAGCGCTGGGAGAAAATAATCACCGAGGCGAAGATCACCGCCGAGTGAAAGCGCGCACGCTAGTCTTCGGCTGAACCGGTTGGTTAAAAAATTCTAGAGAGGGGCTCCGCTTGGTACGTACCAAGTTGCCACTTGCCCCGAGCAAAAGTGTGTGGCCAGATGCGCCTTGTTCTTAGCAACTGCAATTTAGAGGTGCTCGGCCATCCAGTCCGCTGTAAGCGGCCTGAATTTGTACGAGATGTTGAAACAAACGTGATTGCCCTCTTCGAAGTAAACGAATTCCGAGCGGCCAGAGGCTTCCGCGACAAGCCGCTGGCCTTCGGACGGAGGGATGAGCTTGTCGCCGCCGCCGAACACTACCAGCAGGGGGCAGATGATCCTTTCCGCAAGGCCATTGAGGCTGATCTTCTTGGCTGCTTCGAGTCCCTCGTCGTAGGTGGTCGAACCCGTGCGGGCGAGGAACATCAGCCGTAGATGATTTTGCGGCCTGACCAGATAAAGCGCACCGTAATCGAACGGCCCGCAATTTGCCACGCAGGCCTTGATGCGCGGCTCGCCTGCAGCGGCGAGCGGAGCATAAAGCGCGCCGAGGCTTTGTCCGACAACGCCCACGCGATCCGCATCCACGTCATCGCGTAAGGACAGCGTGTCGATCACCGCGCCGATCACGCGGCCCCAGTCGGCGCGGATCGGCAGCCAGAAAGCGGTTTCGCCTTGGCCGGGTCCATCGAGCGTGACGGTGGCCATGCCACGGCTCAGAAAGGCGTCGCTCCACGCGTGCAGCTCTTCCTTGCACGCGTCGAGCCCGGGGATGATGATCGCGACCGGCGGCCTATTAATGCCTTTCGGTTTTCTAAGCCAAGCGGCAAGGCGCCCGCCCTCGAAAGGCGGCTCGATCCGCTCCATCGGCGGATCGATGCCCGTTGACGCGGCCGTGTAGCAGCGCAGCATGTTGTCATGCGCCCTGCGATATTCACCTTCGTCGACGAGGAAGTAATGCTTGCCGTAGTGATAATAAATAGCCGCGCGTAGATAGGCCTCCGCGGCTGTCAGATGCCGTCCTTTCGCGGTCGCTTCCTCGGCAAGCTTTTCATGCTGGAGCGCTTCATCTGACCAGAGGGCGCACCAGTCTTCCCATCGGTCGATGCGCTCCACCAGCCTCTCGAGATCGAAGGGATCGACGCCGGTCTGAATGTATCGTGGCTTGAATAGGGAAAATGTCAGATCAACGCGCGGGTCAGAAGCCATGACATTTCGTCCTACATGGAAAGGCCGGTGGCCTGGACCATGACGGCCCAGCGGTCGATGTCGGCCTTGAAGAATAATTTCGTGGCGGGCAGATCGCGCGTCGTGATTTGGAGACTTAACGCATCCATCCGGTTGCGGATCTCGGGATCGTTCATGACCTCGTTGATCTCCGCATTCATGCGCGTGAGGATCGCATCGGGCGTTCCCGCGCGTGCGAAAAAGCCGACCCAGTTGGTCGCGAGATAGCTTGGATAGCCAAGTTCCGCGAAGGTCGGAACGTTGGGCAGAGCAGGGTCGCGTTGCTCGCTGGCGACTGCGAGGCCGACGAGTTCGCCGTTATTGATCGCCGGGATGGTAATGGTCGTCACCGTCGCCGCGCGGACGTTGATGTCGCCGACCATAAGCGCCTGCATCGATTGCGTGCCGCCTGCGAACGGAATGTGCTTCACCTCCACTTTCGCGAGCTTCTTGAAGAAATATTCTGCGGCGATGTGTGAGCCGCTGCCGATGCCCGGCGTGCCCATGAAGACGCGGCCTTCTTTCGCGGCGGCGAGCATGTCAGCGAAGGTCTTGATTCCAGACTTCGGATTGGCGGTCAAAGCCTCGGGGGCGCTGACGGGAATGACGACGGGGGCGAGTTGCGCGGTGTCGAAAGGCTTCACTTTGTAGAGTGATTCATTGATGGCGACGCCCGTCGTGGTCACA
>JANXTB010000417.1 GCA_025356415.1 Hyphomicrobiales bacterium
GATGCGGACAGCCGGCGTCACCACGCGATCGACAATGGCGATTGCCGACAGAAACGACAGCACGGCCAGCAGCCACAGCGGCAACACCACGTCGTCCCACATGTCCGCTCCTCCCCACGTCGATCGTCGCGGCACCGGCGATCCTGCCACCAACGCGTCATGGAACGCGGCGCATGGCTCGCGCGGCTGCACGCAGGACGGGCTGAAAGCCACCGGCGGCAACGGCCTGCTCTATTGCTTCGCGGTGAACTAACGCAAACGCCCCTCCCCTTGCGGGAGGGGCTTAAGCCCGCACGGCCGCCAGCAGATCGGCGGCGGCTTTCATTTCGGCCCAGCGACGTTCGCGACGCGCAATCGCCTCCGCATCGGCGCCCCAGATGCGCATCTGGAAATCCTCGTCGGCATGCGTCGCGGCCCAGGCGGCTTCGGGAGTCATCTTGCCGCGCGCCACCGCGAGCGCGATCAGCGTCGAGCCGGTCAGCGTCGTCATGACATGCAGGCAGGCGAGCGCGATGGCGCCGTCGATCTCTTCCACCGCGCGGCGCACGGCCGCGATGGCGTGATCGGGCTGATCGACAAACAGAATGCCCTGCGCCAGCACGAAGCGCGCGCCGAGATCGTGGCGGGCGAAGTCCAGCACCGGATCCCAGAGCAGCGCCTGCGATTGAACGAGCCCCTCGGGCTCGGCCGCGCGATAGCACACGAGATCTGAGCCCGCGTATTTCACGACTTCATCGCGCACCGCCTCGATCTCTTTAGCGACGCCGTCGAGCGCGGAATTGACGATGCGCGTCACCGGCATGGTGGCGGGATCGATCGTCTTCTCCTGCGCCTGCCATTCGTCCGCCACGAGCCGTGCGGCGTGTTCCGTCGGCAACGCGAGCGGGTTGCGGCCCGGCGTTTTCGCCGGCTTGCCATCGAGCAACAGCGCATGGGCGCCGTCGCGCACGTCGAAATGCGCCTGCGCATAAAAGCGCTTCGGCAATGTCTTGCGCTGGTCACGGCGCGCCATCTCGTGCGGATCGATGGCTTCACCGTGCACCGGCAGCAGGTCTTTGGTCAGGTCTTCGCGCATGGTGTCAATCTAGTCCCAACAGCGCCCGGAGGCGAGCACAGCCATAAGCTCTTCGTAGGTATCAACCAGCCGCTCCGCCCCGCTCGCGGTGAGCTCTTCGGGCTTGTGATAACCCCAGGTCACGCCAATGGTGCGCACGCCCGCGGCGCGGCCCATCGCCATGTCATAGCTGGTGTCGCCGATCATCAAAGCATCAGCCGGCGCGGCGCCGGTTTCCGCGAGCGCCTTCAGCACCATCGCCGGATGTGGCTTTGAGGGATGATGATCGGATGTTTGCACGGTGACGAAATGTTCGTGCCAGCTCTGCTCATCGAAAAGATGATGCACGCCCTTCAGCGACTTGCCGGTGGCGACGCCGAGCTGCATGTCGTCGCGCTGCGCGAGCGTGTTGATCGCGTCAGCGGCGCCGGGATAGAGCGCATCCGCGTAAGATGGATCAAGCCGCATCACATGCCACGCCTCGCGATAGGCCTGCGCGAGCGTGTCAGCCGGGCCGTCGGGTACGAGTTCCTCGAACGCCTGCACGAGCGACAGGCCGACGATGGACAGCATCTTTTCACGCGAAGGCGCGGCAATGCCATGCGCCGCAAACGCACGCGTCTGCGCTTCGACGATGAAGTTCTGGCTATCAACGAGCGTGCCGTCGACATCGAAGATGACGAGTTTCACGGGGCGAGCTTCGGCAGTTCTTCAGCGCCGTCAGGATTGCGCATCTGCACGGCGTTCATCGCCATCGCGAGCAGGCTGTAATAGCCATTGAGCCCGACAAGATCGATTACGCCGCGATCGCCGAAAAGAGCCTGCGCCCGCGCATAAGTAGCGTCCGACACGCGGCGGTCTTTCAGCAGTTCGTTGGTGAAATCATGGATCGCGGCTTGCGCGTCGCTCATGCGCTCCGGCCTGCGGCCATGACGGATCGCATCGACGATCTCGGGCGTGACGCCCTTCTCAAGCGCGATCTTCGCATGCACATGCCATTCGTAATCGTTCGACCAGATGCGCGCGACGCAGAGAATGGCGAATTCCGAATGCGGACCCGACAGCGTGCAATCGTAACGCAGGAAAGCGCCGAGATATTGCGCGCGCTTCATCACCTCTGGACTGCGCAGCAGCACTCTGAACGGACCATCGGGCTCGCGCCCGCGCGTCTGCCGGAAGAAGTCCACGGCAGCCTGTTGTTCAGGCGTGTAATCGTCGGGCGAAATGTCTTCGAAACGCGGCGCGCTCATTCGTCCGGAGCCTCCATGATGGGATCGTCGCTCGAAATATCGAAGCCGAAGAGATCGAACGTCTTCTGCATATGCGGCGGCAGCGGCGCGGTGACGTCGATCGTGCCACCCTTGGGATGCGGCAGGATCAGACGCCGCGCCAGCAGATGCAGCTTGTTTTCGACATTCGAGGGAATGGCGCGCAGCGGATCGGTGCGGCGCGGATCGTTCTCGGGACGCGAACCATATTTCGGATCGCCGACAATCGGATTGCCGATGGCTTCCGCATGCGCGCGCAATTGATGCGTGCGGCCCGTCACCGGCTTCATCGACAACCACGCAAGACGCGGCGCGACTTTGTCGACAGTCGCGTAATAGGTGATCGAATGCTGCGCATCCTCTTCGCCATGCTTGGCGACGCGCATGCGCTCGGGGTCGCGGCGCTCGCTGCCCGGCTTGCGCGGGCCACGATCGTCGCCCATGCCGGCGCCCTTGGCGAGGAACAGCGAGATGCGACCCTGCGCGGGCTTCGGCACGCCCTCGACAATCGCCCAGTAAATCTTGCGCGTCTGACGCGAACGAAACAGCTCGCCGAGATCGGACGCCATCTTGCGCGTCTTCGCAACCAGCAACACGCCGCTGGTGTCGCGGTCCAGCCGATGCACGAGCAGCGGACGGTCGCCATTCTCGCTCGCCATCGACATCAGCATGCCGTCGATATGATGCGTGGTGCCCGAGCCGCCCTGCACGGCAAGCCCATAGGGCTTGTTCAGCACCATCACGTGCTTGTCCTCGAACAGCACCATGTCGCGGATCGCGCGCACGTCCTTGTCGGAGGCGCTCGCGCGCTTCACATTCGGCGCAGCGACGCCGCCTGCGGGCGCATCGAGCTGCAGCGGCGGAATGCGCACGCTGGCGCCTTCCGTCAGACGCGTGGAGGTCTGCGCGCGCGAACCATCGACACGCACCTGCCCCGTGCGGCAAATCTTGTTGAGATGGCCGAGCGACAGATCCGGCACGCGGCGCTTGAACCAGCGGTCGAGACGCATCCCGTCTTCGTCTGCGGTGACGACGAGCATCTGCACGCCGGCCGCGGGATTTTTAACCTGGCTCATCCGAGCGACCTCACAAGCGCCATGCCGGCGACGAGGCCGAGGAGCGACAGAACAACAGAAGCGGCGACATAGGCTGCGGCGCTTGCCGCCTCGCCGCGTTGCCACATGGAAATGGTCTCGAGCGAAAACGCCGAGAAGGTGGTGAAGCCGCCGAGCACGCCGGTCATCAGAAACAACCGCAGCGGCTGCGCGGCGGAATGGCCCGCCTTGGTCGCAAACCACGCCGCAAAGCCGCCCATGACGAAGGAGCCCACGACGTTGATGAACAGCGTCCCGTAGGGAAAGTCGCCCACGGTATGGCGCAGCGCGACAAGGTTCACACCATGCCGCAGCGAGCCGCCGAGACCGGCGCCGAGAAAAACAAGGAGAAGGGCCTGCATGGTGTCTCTGTCGAAGCTTGCGCCTGCGTCGTCATTGCGAGGAGCGGAGCGACGAAGCAATCCAGAAGCAGCACGTGCGGCCTCTGGATTGCTTCGCAGCGCTCGCAAGGACGGCGGAAGCTTGCGCCTCTATAGCCCAGACAGCCCTCAAGCGTCACGAAAAGATGCTAGTCCCGGCCCCGCTCCTTGCGCAGCTTGGCCCAGTAATCCAGCCGCTTGCGGATCTCGCGCTCGAAACCGCGCTCCACGGGCTCATAGACCTGCTGGCGCCCGATGGCGTCCGGCCAGTAATTCTGGCCCGAGAACGCCTCCGGTTCGTCATGGTCATAGGCGTAGCCGGTCCCGTAGCCCTCGGACTTCATCAGCTTGGTCGAGCCGTTGAGGATCACCTTGGGCGGCATCAGCGAGCCATGCGTGCGCGCAAGATCCATGGCGGCCTTGTAGGCCAAGTAGCCAGCGTTCGATTTCGGGGCGGTAGCGATGTAGATCACCGCTTGCGCGATCGCGAGTTCGCCTTCGGGGGACCCCAGGAAATCATAGGCGTCCTTCGCCGCATTGGCGATGACGAGCGCCTGCGGATCGGCGAGGCCGATATCTTCCACCGCCATGCGCACGATGCGGCGCGCGAGAAACAACGGGTCTTCGCCCGCATCAAACATGCGCGCGAGATAATAGAGCGCCGCGTCGGGATCGGAGCCGCGCACGCTTTTGTGCAGCGCAGAGATGAGATTGTAATGCCCCTCCTGCGCCTTGTCGTAGATCGGCGCGCGACGCTGCACGATCTCGGACAGTTGCGCAGTGTCGAACACTTCGCCCTCCCCGGCCGCGCGCCAGAGTTCTTCCGCCAAGGTCAGCACCGCACGGCCATCGCCATCGGCCATGCGCACGAGCGACTCGCGCGCCGCCTCGTCGAGCGGCAAAGCGCGGCCCTCGATCTCTTCCGCGCGTGCGAGAAGCTTCTGCAAAGCTTCAGACGACAGCGAGCGAAACGTCAGCACGCGCGCGCGAGACAAAAGCGCGGCGTTGAGTTCGAAGGATGGATTTTCCGTCGTCGCACCGATCAGCGTGACCGTGCCGTCTTCCATCACCGGCAAAAATGAATCCTGCTGCGCGCGGTTGAAGCGATGAATTTCGTCGACGAACAAAAGCGTACCGCGACCCATCTTGCGACGCGCGCGCGCCGCCTCGAAGACCTTCTTGAGATCGGCGACGCCGGTGAAAATAGCGGAGATTTGCGCAAACTCGAGATCGGTCTCATGCGCAAGAAGCCTTGCGACAGTGGTCTTTCCCGTACCCGGCGGTCCCCAGAACACAAGCGAGCCGAGCGAGCCCGAACGGATCAGGCGCGTCAACGCCCCATCGGGGCCGACGAGATGCTCCTGGCCTGCGACCTCGTCCAAATTTTGCGGACGCATACGATCGGCGAGCGGGCGCGGCGCGCCCTCGCTCAAGCCCGCAGAGTCAAATAGATCGCTCATTCACGATTCCAATTCGCGCGATGTCGCGCAAAAGCGTTGCATAGTTGCATAGGTAGTCATTATCCCGCTGCGTTAGATCATTAATCATATTGCGACTCATTTTGACCATTCATAGACTCAGCGACATTCCGCGGCAGTGATTCATTTTCCTGCACACGCTCTGGCGATCGCGGCTTGAAGGGGAGAGGCCGTCACATGCGTACGATTTCACTCGTGACCCAGAAGGGCGGCTCCGGCAAGAGCACGCTTGCATCTTGCATTGCCGTCGCCGCTCAGGAAGCTGGCGAGCGCGTCTTCATTATCGATATGGACCCGCTCAAAACGCTGGTCAATTGGTCCAAGCTGCGTGGCGAAACCGACATCCCGGTTGAAGTCGTGCCGGCGGCCAAGCTCGCTCAAGTCATCGCCGCGCTCGAGAAGAAGGGCGTCACGCTCTGCATCATCGACACGCCCGGCACGTCCAGCAAAGAGACCGAGGCCG
>JANXTB010000110.1 GCA_025356415.1 Hyphomicrobiales bacterium
GTCTATCGACGGCGGATCGACCAGCAACTGCAGCTTGGCGATGCGGTTTGCGCTGCCCGTGCCCTCGGCCCAGAGCCGGTCGGCCAGGCGCTGGAAGAACGCGCGCACCGCCGGGTGCTGCAACACCTCGGCCGCAGGCGCGTCGCCGGCCAGGGCAGCGAGTCGCGCGCAATCTGCCAGGCGGGTGAACACCATCACCCCGACCTCGTCGCGGTTCAGCCCGGTGACGACCACGTCCTGCACGCAGGGGTCGCCGGCAGCGATGACGCGGGCGCGCAGCGGGCCGACGCTGACAAAGGTGCCGGTCGAGAGCTTGAAATCCTCGGCAATGCGGCCGTCGAACAGCAGGCCCAGAGACAAATCGTCATAACTTGTTCAAGTTTTTCTTGCGCCAACCAGTTTACGGACTTAAAATGCAGATCGTTGATAAATAGGTTTAAACGGCTTGCAACTTAATGGTCGTTCTTTATTCTGCTCATGTCCGTGGGCCTTCCAAAGCGTTTCAGTTTCAATGTGTTTCAATTTTCATCTCTATTTTATAAAAACTTGTTGTAATGAAGCATGGTGGCGGGTGATTTTTGAGGGCGCGTTCATGGGGGCATATTAGCGTTTCGGATGCGCGAAGCGAAGAGGCGAGCGCTCCTTCTCCCGCCGGCGCGGGAGAGGGGCGCACACGACGCAAAAAAGGCGGCCCTTGCGGACCGCCCTTTCGCATTCACGCGGGCTGAAAAAATCAACCGACGATCTCGTTGCCCGCGAACCACTGCGCGATTTCCATCGCGGCGGTTTCTTCGGCGTCCGAACCGTGGACCGAGTTTTCGCCCATGTTCAGCGCGAAATCCTTGCGGATCGTGCCGGCATCGGCCTTCTCGGGGTTCGTGGCGCCCATGACTTCGCGGTACTTCAGGATGGCGTTCTCGCCTTCGAGAACCTGCACGACCACCGGGCCGGCCGTCATCTGGTCGACGAGCTCGCCGAAGAAGGGACGCTCCTTGTGGACGCCGTAGAAGGTCTCGGCCTGGCCGCGCGTCATGACGACGCGCTTCTGGGCGACGATGCGCAGGCCGGCAGCCTCGATCTTCGCGTTGATGGCGCCCGTCAGATTGCGGCGGGTGGCGTCGGGCTTGAGAATGGAAAAAGTGCGCTGGATCGCCATGGGATCTTGGTCCTGAATGGGGGAAATCGGTGCGCGGCTTATAGCGAGGCGGCCTCGCCGGGGCAACCGCCCTATCGTGTCTCCTGCTCCTGCCCCACTTGCCTTCTGCCATCCCACAGGCGACAAGCCGCGCCATGATCCACCTGAATGACCTGACATACCGGCTGGGGCCGCGGCTCCTGTTCGACAAGGCGACCGTCGCCTTGCCGGCGAATGCGCGCGTCGGCTTTGTGGGACGCAACGGCACTGGCAAGACGACGCTTTTCCGCATGATCTCCGGCGAACTCGCGCCCGAGGACGGCTCGATCAATTATCCCGCCCGCGCCCGGCTTGGCCGTGTCGAGCAGGAAGCGCCGGGCGGACCCGGCACGCTGATCGACTTCGTGCTGGAAGCCGACAAGGAGCGCGCCTCGCTGTTGATGGAGGCCGAAACCGCGACCGATCCGCATCGCATCGCCGAAATCCAGACGCGGCTTGTCGACATCGACGCGCATTCGGCGCCCGCGCGCGCCGGAACGATTCTTTCGGGCCTCGGCTTCGATTACGCCGCGCAGCAACGCTCGCTCTCGGAGTTTTCCGGCGGCTGGCGCATGCGCGTCGCGCTCGCCGCCGTGCTGTTTGCCACGCCCGACCTGTTGCTGCTCGACGAGCCAACAAATTATCTCGATCTCGAAGGCACTCTCTGGCTGATCGAATATCTGAAGACCTATCCGGCCACGATCCTCGTCATCAGCCATGATCGCGACCTGCTCGACGCTGTGTGCGATCACATCCTGCATCTCGACCGCGCGAAACTGACGCTGTGGAAGGGCAATTACACGAGCTTCGACAAGCAGCGCCGCGAGCTGCAGGCGATCCAGCTGAAGCACAAGAAAAAGCAGGACGACCATCGCCGCCATCTGCAGGAATTCGTCGACCGTTTCCGCGCCAAGGCCACCAAGGCGCGCCAGGCGCAGTCTCGCCTGAAAATGCTGGCGAAGATGGAGCCGATCTCCGCGATGGTGGATTCAGACGTGCTGCCGTTCTACCTGCCCTCGCCGCAGAAGGAATTGTCGCCGCCGATCGTCGCGATGGAAAGCGCCAGCGTCGGTTACGACGAGCGTGTCATTCTCTCGCGCCTGTCGCTGAACATTTCCAATGACGATCGCATCGGCCTGCTCGGTTCGAACGGCAACGGCAAGTCGACGTTTGCAAAGCTCGTCGGCGGGCGTTTGAAAACCATGTCGGGTTCGCTGCGCCGCTCATCGAAGCTTGAAGTTGGTTTTTTCGCGCAGCACCAGATCGACGATCTCGATCCAAACGGCACGCCCTATTCGCATGTTGCGCCGCTGATGATCGACGGCACGGAGGCGAAGATCCGTTCGCGCGTTGCGCAGATGGGTTTTCCGAATGTAAAAGCCGATACACGCGTGACGGAACTGTCGGGCGGCGAGAAAGCCCGCCTGCTGATGGGTCTTGCGACGTTCCACGGTCCGCACCTTCTGATCATGGACGAGCCGACCAACCATCTCGACATCGACAGCCGCGCAGCGCTGATTGAAGCCATCAACGATTACGAGGGCGCGGTGATCCTCGTGTCGCATGATCGTTATTTGCTAGAAGCTTGCGCAGACCGTTTGTGGCTTGTGTCGGGCGGCACCGTGTCGGCGTTCGATGGCGACATGGATGAGTACACGAAATATGTGCTCGAACAGGCGGGCGCGGAACGCGAAGCCAAGCGCCGCGCCGAACGCGAAGAGCGCGGGCTGGATGCGCCCAAGGCCGAGCAGCGCAACCCGCAGGAACAACGCACCGCCAAACGAGAGGCGAAGAAGAAGCTCGATGCGCTGGAAGAGAAGATGGGCCAGTACCAGAAGCTGATGGCCCGCATCGACGAGGCGCTCGCCGCGCCCGATGCGTTCACGCGCGATACCGCGAAGGCGACCCAGCTCTCGGCGCAACGCGCAGAGCTGGAGCGAGCGCTGGCGCGGGTCGAAGAGGAATGGCTGGAGTTGAGTGAAGAGGGTGAGTCGGTTTAGGCCGCTCGTCATAGCGAGGAGCCGAAGGCGAAGCGGCAATCTATCTTCGGGCAGCTGCCGTTTAGATGGATTGCGGCGTCGCTGCGCTCCTCGCAATGACGAAGCTACTCCGCCATCTTTGGATCGATCGCATTCTTCAGCCGCTGGCCGGTTGCTTCCGATGTCGCGGCGAAGATCTTGATGACCTGTTCAATCGACGCCGCAGGCGCGGGATCTATTTCGAGCTTTGCGGAATGCGCATCTTTCAGGAATTCCGCATCGACAATCATCTTGTCGAAACCCGAACGGATCGCGGCGATACGCTCTGCGGGAATGCCCGGAGGCGCGACGACCGGACGCGCGGCGGATTTTTGCGCCAAGAATAACTCCATCACCTGGCGGTCTTCCGGCGTTTTCACATAGTCCATCGCCAGAGGGACATCTTGCAAGTCGGGCATCTTCTCCGTTGCGACCTGCAGCAGCACGCGGATCTTCTTGTCGCGCAGGAAATCGGGCTTGCGCGTCTTCACGTTCGACCATGACCAGTCGCCCATGCCCTGCACCTCGCCGCGCTCCATCGCGAGCACCGCTTCCGTGGTGCCCTTATAGCCCGAGATGATCTTGAATTTCGTGCCGATCAACGCGTTCAACATGCGCGGCGTCGTCTCGGTGTCGATATGCGGGCCGGTGCCGCCGACGAGCATTTCCTGCTTCATCACATCTTCGATCTTTTGGAACGGCGTCGCCGACCACGCGATCACCACGGCTGTTTCGGATGAGAGATTGCCGACCCAGTTGAATTTTGCGAGATCGAAGCGCACGCCTTGCGGATTGGTGAATTTCGCGGAAAACACGCCGCGCTGCAAAAGCCCCATTATTGTGCCGTCTTTCGGCGACACGTTGTAGAGCTGGTTGGCTGCGGTTAGCGATCCAGCGCCGGGCATGTTCTGCACGATCACCGTGGGATTGCCGGGAATGAAGCGCCCGATGTGGCGCGACATCAAGCGACCCTGCGCGTCATATCCACCGCCCGAATCGGCGCCGACGATAATCGTCAGAGTCTTGCCGGTGTAGAAATCCGAAACCGCATCGGCGCGCGCGCCGTTCACGCCAAAGGTCAAGGCGAGCATTGCGACCGAATTCACGGCGAAACGCTTCGTGAACCTCAAATCAGCGTTGTGTCGCAGCATCATTCGCTCCTCCCATTGCTCCGCTTCAGGTGCGGTGTTGCCGGTATCATAAAGTGGAAGGCAAAATGCAACAATCGTACGCAGTGATCTTGATCAAGGCGGAGGTCACATTTTTTGACTAAAAGGTTTGTACGTTTGGCGCCAATATAAGTTAGTGCCACCATTCTGAGGGAGTTCAAATGCCCGGAACTGGACTTGCACGCAGCACATTTTTAGGAAAGCTTGACCCGCACCTGCGTGCGCGCCTTGAGCCTCTTCTTGAAACTGTCTCCTTGCGCACGGATCAAGTTCTTATTGCGCCGAACCAGCCCATCGAGCACGTTCACTTCCTGCGCAGCGGGCTGGCGACCATCGCCTGCCTTGGCGGCGGTCGGCAAACGTCAGTCGCGCTGGTCGGCCCCGAGACATTTACCGGCCATTGTTTGCTGCTCGGCCGCGAGCGTTCCTCGCGCCGAACCCTCATGCAGATCGCCGGCTCGGCCTACCGGATCCGCGCGGCGGACCTGAAACGCATTGCGGACCAGGAACCCGCGTTCCGGCTCGCCCTGCTCCATTGCATCGACGATCTGATGCAGCAATTCGCCGAGGCCGCTTTCGCCAATGCGCAATTAACGGTGGAAGCGCGTCTCGCCCGGCTGCTGCTGATGGCCGCCGACCGGCTCGGCGGAAACGACCTGCGGCTGACGCATGATCGCATTGCGCTGATGCTCGGCTGCCGTCGTGCCGGCGTGACCATGAGCATTCACATTCTGGAAGGCGAGCACGCAATCCGCGCGACGCGCGCCCACATCAGCCTGCTTGACCGCGCCCGGCTTCGGGAGATCGCGGGATCGAGCTACTCCAATGGGCAGTCGGAGCTTCGGGACGGAATCCACATCCCGATCGCGGCTGAACATCAGGCGCGCATGTAGTCCGACCCGTCTGCCCCGCCGTATCACTGGAAAGTGAGAGGCGGGTGACATGTCGAAGATTGCGATCATCGGAGCCGGCATGGCCGGCCTTGCGGCGGCAGGCCGTCTGGCGGCGAGAGGCGTCGCCTCCGTGATCTTCGAGAAAAGTCGCGGCTTCGGCGGCCGCATGGCGACGCGCCGCACTGGCGACTTGCAGTTCGACCACGGCGCGCAGTTTTTCACGGCGCGAGGACCAGACTTCTTCGCGCAGGTTTCGCGATGGCGCGAAGCGGGCGTAGTCGATGAATGGGCGACAGGCTCCTATGTCGGCGCGCCGGGCATGAGCGCCCCCGCGCGCGCCATGGCCCCGCGTCATGCATGCGTCACGCAGGCGCAAGTGAGCCGCTTGGTGCGCGCTGAATCAGGCTGGTCGGTCTGTGATGAAAGCGGCGAGATATCGGCGCCGGGCAACGGCTCTTATGATAGCGTGGTTCTCGCTGTTCCAGCGCCACAGGCCATCCCGCTCGCCGCGTCAGCAGGCGCGCGCATGCCGGAACTCGCGCACGTCGAATATGCGCCCTGCATCGCGCTGATGTTGGCGTTCCCCCTTGCGATACATGGCCCTTTGGAGAACTGGCTGAAGCCGGACGATAGGACCATCGCGTGGATGGCGCGCAATTCCAGCAAGCCCGGTCGGCCGGCTGATGCGCAGACCTGGGTCGTGCATGCGCGGCCGGACTGGTCGCGTGAACATCTTGAAATCACCGCCGATGATCTGCGCGCGCCGCTCCTGGCGGCGTTCCGCGCAGTGACCGGCATTCTCACGGAGCCGACGCATGTCAGCGCGCATCGCTGGCGCTATGCGCTCGTCGAGCAGGCGGTCGGCGTCCCGTGCCTGTTCGACGCCGACGCCATGGTTGGCGCTTGCGGCGACTGGTGCCTCGGGCCGCGTGTCGAGAGCGCCTACGACAGCGGGTGCGCGATGGCTGACACACTTCTGAAATCACTCGCCTGAGCGCGTTTTCGCGCGGGAACTTTGGCGGCTTCTGTGCGCTGTTCGGTCCGGGGCGTGGACGTTGTCGCGCGCGCATCCCCTCACGGCTGAACAGGAGTTTGTGTCTTGCGCATCGCGTTCGCATGCCTAGCCATCGCGGCCCCGCTTGCTTTTGCGCAGGCGGGTGAGATCAGCAGCGACCATCGCGGAACATGGACCGAAAACGGCGAGTGCCAGCAAGCGCGCCGCATCGTCATCGGCGAGAAAACCATCACGCTCGTCGAACCGGGCCACGTGCGGACGCTGACCGACGGCGACGAAGCCGTGTTCAAGGGCCAGACGCTGATCAACGCCTCCTTGCCCGCGAAGAAAGAAGAAGACCCGGTGCTCGCCTTTTCTGCAAAGCTGGTCGAGCAGGACGGAGATGTGGCTCTCGTCACCGAGGGGCTGGAAAACGGCGGCGGCTTTTCGGGGACGTTCAAGCGCTGCAAGTCCGTGGCGACCACGCACACCGCCTCAAGCAACAAGTCGAAACCGGCCGGGCGGAAAACCGCTGTGACGCGGACGACGCGCCCGGCGCCCTATTATCCTTATTACCCGGCGGGCACCCTGCTGGGCGGATTGTATTGACGGGCGGGGACGTCGGGCGTCCCCGCAGCGCGCCTTACCGCTGATCGATGCCGAGGCCGGCTCGCGTTTCAGCCGCGAGCTCCTCGAGCTTGTGGGGCGCATCGCCCAGCCGCTGGCCGATTTCCGTGGACAGATAAACCAGCCACTGACGCGCCAGCTCGGCGTCCCGCGTCTTCAGCTCGAGATCCGCGCGGCAGGTCGTGAGCTTGCCTTGCAGCTCGGCGACGCGGCCCTGAAAGTCGGCCGCCATTTCATCCATGCGCGCCTGCAGGGAGTCGACGGTCGCCTGGAGTTCGGCGGCGCGCGATTTTGCGGCTTCGGCTTCCTGCTTGTGGCGTTCGATGACCTTGCGGGCTTCGGTCTCGATGGCCTCGTTGCGGCGCGCCATTTCCGAAATCGCATCGGCGGTGCGTGAGACGATGTCAGTCGTCTGCTTGAGATCGCGATCGGACAGGAACGGTCGGGGCTCGACAGCCCGCTTCAACTCGACGTTCACCCGAGGCTTCTCTCCAAAATCGGCCGCACGCTCCCCCTGCGCCGGTTTCAAAAGATGAGAAATCACTTGCCCCCCTCACCGCGTACGCGGACACACCGAATCACTCCGAAAATGTAACAGATCCTGACGCATGCGGTTCACCGCATCGCAGGAGCCCACAGGCATTTATGGCGGGAAGAAGATTGAAGGTCAGCGCGGGGCGCGGCCGCCGGGCCAAAGCAGCGAGCGCATGGATTCGAGCTCGCGCTGCTGCGCCGCGAGTCGTTGCTCGAGCGCTTCGATGCGCGCTTCGTAACCCTCGGCGATGGCCTGCTTCTCTGCTGTCAGCTCGGAGATCTGCCGCGTCAGCGCAGCGGTCTCCTGACGCGCATCCTCAGCCTCCGCGCGATAGTGGGACACACCCTGCGCAGCAACTGATTTCATCGCCCGGTTGTAGCGGAGCATCTCATCGATAGCCGCCGCGGCGTCCTCGATGATCTCGACCGTGCGATCGAGGTCCTGGGCATTCACCACGCCGCTTGGCGGCGGGGAGTCCGAGGGGTCGCGCGTCTTCACAGATTGTCTCTCACCGGCAACGGACTCGCATGGCCCGTCCGCGAAACGATACGCGGAGCCTTGAAATCCGGCAAGTCAAAGGCAGGGCGACAATTTCCTGCCTGAAGCTTGTGTTGAAAGAAGGGCGCGCCGTGACGGCGCG
>JANXTB010000146.1 GCA_025356415.1 Hyphomicrobiales bacterium
CATGCGCCGCACCGACCACGCCAGCATCGAAGATTATGCAAGAACGCGCCGCACGGAGCTCATGAATGCGCTGCAGGCATCGAACCTATCGGACGATGCGTTGATCCTGCCGTGCAGAAGCTCCACCGGCTCGCCGCGCCAGAACTTCTGCGCGCGGGCCTTGCGCGTTTTTACCTGCTCAGCTTCGCCGGAAGAGTGACGGGCGCCTATTACGGCCTCGCAGCCAAGGGGCGCGCGTACGCCTATATCGGCGGCTTTGATCCCGCCTTTGCGCATGAAAGCCCCGGTACGACCCTCATTGCGCATGCGATGGCGCAGGCGCATGAGGAGGGCGCGCGTCGTTTCGAATTCCTGCGCGGCGGAGAGGACTACAAATATGCCTGGGGCGCGCAGGACGAGCCCGTGTTTCGGCGCATCTGGGAGCGGAACGCATGAGCGCGGACGACATTCTTCGAGCCTGCGCGGCGGGAAGCATGCCGCCACCGATTGCGCTGATGCATCTCATCGGCGATGCGGCAAGCGAAGCCGATCTCGCGAAACATCTCGCGTTGGCGGACGCCGCGCATGCGCCGCCCTTGCGGACGCTATGTGCGCTCGCCGCCCGTAATCCCGATTGCTGGCGGCTGACCCATGACATGCTCGCGACCGTGACTCATGACAAGGCCACATCGGTGGAAGCGCTGGCGACCATGTTTGACAATGCGGTCGCGCGTTCTCCGGCAGCCAGTGTCGCGCTCTATTCGATAGGCGACGAGACGGCGCTCGACAACGCCACGCAGGATGTCATCGCGTTGATGCGCGGCGCCCGCCTGCTCGGACGAGATCGCGACATGCTGGATCTCGGCTGCGGCATTGGCCGCTTCATCCGCGCGCTGGCGCCCGAGTTGCGCCATGTCACCGGGTTGGATATTTCGCAAAAAATGATTTCGGAAGCGCAGCGGCGCTGTGCGCATCTTTCCAATGTGCGCCTTGCCGTGAGCAGCGGCCGCGATCTCGCGACGATCGAAGACGCCAGCATCGACCTCATTCTCGCAGCCGATGTCTTCCCTTATCTCGTGCAGGTCGATCTCGCTCTCGCGGCCACCCATTTGCGTGAAGCCGCGCGCGTGTTGCGGCGCGGCGGCGCCATGCTGATCATGAATTTCTCCTATCGCGGCGATGCGGCGCGCGATGCGCAGGACCTGCGCGCGATGCTGGCGCAAACTTGCCTGCGTGAAGCCGAGCTCGCGGCGCGGCCCCTCGCGCATTGGGACGCCGCCGCGTTTCTGTTGCGCAAACCTGACTGACGCGGAACGCAGTCACGCCCCGGACATTGTCGATCCATCAATCGGATTGCACCATGGCCCGCCCTGCGACGCCGGCTCCGCTCGCAGCAGCGGCCGCTTCTGTTCTCGACTATCTCGGCCGCAAGGACGCCGGCGCGCCGCTGGTGTATCTGGCAACGGACGACAGGCGCGCACGATCGCTGCAGGCGATCTGCGCGGCGCTCGATCCAGCGCATGCCTTTGCGCATTTCCCCGAATGGGATGTGCCGCCCTACGACCGGCTGGAGCCCTCGCCCGCTATTATGGGTGCGCGCATGGGCGTGCTGCGCTGGCTGACTGATGCAGACAACGCGCCAGATGTGATCTTCACCACCGGCCCCGCCGTGCTGCGCCGTGTTCCGCCGCGCGCGATCTGGCCCGATGCGCATCGTGAGTTCACGCCGGGCGACACGCTCGATCCCGGCGCCGCGCGCGCCACACTGGATGCGCTTGGCTATGTTGAGACGGATGTCGTCACGCAGGCAGGCGAAATGGCGATACGAGGTCGTGTGATCGACATCTATCCCGCAGCCGCGGTTCTTCCCTGCCGCGTTCTTTTCGACGACGAACGCATCGAGGCGATCCGCTCCTACGATCCCTTGTCGCAAGCTTCCGAGGCTGACTCGGACCTGCTGCTGATCGACCCGGCGCGCGAGGATCTTTCGCCGGAGCTGCCTCGCGAGAGCTTCTTCGATTATGCGGCGGAGGCGCGCATCGTCGCCGAGCCCGGAGCGCAGGCGCGTATCGCCGCGGGCTTTTCGCAGATTGAAGAGGGCGCGGCTGCGCAGTCATCTTTGCAACCGGCGGATGCGCCGAAGCGGCTCTATCTGATGCCGGAAGAGTGGCGCGAGCTGGCCGACGAGCGCCGCGCGAAAGACTGGAAGCAACTGCCCTTCGAGCCCACGCCGCTGTTCGCACGCGAGAAGGACGCGGGCCGCGCGCTCGACCGTTTCACGGCGGACGAACTGGAAGCTGGCCGCTCGGTATTGCTCACGGGCGCGGATGAGCCGCTGAAGATCTTGATGCGACGCCTGCGCCGCCGCGCCGGCGAGCCCATCGCGCGCATCGAGGGATGGGCCGAGCTGCCAGAGGGCGCCAGGATCGTCGCCTGCGCGGCGCCGCTTGATGCGGGCGCCCGTCTGCCCGTACGTAACCTGACGATCATCGCGGCCGGCGATTATCTCGGCAGCCGCGCGCAAGCTCTTTCGCGCGAAGCCGCGAATCCCGCGGCGCTGCTGACAACCGACATGCGCATCGGCGACGTCGTCGTGCATCGCGATCACGGACTGGCCCTGCTTGAGAGTCTGGAATCCGTGGAGACGCCCGGCGAGGGCCAGCACGATTATCTGCGCCTGCGTTACGGCGACGACGCATGCCAGATGGTTCCCGCGCAAGACATTGGCCTGATCTGGCGTTATGGTGCGGACGCGGACGCGGACGCCGTAACGCTCGATCGGCTCGATCGCGATTCCTGGGCGAAGCGGCGCGACAAGGTCGCGGGCGACATTGCGCGGACGGCGCAATCTTTGGTCACCATGGCGAACGAGCACCGTACACGCAAGGCGCCGCGCCTGCAGCCCGCGCCAGACCTGTATGAGCGTTTCGCAGCGCGCTTTGCTTACGCGCTGACGCCCGATCAGGCGC
>JANXTB010000154.1 GCA_025356415.1 Hyphomicrobiales bacterium
ATCTGGAACGTCGGGAAGCCGCCGACCTTGACGGCGCGGTCAAACGACCATTTGACGTCCTTGGCCGTCACCGGCGCGCCGTCGTGAAAGGTCGCATCCTTGCGCAGCTTGAAGGTGCAGGACATGCCGTCGGGAGCGACCTGCCAGCTCTCGGCGAGTTCGGGCTCCAGCGCCATGCGGTCGTAGGAGAGCGTGCCATCGGCCAGCTTCTTCGAGCCGTAGGTCATCAGGCGGTCGTAGCAGTTCCACGACAGGCCGTTGACGGTCTGGTTCGAGCCGACGCCCTGCATGTCGAGGCTGTTGGGGCCGAGTTCCTGCACCACGAGCAGCGTCTCGGAGCGGGCCTGGGCCAGCGTCTCGCCGGTGGTCAGGAAAGCGGCGGCGGTTGCGGCGCTGGCGCCCTGGAGGAGATGCCTGCGGGTGAGTTCGGCGCGGTGGTCAAACATGGAATGCTCTCCAAGGGGCGTGGCAATGGTTTTTTGTATGCAATTCGGGCGCCGCTCGCTTGGGCTTCGCCTCAAATGACCGTGAAGATTGACAGCGCCGGGCGGGACCCCTATTGAACGCCGGTGCAGGCGCCCCCCGGGGTGCTTTTGCATTGACGCACCCGTGGCCTTTCCCGTTTTCGGTGAGAAGCCTGTCGGCCCCTCGGGGCAGAGGAGGGCGCGTTCCTCAGCCGCCGGATTTCCGGCGCACGGCTGGAGGGACGCGGATCGGACGGCGCGACGCCCGAGAGGTGGCTGTCTTGCGCGCGGCCGCCGTTTCTCTTTGGCCGGTTCAAACCGAAGACCAGAGGAACCGCGATGACAAAGCGCGCACAGTCAAAGTATAAGCTCGACCGCCGTATGGGCCAGAACATCTGGGGCCGTCCGAAGAGCCCCGTGAACCGCCGCGAATACGGCCCCGGCCAGCATGGCCAGCGCCGCAAGGGCAAGATGTCCGACTTCGGCACGCAGCTGCGCGCCAAGCAGAAGCTCAAGGGCTACTACGGCAACATCTCCGAGAAGCAGTTCCGCAAGTACTACCAGGAAGCCATTCGCATGAAGGGCGACTCTGGCGATAACATGGTGGGCCTGCTGGAGCGCCGCCTCGACGCCGTCGTCTATCGCGCCAAGTTCGCGCCGACGCCGTTCGCCGCCCGCCAGTTCGTCAACCATGGCCACGTCAAGGTGAACGGCAAGCGCGTCAACATCGCTTCCTATCAGGTTCGCCCCGGCGATCTGGTTGAAGTGAAGGACGCCTCGAAGCAGCTCGTGATCCTGCTCGAATCGGTCGGCCTCGCCGAGCGTGACGTGCCGGATTATTACGAAGTCGACCACACCAAGATGACCGCGAAGATGACGCGCATCCCGCTGCCCGCGGACGTGCCGTACCCGGTCGTCATGGAGCCGAACCTCGTGATCGAATATTATTCGCGCTAAGTTTCACTAGCGTCGAAAACGAAATCAGGCCGTCACATGCAGATGTGGCGGCCTTTTTTGTGCGCGGCCACCAGGGCGAACTTGGCCGTGCGCGCCAGCATCGGGTTGATCGGGCGCAAATGCGTCCCGTGGGCAATGTGGTAGCGTCCTGTCGTTCAGCGCAGGAGACGCCGCCATGGATCTCTTCGAGGCACTTTATTCCCGCCGTGCGGTTCGCAGCTTTACCGATGAGGCCGTCGACGAGCCAACGATTACGAAGCTGATCGATGCGGCGATCCATGCGCCGAGCGCGATGAACCAGCAGCCGTGGTCCTTCATCGTCATCCGCGACCGGCATTTGATGGAAAGGATCTCCGCGGAATCCAAACGGACTCTTTTGCGGACCTCGCCTCTGGGGCTGGCGCCGCATCACTTCCAGGACCTGCTTGCGGACCAGAACTTCGAGATTTTCTACAACGCTCCCGCGCTCGTCGTGATCGCCGGGCCGACCGACAATCCTTGGACGGTCGCGGATTGTTCGCTTGCGGCTGAAAACTTCATGCTGGCCGCCTGCGCGCTGGGGCTTGGCACATGCTGGATCGGCTTTGCCCAGGCGTGGCTCGCAACGAACGAGGGCAAGGCGGCCATCGGACTCGACAATGCGCTGACGGCCGTTGCGCCGATTATCGTCGGCCATCCCAAGGCGCACCCGCCCGGCACGCCGCGACGCGGGCCCGAGGTCAGCTGGATCAACGGCTGATGGAGCCGTCGCTGAACGAGGCGCACGCGCCACCCGCAGTGGAAGTGATCGGGCTCACGCGATGCTTTGGCCCGCTGAGGGCCGTTGATGCGGTCAGCTTTTCCATAGCGCCCGCCGAAATCTTCGGTCTGATCGGCCCCAACGGCGCCGGCAAGAGCACGCTGATCAAGATGCTCACGACGCTTCTGCCGCCGACGTCGGGGACGGCGCTGATCGCCGGCTATGACCTGCGCACGCAGGCCGCGCAGGTGCGGGCACATATTGGCTATGTTCCGCAGTTGGCCTCCGCAGATGGCGCGCTGACCGGGTTCGAGAACATGCTTCTCTCCGCGCGGCTTTATGACATTCCTCGCTCCGAGCGACAGCATCGTATCACCGGCGCGCTCGCGCGAATGGGCTTGGCGGATTCAGCCAACGTGCTGGTCAATCACTATTCGGGCGGCATGGTGCGCCGGCTCGAAATTGCGCAGAACTTGCTGCACAGGCCGCAGGTGCTGTTTCTCGATGAACCGACAGTAGGGCTCGATCCGGCGGCGCGCGATGCGGTCTGGCGGCATGTCCTCGACCTGCGGGAACGCTACCAGCGCACCATGATCGTCTCCTCGCATCATCTGGAGGAAATCGAGGAATTCTGCACGCGAGTCGCGCTGATCGATCAGGGCCGCATCGCCTGCATCGGCACGCCTGCGGAGCTGAAAGCGGGCCTTGGCCCCGGCGCGACGCTGGACGATGTTTTCATCCGGCTCGTTTCGCAGCAGGGACGACGTCCAGCGTCTCCCGCGCCCGAGCAGCGCCCATGATTGACGCCGTCTCGCGTTTCGCATCGCAGATCTGGGGCATCGTGGCGGCGGAAGTTCAGAAGCTGCGTCACGATCCCGTCGAGCTTTTCACGCGCTCGGTCCAGCCTGCTCTCTGGCTCATCCTGTTTGGCGAAGTGATGGCGGGCGTGCGCGGCGTGGCGCCGACGAACATGCGCTATCTGGATTATCTGTCTGCGGGCATCCTCGCGCAGAGCGCGCTCTTCGTGGCGATCTTCTACGGCATTGCGACGATCTGGGAGCACGATCTCGGCATTCTGCAGCGCTATCTCGTAAGTCCGGTTCCGCGCATCGTGCTGGTGCTTGGCAAGGCGGTGTCGGCGGGGATACGCGCGCTGTCGCAGGCCGTCATCATTTATGTGCTGGCGCTGGCGCTCGGCGCCGACATCAGCCTCGCGCCGCAGCATGTCGTGGGCGTCGCGGGAACCTTGATGATTGGCTCGGCGCTGTTTGCGCTGCTGTCGCTCATCATCGCGTCGCTTGTGAAAACACGCGAACGCTTCATGGGGATCGGCCAGATGATCACCATGCCGATCTTCTTCGCCAGCAACGCCATCTACCCGCTCTCGATCATGCCCGCGTGGATGCGCATCGTGTCGCGTTTTAATCCGCTGACATACCAGGTCGATGCGCTGCGCGCGCTCATGCTGGTGGATGGCGTTTCGGATTTTGGTTTGCTGTTCGACTTCGCCTTGCTCGCGGGCGCAGCGGCCGCGATGGCTTTTGTCGCCGCGCGCATGTATCCGCGCATGGGCTATTAGGTCACTGCGCCACTCGTCTCCTGCGGGCGCGCATCGGTTTCATGGCGATCCTTTTCAGTCCTTCCGCCGCGATCAGATACACAAGCGTCACGACCGCGATGGCCGCCAGGATGTTGGGCGTCACCGACGTGAAGCCGGCGAAACGGCC
>JANXTB010000216.1 GCA_025356415.1 Hyphomicrobiales bacterium
TGTCGGGCTCGAAATCCAAGGGCGAGAACCGCGTGCAGGAGCTCACCGAAATCACCACGGGGCTCAAGGCGCTCGCCAAGGAGCTCAACGTTCCGATCATGGCTTTGTCGCAATTGTCGCGTCAGGTGGAAAATCGCGAAGACAAGCGGCCGCAATTGTCGGATCTCCGTGAATCGGGATCGATCGAGCAGGACGCCGACGTGGTCGTCTTCGTGTTTCGCGAGGAATATTATCTGAACGGCAAACAGCCTGCGCCGGGGACCGACGAACATCTCAAGTGGCAGACCGATATGGACCGCGTTCACGGCAAGGCCGAAGTGATCATCGGCAAGCAGCGCCACGGACCTACCGGCATGGTGCAGCTCTCGTTCGAGGCCGAGATGACGCGCTTCGGCAATCTGGCTAAGGAAGATCACATGCCGGAGCCCATGGGCGACTAAGCAAGAGCGCGACTGACCAAGAGCGATTTTCAAGATGACTGAATTCTCCGGCCCCGCCGTTGCGGAATCGCAGGCCGTCCTGACCATCGATCTTGGCGCGCTCGCCGAAAACTGGCGCGCGTTGGCCAAGCGCGTCGCGCCCGCCGAATGCGGCGCAGTGGTGAAGGCCGACGCTTATGGCGTGGGCATCGAGGCGGCGGCGCCTGCATTGGCCAAAGCCGGCTGCAAGACGTTCTTCGTCGCGCTGCCAAGCGAGGGACGTCGCGTGCGCGCGGTCGTCCCGCACGCTGTCATTTATGTTCTCAACGGACTTTTTGCGCCCTCGGTCCCGATGATGATCGCGCATGACCTACGGCCCGTGCTCGGCTCGCTGGACGATGCGGCGTTATGGGCGAAGGCCGGTCGGCTGCGTCCCTGCGCACTGCATGTCGACACCGGCATGAACCGCCTCGGCGTCGCGCCGGGCGATGTAGATGCGATTGCGCGCATGGATCTCGCAATCGATGTGCTGATGACGCATTTCGTGTCGTCGGAAAACGCCAACGACGCCACCAACGACATCCAGATCGCGCGTTTCGCCAGCGTGCGCGGCGCGCTGCCGCATGCGCGCGCCAGTCTCGCCAATTCTTCCGCTTTGTTCCTGCCGCAGAAGCCTTACGGCGATCTCGTGCGCCCCGGCTATGCGCTCTACGGCGGCAACCCGACGCCGGGCGCCGCCAACCCGATGCGCGCCGTCGTGCGGCTCGAGGCGCCGCTCCTGCAAACGCGCATCGTCGAGCCCGGCGAGACCGTCGGCTACAATGCGCAATGGACCGCGAAGCGCCGGACGCGGCTGGCGACAATCGGCGTCGGCTACGCCGACGGCCTGCCCCGCGCGGCGATGGGAATCGACGACCGCCTCGGCGGCGAGGCAATGATCGCCGGCGTGCGTTGCCCGTTCGCCGGACGCGTTTCGATGGATCTGACGGTGATCGACGTCACCGATGTGCCGGCGGAGAAGCTGCCGGGCGCGACGGCGGTGCTGTTGGGAGATGGCATCACGGTCGACGATCTGGGCCTGCGCGCGGCGACGATTGGGTATGAAATTTTGACGCGACTGGGCGCGCGGTATTATCGGAATTATGTGGGGTGAGCAGGTTCCGGCCCTTCTCCCGCACGGGCGGGAGAAGGTGCGCCGCGAAGCGGGGCGGATGAGGGCGTTCCAACGAACCGCCACCTCGACATGCTGCCACCGCCCTCACCCGTCTGGCTTCGCCAGCCACCCTCTCCCGCCAGCGCGGGAGAGGGACGCACACCACTAGCCAGCCCTCATTTGTTCCTGTAATGTTCTCCTCTGATTCCAGAGGATGCGAACATGTCCGATTCGTCCCGCCCCAGCTCCGCCCGCGTCTCCCCGGCCCGCCTCGTCGGCGAACAACTGGCCCGCGCCAAGGCCCATTCCGATATTGCCGCGCTGGTGCGCGAGTCTCTGGACGCCCTGCGCCGCTCCGAGCGCGCGCTGGAGGAACAGCTTGGCGACCTGCGCTGCTACCTCGGGCATGAGGGCGTGGTGACGATTCTGGAAGCGCGGGCGAACTGATGGCCAAGGCGCGGTCTCAATTCACCTGCCAGAACTGTGGCGCGGTTTCGCAACGCTGGGTCGGCCGCTGCGAATCCTGCGGCGAGTGGAATTCCATCATTGAGGAAAACACCGGCTCGGGCATCGGCGCGCAAGCCGCCATGGGCGCGCGCAAGGGACGCGTGTTCGCGCTGGAAGGATTGTCGGGCGAGAACAAGCCCGCGCCGCGCATCGTCTCCGGCATCGGCGAACTCGATCGCGTAACGGGCGGCGGCTTCGTGCCGGGCTCGGTGCTGCTGCTGGGTGGCGAACCGGGCATCGGCAAGTCGACACTCTTGATTCAGGCCTGCGCCACACTCGCCAACAAGGGCCATCGCGTCGTCTACATTTCCGGCGAAGAGGCGGTGGCGCAGGTGCGTCTGCGCGCCGAGCGGCTTGGCCTGTCGAAAGCGCCCGTCGAACTCGCCGCCGAGACCAGCGTCGAGGACATCACCGCGACGCTGATGCAAGGCGAGCGGCCGGCGCTCGTCATCATCGATTCCATCCAGACGATGTGGACCGACAAAGTCGAGGCGACGCCCGGCACCGTCACGCAGGTGCGCGGCGCCGCGCAGGCGCTGATCCGCTACGCCAAGACCTCGGGCGCGACGGTGATCCTGGTCGGCCACGTCACCAAGGACGGCCAGATCGCTGGCCCGCGCGTCGTCGAGCACATGGTCGATGCGGTCGTCTCCTTCGAGGGCGACGGCGGCCACCACTTCCGCATCCTGCGCGCGGTGAAGAACCGCTTTGGACCCACCGATGAAATCGGCGTGTTCGAAATGACCGGCCTCGGCCTGTCGGAAGTCTCCAACCCGTCAGCGTTGTTCCTCGCCGGGCGTGACGCCTCGGCGCCCGGCGCCGCGGTCTTCGCCGGGATGGAAGGCACGAGACCCGTGCTGGTCGAAATCCAGGCGCTGGTCGCGCCGTCTTCGCTGGGCACGCCGCGCCGCGCCGTCGTCGGCTGGGAGGCATCGCGCCTGTCGATGGTCATCGCCGTGCTCGAAGCCCATGCGGGCGTGCGGCTCGGCCAGCACGATGTTTATCTCAATGTGGCGGGCGGCCTGAAAATCGGCGAGCCCGCCGCCGATCTCGCCGCCGCCGCTGCGCTGGTGTCATCGCTGACCGGGTCGCGCCTGCCGCCCGACACCGTGTTTTTCGGCGAGCTCGGCCTTTCAGGCGCGGTGCGCCCTGTCATCCACGCGGGGCTGCGGCTCAAGGAAGCAGCTAAACTTGGCTTCGCCGCAGCTGTCGCGCCACCCTTCACACGCGATGGCGAGAAGCCGGCGATCCCGACGCGCGCCTGCCAGCACATCTCCGCGCTCGTCGCCGACATTGCGGCCGGCAGCGGCGCAAACAGCGGAGAGCGTCCCAAACCGGCGGCGGTGCGCGGCTGAAACGTCACGCATCCCATCTGCCCTGCGAACATTGCATGACGCAGGGGTGACGGGACCGAAGCCCTTGGGTTATAGAGAAGCCGCGCGGCGGACGAACAGGTTCCCGAATCAGTGCCGCCTGCGGCGAGGCCCGAATTCATGCCTTCTTATCTAGACATCGGTTTGATCGTCGTCGTGCTGATCTCGGCGCTGCTGTCCATGCTGCGCGGTTTCACGCGCGAGGTTCTGGCCATCGGCTCCTGGGCGGCTGCGGCGGCCGCCGCCTATTACTTCCATCCGCTGCTGCTGCCGACGATGAAGACCTACATCGCCAAGGACCAGATCGCTCTGGCGGCCTCGGCGGGCGCGATCTTCTTCGTCGCTCTGATCATCGTGTCGATGATCACGGTGCGGCTGTCGGACGTCATCCTCGATTCGCGCATCGGCGCGCTCGACCGCTCGTTGGGTTTCGTCTTCGGCGCGGCGCGCGGCGCCCTGCTCTGCGTCGTGGCCTTCGTCTTCTACTCCTGGCTGGTGCCGGCCAAGAGCCAGCCCGAATGGGTCAAGAATTCACGCACAGCCCCGATCCTCGCCGCCACCGGCGACCAGCTCATGGCCATGCTGCCCGACGATCCTGAAAGCACCATCCTGAGCCGGTTCAAGAAGCCCAAGGGCGACGAGCCGATGCCGGAAGAAACCGTGCCGCCTACGCCGACCCCTGCGCCCGGTTCGGGCCGCCGGACCTGAGATCGAGCTAAACGCATGTCCCCGTGCGGATTCGCGCATGTGACAAGCCAGCTTGGACTAACTATCTAGGGGCTGTCCCAGCGAATGGGATAGTCCAGAAAATTCCGGCTCGCGCTGAATTGCTCAGGCTTGCCAAAGATCAGGCTCGATCGGCTGGCACGGTCGGAAGGAGAACTTCATGGTGAGCGCTTCGGACATCTCGCCCGTGACCGACGACTTCGATCCCTATGCGGATCGCCTCCGCGAGGAATGCGGCGTCTTCGGCATTTTCGGACATCCTGAAGCTGCAGCCATCACGGCTCTCGGCCTTCACGCCCTCCAGCATCGCGGACAGGAAGCAGCCGGCATCGTCGCTTTCGACGGACGCCGCTTCAATTCCGAACGCCGCCTCGGCCTCGTCGGCGACCATTTCTCCTCGCGCCATGTCATCGATCGTCTGCCGGGTTCGGCAGCCATCGGCCATGTCCGCTATTCCACGACGGGCGAGACGATCCTGCGCAACGTGCAGCCTCTCTTCGCCGAACTCGACACCGGCGGCTTCGCGGTCGCGCATAACGGCAATCTCACCAACGGCCTGACACTGCGCCGCGACCTCATCAAGGAAGGCGCGATTTATCAGTCGACCTCCGACACTGAAGTCGTGCTGCATCTGGTCGCCCGCAGCCGCAAATCGAAAATTCTGGATCGCTTCATCGAATCGCTGCGCTCGCTCGAAGGCGCCTATTCGCTCGTCGCGCTTTCGAACAAGAAGCTGATGGGCGCGCGCGATCCGCTGGGCATTCGCCCGCTCGTCATCGGCGAACTCGATGGCAAATACATTCTCGCGTCTGAGACCTGCGCGCTCGACATCATCGGCGCGCGCTTCGTGCGCGATGTCGAGAATGGCGAAGTGGTGGTGATTTCGGAAGACGGCCTTGAAAGCCACAAGCCGTTTCCCGCGCAGCAGCAGCGGCCTTGCATCTTTGAATACATCTATTTCGCTCGGCCCGATTCCTATGTGCACGGCCGTCATGTGTACGACGTGCGCAAGCGAATGGGCGCGGAACTGGCGCGCGAGGCGCACGTCGAAGCCGATGTCGTAGTGCCTGTTCCCGATTCAGGCGTGCCGGCGGCGATCGGTTTCGCGCAGGCGTCGAACATTCCCTTCGAGCTCGGCATCATTCGCAATCATTATGTCGGCCGCACATTCATTCAGCCGACGCAGAGCGTGCGCGAACTTGGCGTGCGGATGAAACATTCGGCGAACCGCTCGGTGATCGAAGGCAAGCGCGTCGTGCTGATCGACGATTCCGTCGTGCGCGGCACCACGTCGGTGAAGATCGTGCGCATG
>JANXTB010000224.1 GCA_025356415.1 Hyphomicrobiales bacterium
CTGCCCGAGGGCGGCATCATGACCGTGAAATGGCGCGGCAAGCCGGTTTTCGTGCGTCATCGCACACCGAAGGAAATCAAGGACGCGGAAGCGACGCCGATCGCGCAGCTTCCCGACCCCCAGACGGACGCCGAGCGCGTCAAGAAGCCGGAATGGCTGATCGTCATCGGCGTCTGCACGCATCTCGGCTGCGTGCCGCTCGGCCATGAGGGCGAATATGATGGCTGGTTCTGCCCCTGCCACGGGTCGGTCTACGATACGTCGGGCCGCATCCGTAGGGGCCCGGCCCCGCGCAATCTGGACGTGCCTCAGTATACATTCGTCGCCGACACGAAAGTGAAGATCGGCTGATTCTTCCAAACCCGGGCCCGCGCCCGGGTTTTTGCGCTTGTCGCGCTAGCCTTGAGACATTCAGAACAGAGTGAATGACATGAGCGGACCCTCAACATACGTCCCCAAGAGCGCCATCGGCCGCTGGTTCGAAAGCCGGCTCCCGATCATGGGCCTCGTCCACAGTTCCTTCGTGGCCTATCCGACCCCGAAGAACCTGAATTATTTCTGGACCTTCGGCGGCATCCTGTCGCTGATGCTCGGCGTCCAGATCATCACCGGCGTCGTGCTGGCGATGCATTACACGGCGCATGTCGATTTCGCCTTCAATTCCGTCGAGCACATCATGCGCGACGTGAACTGGGGCTGGTTCATGCGCTACACGCACGCCAACGGCGCCTCGATGTTCTTCGTCGCCGTCTACATCCACATGCTTCGCGGCCTCTACTACGGCTCCTACAAGGCGCCGCGCGAAGTGCTCTGGATCCTCGGCGTGATCATCTTCCTGCTGATGATGGCGACCGCCTTCATGGGCTACGTCCTGCCGTGGGGCCAGATGTCCTTCTGGGGCGCGACGGTCATCACCAATCTCTTCTCGGCCATTCCGCTGGTGGGCGATTCCATCACGACCTGGCTGTGGGGCGGCTACTCGGTCGACAACCCGACGCTGAACCGCTTCTTCTCGCTGCATTACCTGCTGCCGTTCATGATCGCGGGCGTCGTGATCCTGCACGTCTGGGCGCTGCACGTCACCGGCCAGAACAACCCGACCGGCGTCGAAGTGAAGAACGTCAGGCAGGACACCCTGCCCTTCACGCCCTACGCGACCGTCAAGGACGGTTTCGCCATGGTGGTGTTCCTGGCCTTCTTCTCGTGGTGGATTTTCTACGTGCCGAACTATCTCGGCCACGCGGACAATTACATCGACGCCAACCCGCTGGTGACGCCGGCGCACATCGTGCCTGAATGGTACTTCCTGCCGTTCTACGCGATCCTGCGCGCCATCCCGTCCAAGCTCGGCGGCGTGATGGCGATGTTCGGCGCCATTGCGGTGCTGGCCTTCCTGCCCTGGCTCGACACCTCGCGCGTGCGCTCGGCGGCCTATCGCCCGGTCTACCGCGTGTTCTTCTGGGTCTTCGTGGCCTGCGGCATCGGCCTCGGCTATCTCGGCGCCATGCCTGCCGAAGGCGGTTACGTGATCGCCTCGCGCATCCTGACGGTCTATTACTTCGGCTTCTTCCTGATCATCCTGCCGCTTCTGGGTCTCTTCGAGACGCCGAAGCCGCTGCCGGCGTCCATCGCCGACTCGGTGCTGATAAAGGGTGGTTCCGCCGGTGCGGTTGCGGCAGGCGCCGCCTCCGCTCCCGAAACCAAGTGAGCCAGGCTGAAAGACGGGAAATGACGAAAATGACCATCAAGACTCTCAGCCTCGTCTCGCTCGGCGCCTCGATTGGACTGGCGGCGCTTCTCGCCGTGGGTTCCGCGCAGGCCGCCGAAGACGCGCACGCCACTCCGCACCCGGAGCGGCAGTCCTGGACCTTCGCGGGTCCCTTCGGCTACTATGATCGCGCGCAGTTGCAGCGCGGCTTCCAGGTCTACCGGGAAGTCTGCTCCAACTGCCATTCGCTGAAGCGCATCGCCTTCCGCAACCTCGCGGAACCGGGCGGCCCCCAGTTCTCGGAGGCGCAGGTCAAGGCGCTCGCGGCGGAATACAAGATCAAGGACGGCCCGAACGATGCGGGCGACATGTTCGAGCGGCCCGGCCGCCCGTCGGATCGCTTTCCGCCGCCCTTCGCCAACGAGAACGCCGCGCGCGCCTCACTCGGCGCGATCCCACCGGACTTCTCGCTGCTCGCCAAGGCGCGTTCCTATTCGCGCGGCTTCCCGCTGTTCCTCATCGACGCCCTGCCGATCCCCGGCGGCGCCTATCAGGAGCACGGCCCCGACTACATCGTCGCCCTGCTGAACGGCTATTCGAAGGAAGACGATCCGAACTACAACGACTATTTCCCGGGCCACAAGATCGGCATGGCGAAGCCCATTTCCGACGGCGCAGTGGACTACACGGACGGCACGCCGAAGACGCTCCCGCAATATGCGCGCGACGTCTCGGCCTTCATGATGTGGGCGGCGGAACCCAAGCTCGAAGAGCGCAAGCGGACCGGCTTCAACGTCATGGCCTTCCTGCTATCTTCGCGGGCCTGCTCTACTACACGAAAAAGCGCGTGTGGGCCGACGTCGCCCACTGATCGCAGTCTGAAGCGAAATGAAAAGGCCCCGGAAACGGGGTCTTTTTTGTTTCCCGTCATTGCGAGGAGCGAAGCGACGAGGCACTCCATCTAGCGGCCGCCACGGATTGCCGCGTCGCTTCGCTCCTCGCAATGACGAACAATGAGACAAAAAAAGCCCCGCCGGAGCGGG
>JANXTB010000230.1 GCA_025356415.1 Hyphomicrobiales bacterium
GGGTGTTTTGCGTTGCGCTTGTCATTGAAAAGAAAGCTCACGAGCGGCGCATCGAATTCCCCTCCCCCTTGTGGGGAGGGGTTAGGGGTGGGGGTCGCGCAATCTTCCCCATTGTTCGTTATTGCGAGGAGCGCAGCGACGCGGCAATCCATCTTCGGGCGGCTGGCGTTAGATGGATTGCTTCGCTTCGCTCGCAATGACGGCGCGGAGGTCACGGATAGCCCGGATACGTCCGCTCGGAACCGAAGCCCCAATAATTGCGCAACGTCTCCGGCCCCCAGGTCTTCGGGCGCTGCGGGCGGTCCTGATGCCAGGGGCGCGGCTCGAAATAGCCGAGGTCCTCGTCCTTCATCTGGTCCATCTCGCAGAACATTTCGACGCGCACATTGTCGTGGTTACGATGATAGCAGGCGACGTTGTGGCCGATGATGTGGCGGCCGGGGCCCCAGACGAGGCGGATGTCGTTCTTCGCCAGCGTTTCCGCCGCGCGATGAATTTCGCCCCAGTCCTTCACCTCGAAGGCGATGTGATGCAGCTGCGGCTTGGGATCGACCACGAAGTTCACCGTGTGATGATCGACGCCGCACCGCAGGAAGGCGAAGAAATCACCGCGGAAATCCGACACGCGGAAACCCAGGAACTCCGTATAGAATTTCACTGTGTCGACGACGCTCTCGACGCGATAGGCGACGTGGCCGAACTTCACCGGCATGATGCCCACCGCCTGCTTGTCGTCGGGCGCGAATTCATAATCCGCGTAGATTTCAAGCAGCGTGCCCTTGTTGTCGTTGAAGCAGAGCGCGTCCTTGACGCCCGGCGTAATGCCGGTGCGGCGCTCGGACTTGACGCCTTCCTTCTGCAGTTTGGCGGCGAGTTCGCCCAAGTCAGAACCGGGCTTGATCTGGAACGACAGGCGCGGCAATTCGCCGGCTGCCGGGCCTTTCTCAATCACCACGGCTTCCTGTCCCATTTTCGTGGCGAGCACCGCGCGGTTCTTGTCGCGCGTCACCAGCGAGAGGCCGACGACGCGGGTGTAATAGTCGAGCGAACGCTCGAGGTCTTCGACGGTGATGGTGGCGTGCGCCAGTCGTTTCACTTGAATCATGGGGATGGCTCCTTCTTGTTTGTTGGTTCAGCCGCCGATTTTGTGGGCGCGCACATTCATGCGCAGCTCGCCGAATTGCGGCAGTGAATTCACGCGCACCACATCGCCCGGCTGCACGGGGCCGACGCCCTTCGGCGTGCCGGTGTAAAGCAGGTCGCCGGGGTACAGCGTGTAGAAGGACGAGGCGAATTCAATCAGGCGTCGGATGGAATAGACCATGTGCTGCGAGTTCGAATCCTGCCGCTTCTCGTCATTCACATGCAGCGTGAACGGAATGTCGTCGACGTTCGGGATCTCGTCGGCCGTGACGATCCACGGACCGAGCGGCGTGTAGCCATCGACCGACTTGCGGAACGAGCGGTCTTCAGGTCCGCGCACCGTCATGTCGAGGCCTAGCGCATAGCCGGCGACGTAATCGAGCGCGGTCTCCTGGCTGATGTCCGTGCCCTTCTTGCCGATCACGATGACGATCTCGGCCTCATGGTCATTGCGGCGATCGGGGAAGCGGATGTCGATCGTCTCGTTCATGCCGACGACGGACGAATTGGCCTTCAGAAAGATGCCGGCCTTGCCGATGTCCGGGCCCATCTTGGAGGGCGCGCCGGCGCGGTTGGCTTCCATCTCGGCGATGTGGTCCCGATAGTTCGTCGGCGCCGCCATGGTCTTGGTCCAGCGCGCGACGGGCGGCAGCAATTGCACGGAGGCGAGCGGAACGCCCGGCGCCTTTTTGGCCATCGCGTCGATGCGGTCGCGCCATTCCGGCAGCGCCGCGATCACCGCGTCGCCGCGCATGTCGTAGGGAGCCTTCGCGCGGATTTCGTCCTGCGCGGCGGTGACGTCATGCACCATGTCGCCGATGACGACACCGAGGCGGTCCTGGCCGAAGCGGCAGAGTTTCATTTTGAATTCCTTCTCTCAGCGTTTCTTGCTTGTTCAAGTGTTCTGCGATTGCTGGATGCGGCGCTCGAGCCAGCGCAACAGAGCCACGATGGCGATGAGCGGCACGATCTGGATGACGCCAAGCGCGCAGACGGCGCCATAGGAACCGCCCTCCTCCCACATGGTCAGGCTTATCGTGCCGAGCACATGCGTGCCGGGGCCAACGAGCATGATGGAGGCGCCAAGCTCGCGCACGGCGAGCACGAAAATGTAGATCCACGCCGACAGCGCAACCGGGATCAGCAGTGGCGCCAAGATGCGGCGGAACACCTGCCCGTAGCTCGCCCCACTGGTGTGCGCGGCTTCCTCAAGCTCCTTGTGAATCTGCACCAGGCCGCCGGACGCGAAGCGCATGCCGTAGGGCATGAACAACGTCAGATAAGCGATGAGCAGGATCCAGATCGTGTTGTAGACGGGGATCGGCAGTAGCAAGTAAGCGAAGAGAATGCTCGCGCCGACGATGATGGACGGAAACGCGATCGGCAGGAAGGCGAGCAGGTCGAACATCCAGCCGTAGCGCGGCACGGCGCGCTGCGCGATCCACGCCAGCATGAAAGTGAGGCCGACGATCAACGTCGCCGCCATGGCGCCGAGCGACACGCTTGTCGTCACAGCATCCGCGAAGATCGGATAGCTGAAGACGAAGCGGTAATTTTCCGACGTCATCTCGCCCGCGCCCGCCATGAAGGGCAGCGTGGGCTTCAGGAACAGCGACTGCCAGATCAGCGTCGCGACCGGCAGGCCGAGCGCGAAGGCGAAGAGGAAAGCGGTCAGGCCGAACAAGGGCCAGCGCCAGACGCCGAGATTCATGCGCGTCGGCTTGTAGCCCTTGCCGGTGATGGTCGCGAAAGCTTCCGCATTGCGCGTCGAGCGGCGGTACAGCCAGACGGTGAAGACGCAGATCGCCATCAAGGTGATCGACAGCGCGCTGGCGGTGCCAAGCTCCGGCGTAGAGCCGCGAATGGCCGCCTGGATGTCGGTGGTGAAAACTTCGATGCGCGCGGGATTGCCGATGAGGCGCGGCACTTCGAAGCTTTCGACGCCGCGCACGAAGAGCAGCAGGAGCGTCGAAAGAAGCGCCGGCCGCATCATCGGCATCGTCACGCGGCGCGCGATCTGCAAGGGCTTGGCGCCTGACATATACGCCGCTTCTTCCATGCGCACGTCGAGCGAGCGGAACGCGGGGCCGAGCAGCAGATAGGCGAGCGGGAAATAATGCGCGGACAGCACCCAGATCATGCCGCCCATCGAATAGATGTTGAGCGGAGGACGCTCGAGCCCGAACCAGAGTTTCAGCAGCGAATTCACCCATCCGACATTGGGGCTGAGGATCAGCATCCACGCCATCGTCGTGAGCAGGCCCGGCAGCGCGAAGGACAGCAACGTCAGCGAGTGAAACACCTCGCGGCCCGGCATGTCGGTGCGCTCCACCGCCCAGGCGACAAAGCCGCCGAGCGCCAGCGTCAGCACCGCGCCGCCGCCTGCGAAAACAAGCGAGTTCCAGAACAGCGTCAGCAGATGCCATTGCGTATAGGCGTTGACGAAATTCTCGACCGTGAAATCGCCCGGTCCGTAGATCGTGTCTTCCGCGAAGGCTGTGTAGAACAGCGCGACCAGCGGCACGAGCACGAGCCACGCGACAAGCCCGACGCCGAGGATAGCGATCAGCTTCGCGGGCGACCAGCCAGACAGGCGGTCGCGCCAGCGCGTGTGTGCGGGGATATCCATGCCAGTCGAAAGCGCCAAGACTCTAACCTCCCTTGGCAAGCGAGCGTTATCCGCCCTACCCGCCGCCCTTATCGATCTTTCAGTCCGCTCAGCGCGGCTTGAGAAGCTCGGTCGTGATCTTCTGCCACTTTTTCTCGTCTTCGGGCGAGAAGTTTACCGGCACGACCTTCGCCGTGCCGAACCGCTTGATAGCGTCCGGCGGGTTCGGCGTCACGTCCGGGCGCACCGGCAGGCGCCCGGCCTCGGTCAGCAGCTTCTGCGCGTCCTTGCTGACCAGGAAATTGGTGGCGAGCTGCGCGCTGCGCGGATGCGGCGCGCGCACATTGATGCCCGCCTGCCCGAAGAACAACCCGACGGGATCAAGCGCCCAGTAATCCGTGTCGCCGCCCTTCAGCGACACGTTGATCGTGAGATTGGTGTAATTATTGATCGCGACCCAATATTCGCCAAGGCCGACGGAGCGCGCCAGCGCGAGATGTCCATCGACGATCACCGGCTTCAGGTTGGCGACGAGATCGGCGATCACCTTGCGGGCCTTCTGCTCGCCATAGGCGTCGAACATCGCATAGACCCACTGGCTGTCATTGCCATCGATGGCGACCTTGCCGGCCCAGTCCTTTCGCGTCGCCATTTCCTCGTAGGTTTTCGGAAGATTGGCCTTGTCGACGAACTTCGTGTTGTAGGCGGGCGTGTTGTAATTCGAATAGACGCCGTACCATTTCTTCTTCGGGTCGATCGCCTTGGGGTCGATGTTGCGCGCTTCCGGCAGGTCGAGCACGGTCAGATATTCCTGCGGCAGCTTGCTGACCGCCGTGGTGACGACGAGATCCCACGATTTCTGCTGGGCGCGCGCCTCGAGCAGGATACGGCTCATCAGGCCGGTGTCGGACGAGCGCACATATTGCACGACGATGCCGGTGGCGCTCTCGAACGCCTTCCAGAGCGGCAGCGCCTCCTGCTCGTTCATCGAGCCATAAACGATGATGGTGCCGCCCTCGGCCTTGGCGGCGGCGAGGAGATCGGGCGTGGCCCAGGACGGCGCGCCTTGCGCAAGCACGTCCGGAATCAATCCAAAACCGGCGCCCGCCAAACCCAGCGCTGATGCGCGAAGTACGTCCCGACGACGCATGTCCATGGCAACCTCCCCTGTGTCGCCATGGCTCACGCAGCCGGTGGACCCGGCCGTTCTCGGCGGCGATCAGGGGTGCAATATGACTTGGGCGACGCGCTCAAGGCAAGTCCCGGAGGGGATTTGCGGAAAGAGGCCGGCCCGCGCGGGACCGGCCTGCAGGACGCAAGAAGGCGGCGGGCGCCGAAGCGGGGCCTGCCCGTTGGTCGTCAGCGGCCGGACGTGGTGCCGGTGGTAGCCCCGCCCGTGCTCACATTGCTCTGGGACGCATATTTGAACTCAGGCGCGTTCTGCAAATCCTGCTTGCTCATCGAGACCATCGCGCGGTCCGGATAATCCGCGTGGGTCGAGGAGCCCGCCGTCGAGGATACGCTGGTGGAGGTGGTCGCGGGCGCGCTGTTCGCGCTGTTCGCGCTGGTGGCGGGCGGAGCCGAAAGGGTGGCGCCGCCGGTCGCCGCCGTTTGCGCCGGCTGGGCGTTCGAATCGGCCGGCGCGCCGGTGGTCGTCTGGGCGATGACGCGCGCTGACGAGCGGTCGCCCGCGGGCTGGCTGGTGGTGGAAACCATGAAGCCGGATGCGGAGCCGCCCATGCTCCACTGCACCTTGCCCCACGGAATGGCGACATTCTTCTCGCCAATGCCCAGGAACCCGCCGACGCCGATCACAATGGCCTTCGCCTGCCCGTTCCGGTCGACGATGACTTCGTTGATGTCGCCAATCTTGCTGTTGTCGGTCCCGTAGACATCGACGCCGACCAGCTTGGAGCCGCGCCATTCGTTGGCGTCCATCTGCGTCATGAATTGTCCGCCTGCCGAGGAAGCGCTCGATGTGCTCATGGGCGGCGAGGCCGAAGAGTATGAACCCTGCGCGAGGGCCGGCGCCGAGAGCGCGGTTCCGAGAAGGCAAACGGCCGCAAGATATGTCTTCATGAGAATCTCCTGTCGCTGGCGCCGGAGTGTCGTCGGCGTGCGCAGTTAACTGTCGTGTCGGGTCGGGGTTCAGCCCTGCTTATAAAACGAGCGGCGCCTCAGCGCCGCCGCTGTGTCGGGTCGGGGTGGGCCACGCCTGCGCGGCGCAGAGCGTCGGCGAGCAGGCCGCCGGCGGACGACGCCGACGCCTTCTCCTGCACCTGCTTTAGCGCGCGCTGCGTTTGCGACGGGCTCGCCTCGCCGCGCTTGGGCGCGGGCGCGCCGGGCTGCATGTCCATGCGCATCGTCAGGCTGATGCGCTTGCGCGCCGGGTCGACTTCGAGAACCTTCACGCGCACCACATCGCCCGGCTTGGCGACTTCGCGCGGGTCCTTCACGAATGTGCTCGACATGGCCGAGATGTGCACGAGCCCGTCCTGATGCACCCCGATATCCACGAATGCGCCGAAAGCCGCGACATTGGTGACCACGCCTTCCAGCATCATGCCGGGCTTCAGGTCCGAGATCTTTTCGACACCATCCTGGAACGACGCTGTCTTGAACGAGGGACGCGGATCGCGGCCGGGCTTTTCGAGCTCTTTCAGGATGTCCGTGACGGTCGGCAGGCCGAAGGTTTCGTCGACAAAGCTCTGCGGCCGCAGCGCGCGCAGCGACGTGGCGTTGCCGATGAGCACGTTGATGTCGCTCTTGGTCGCCTCGAGAATGCGGCGCACGACCGGATAGGCTTCAGGATGCACGCTCGACTGATCGAGCGGATCGTCGCCGTCTCGAATGCGCAGGAAGCCCGCGCAAAGCTCGAACGCCTTGGCGCCGAGGCGCGGCACCTCGCGCAAAGCCGAACGGCTGCGGAACGGACCGTTGGCGTCGCGATGCGCCACGACATTTTGCGCCAGCGATTCCGACAGACCCGACACGCGCGCGAGCAGCGGCGCCGAGGCCGTGTTCACATCGACGCCGACAGCGTTCACGCAATCTTCCACCACTGCGTCGAGCGAACGCGACAGCTTCACTTCGGAAAGATCGTGCTGGTATTGGCCCACGCCAATCGACTTCGGATCGATCTTCACGAGCTCGGCCAGCGGATCTTGCAGGCGCCGCGCGATCGACACCGCGCCGCGGATCGACACGTCGAGATCGGGCAATTCGGCGGAGGCGAAAGCGGACGCGGAATACACCGACGCGCCGGCCTCCGACACCATCACCTTGGTGAGGTTCATCTCGGGCGCGCCCTTGACGAGTTCGCCCGCGAGCTTGTCGGTCTCGCGCGAGGCGGTGCCGTTGCCGATCGCGATGAGCTCCACCTTGTGCTTGCGGCAAAGATTGGCGAGCGTGGCGAGCGATTCAGCCCAGCGCTTCTGCGGCTCGTGCGGATAGATGGTCGCATATTCGACGACCTTGCCGGTCGCATCGATCACCGCGACCTTCACGCCGGTGCGAAAGCCCGGATCGAGACCCAGCGTCGCGCGTGCGCCAGCGGGCGCGGCGAGCAGCAGGTCGCGCAGATTTCCGGCGAAGACCTTCACGCCCTCTTCTTCCGCGATCTGCCACAGCCGCACGCGCAGATCGACGGAGAGCGAGGATTCCATGCGCGTGCGCCACGCCCAGCGCACGCAATCGTTCAGCCATTTGTCGGCGGGACGACCCTTCGCTGAGATGCCGAACTTCGCGGCGATGCGATTCTCATAAAGCGTCGGCACGCCAGGCTGCGGCGCTTCCACCTCGGGCTCGAGCTTGAGATCGAGCATCTCTTCCTTTTCGCCCCGAAACATCGCGAGGATACGATGCGAGGGCAGCTTGGTCAGCGGCTCGCTGAAATCGAAATAGTCCGAAAACTTTGCGCCCTCGGTTTCCTTGCCCGTGCGCACCGACGAGCGCAGTTTGCCTTGGCTCCAGAAGGTCTCACGCAACGCGCCGATCAGTTCGGCGTCTTCGGCGAAAGTTTCCACAAGAATCGAGCGGGCGCCATCGAGCGCGGCCTCGATGGTCTCGATGCCCTTCTCCTTGTCGATGAATTTCTCCGCCTCGGCGCGCGGGTCTTTCGCGGGATTGGCGATGAGATCGGTCGCCAGCGGCTCAAGACCGGCTTCGCGCGCAATCTGCGCCTTGCTGCGGCGCTTGGGTTTGTAGGGAAGGTAAATGTCCTCAAGCCGCGCCTTGGTGTCGGCCGCGTTGATTGTCGCCAGCAGCGCGTCGTCGAGCTTGCCCTGCTCGCGGATCGAATCGATCACCGACTTGCGACGGTCTTCGAGCTCACGCAGGTAGCGCAGCCGTTCATCCAGATTTCGCAGCTGCGTGTCGTCGAGCGTGCCGGTCACTTCCTTGCGGTAGCGGGCGATGAATGGAACGGTCGCGCCCGAATCAATCAGCTCGACGGCGGCGGTGACCTGCCACTCCTGCACGACAAGCTCTTCGGCGAGGCGCTGATTGATCGACTTCATGCTTTGACCCGTGATTCTGAAAACGTCAGGGCGCCCTGACTAAGCCCGCAGGCCGCGAGGGTCAAAGCTCGACCAAGCCCCGCCTGTGGGTAAATCGACGGAACCGCTGCCGTTTGGGAAGCGTTTGCACTGTGAAGATGAAGTCTCGCCCGTGGGGCGAGACGATCACGCAGCAGAGGAAGCACATGATTAAGGATACCGTTCGCGAGCCCGTCAACAGCAAAGCCCGCGACGACCAAAACCAAAAATCCGCTGACCAGCGCCACGCGCCCGACGACAGGCTGACCGAATGCGGCCTCACGCGCGAAGAATTGCGCGCGCTCGTTGTCGAAATGATCGGCTAGCGCTCACGCGCCGCCGATCGGCGCATTGATCTTGCCTGTCCCGTTGCAATCCGGACAGGCGCCGCCATCGACAAGCTTGCCCTTGCCCTCGCAACAACGGCACACGTTTTCACCAGAACCCGGCGTGCCCGGCGCCACCGCCACGGGCGTTCCCTTGTCCTTTTCATCCGCCATGAGAGCCTCCTCGCAATTTCGCGCAGACATGAGAAATGTCGCGCGCGACGCGGGGTTCAAGCGGCGTCGCGGAACTGAGGGGGGCCTCCGCCGTTCAAGGTCGAACGCGGCGGGGGAAAACCTCATGACGAACAGCGATCAGTATGCGGGCCCAAACGAAACTGAACTTTCGTCGTTCGTCGCGAAAGCCTCGCCAAGCCTCAACAACCCTGAAGCCGAAGGCTTTTATGCAGAAGCGCTGAAGGAGCTCGTCGCCCTCAAGCTGCCTTTCCTGCTCGCCGGCACTTATGCCGTCTCCGCCTACACGGGGATTTCGCGCAAGACCAAGGACCTCGACATCTTCTGCAAGGCTGGCGATTTCCAGCGTATTCTCGCGCATTTCCAGTCCCTCGGGCATGCGGTGGAAATTGAGGATGAGCGCTGGCTGGGGAAGGTCTTCAAGGGCGCGCATTTTTTCGACGTGATCTTCGCATCGTCAAATTCCACCATGCCGGTTGGCGACGAATGGTTCACGCATGCGCAGCAGACTGAGGTCTTCGGACAGAATGTGCGCATTCTTGGTCCCACCGAACTCATCTGGTCGAAATGCTTTATCCAGCTGCGCCACCGCTATGATGGCGCCGATGTCGTGCACACGATTCTGCGCGCCCATGAGGACATCGATTGGCGCCGCCTGCTCGCCTATATGGAAGTGCATTGGGAGGTGCTGCTTATTCATCTCCTCAATTTCCGCTGGATCTATCCGACCGAGCGCGACCGCATTCCGCGCTGGCTGATGGACGATCTGCTCGACCGCCTCGCCAAGCAGCGCGAACTGCCGCCGCCCCAGATGAAAGTCTGCCGTGGCCGCATGTTTTCGCGCATCGATTATGAGATCGACGTGAAGGAATGGGGATTTGCCGATGTCGGAGGAGAAGGTGAATGGCGAAACGGCTGACGGGCGCCTCGTCGTCGCCGCGCTCGGCGATTTGCACGTAAGGGAAACATCCGTCGCGCCCTATCGCGAGCTGTTTGCCGAAATCTCGAAAGTCGCGCAGGTGCTGGTGCTGACCGGCGACCTGACGGACCTCGGCAAGGTGCGCGAGGCCGAAATCCTCGCCGAAGATCTCAAAGCCTGCTCGATCCCCGTGCTCGCCGTGCTCGGCAATCACGACTACGAATCCGACGAGGTCGACGCCGTAAAGGCCGTGCTGCGCAAGGCGGGCGTCACCATTCTCGATGGCGACGCCTGCGAGATCGAAGGCGTAGGATTTGTCGGCTTGAAGGGTTTCGCGGGCGGCTTCGGCTCGCGGATGCTGGGCTCGTTCGGCGAACCGGCCATCAAGCAGTTCGTCGCAGAATCGACGCGCGAAGCGATGCGGCTCGAAAACGCCATGCGCAGCGTGCGCAAGGGACGCACGTTCGTCGTCCTGCATTACGCGCCCATCGAGGCGACGGTCGAGGGCGAGCCGAAGGAAATTTATCCCTTCCTCGGATCGTCGCGACTAGCTGAAACCATCGACCGTTTCGAAGTTTCAGCCGTGGTGCACGGCCACGCGCATCGCGGCGCCTATGAGGGGCGCACGCCGCGCGGCGCCCCCGTCTATAATGTCGCGATGAAAATCGAAAAGCCGAGCGGCAAGCCTTATGCCTTGCTCAGGGTCTGAGATTTTTCAGCTTTCACCTGTGGCGCAACGCGACGGCTGAGTTCGAACAGCAGCAGCGAGCGGCCCGTCACCACATAGTCCTGCCCGAAGGCGAACAGCGCGCCCTCCTCTTCGGGCGCCAGATTGGTGTCGACAAGGCGCACCCAGGATGCGCCGCCGACAACTTCCGGCAGGGTGAATTTCACACCGTCATCATGCGCGTTCAGGATCAGCAGCAAGGTCGCGTCGGTGCCACGGCGGCGGATGCCGGTTGGCTGCGCGCGGCCATCGAGCAACACGCCAAGGCATCGGCCATTCTGGTCGTGCCAGTTATCTTCCGACATTTCCTCGGCGGCGGGCGTTAGCCAGGTGACGTCCTTGACGTCAAGCTCTTCGTTATAGGCGCCGCTCAGGAAGCGCCCCCGCCGCAACATTGGCTGGCGCTTGCGCGTGCGGATCAGCAGCTTGGTGAATTCGAGAAGCGCGGCGCCGTCCTCGTCGACAGCATCCCAGTCGATCCATGAAATCTCGTTGTCCTGCGCATAGGCGTTGTTGTTGCCGCCCTGCGAGCGGCCAAACTCGTCGCCGCCAAGAATCATCGGCGTGCCCTGCGAAAACAGCAGCGTCGCAAGCATGTTTCGCATCTGCCGCAGACGGGTGGCCTTGATATCCGGATCGTCCGTCGGTCCCTCGACGCCGTAATTGTTCGAGAGGTTGTGCGAGTGCCCGTCGCGGTTCTCCTCGCCATTCGCCTCATTGTGCTTGTCATTGTAGGATACGAGATCGTTCAGCGTGAAGCCGTCATGCGCGGTGATGAAATTGACCGAAGCCCATGGCTTGCGCCCGCGCTTGTTGAACAGGTCGGCGGACGCCGTCACCCGCGCGGCAAGATCGGCCAGCATGCCGTCGTCGCCGCGCCAATAGCCGCGCACGGTATCGCGATAGCGGTCGTTCCATTCCGCCCAGCCGGGAGAAAAGCGCCCGACCTGATAACCGCCCGGCCCGCAATCCCATGGTTCGGCGATGAGTTTCACCTGCGAGAGAACCGGATCTTGCCGGCACGCGTCGAGGAAGCCGCCGCCCTCATCAAAACCATGCGGCTCGCGCCCCAGGATGGTGGCGAGATCGAAACGGAACCCGTCGATGCGCACGTCCTGTGCCCAGTACCGCAGCGAATCCGTCACCATCTGCAGCACGCGCTGGTGCGACAGGTTCACCGTGTTCCCGGTGCCGGTGTCGTTGATGTAATAGCGCTTGTCTTCCGCGAGCCGGTAATAGGACGCATTGTCGATGCCCTTGAACGACAAGGTCGGCCCACTCTCGTTGCCTTCCGCCGTGTGGTTATAAACAACGTCGAGGATCACCTCGATTCCCGCGGCATGGAGATGCGCGACGACTTCCTTGATCTCGTTGACGAAGGGCGTCGCGAGATAACGCTGCTTGGGCGCGAAGAAGCCAATCGTGTTGTAGCCCCAGTAATTCCGGAGGCCTTTTTCAACGAGATAGGAATCATCCACGAAAGCATGAATCGGCAGCAATTCGATGGCCGTGACGCCAAGCTGGCGCAGGTGATCGACCACCGCCTCCGACATCAGGCCCGAAAACGTGCCGCGCTCGTCGGTCGGCACATCAGGATGCAGCTTGGTGAAACCCGCCAGATGCGCCTCGTAGATGATCGTCTGTTCCCACGGCGTCTGCGGGCGACGGTCGAGGCCCCACGTAAACGCGGGATCTATGACTCGGCACTTCGGCACGAAGGCCGCGCTGTCGCGCTCGTCGAAGGAGAGGTCGCCATCGGCATGGCCGATCGTGTAGCCGAAGAGCGACGGGTCCCACGTCAACTCGCCGACGAGCTGCTTGGCGTACGGGTCCATCAGCAGCTTGTTCGGGTTGAAGCGATGGCCGAGCGCCGGCTCATAAGGGCCGTACACGCGGTAGCCGTAGACGGTTCCAGGCCGCGCCTCTTCGAGATAACCGTGCCAGACTTCGTCCGTGTATTCGGGCAGTTCGATGCGTTCGAGTTCACGCTCGCCGTTGATGTCGAACAGGCACACTTCCACCTTGGTAGCGTTGGCCGAAAACAGCGCGAAATTCACGCCGATGCCATCCCATGTCGCCCCTAGTGGAAAGGGGCGCCCTTCGCGAATGCGCGGGCGATCGAGCGCGCGCCCCACCAGCCTGCGATGGGGACGCACAGTCTTGCTCTCGATGTTCATGTGGCGGGTCTCGAAACAGAGGCGTTGCGGAAGAAATCGCACAACGCGCGAGACCTGAAAAAAGTCGCAGGCGCGCGGCCGCGCCTGCGAAAGATGTTTTCACATTTGCTTGGCCGACTATTTACCCGACGCGACGGCCGAACCCGCGATCACCGCCTTGGCGCGGGCAATGACTTCGGGCGACGACTGATAGAGTTCGGCGATCAGCTTGTCGATCTCCGCGCCTGTCACCGGCTCCACGTCCAGCGTCAGCGTCTTGGCTTCCGCCACGAATTCCTTGTCGGTCATGGTTTCATCGAAACCCTTGCGCAACGCCATCTTGCGGTCTTCCGGGATGCCGGGGGGCGCCGCGAACGGGCGCGCCACCGTCTGCCGGCTGACGATGAGTTTCACGACATCCTTGTCGGCTTGCGACTTCGCCTTTTCCAGCACGGTCGGGACATCGGGCATTTCGTGGCTGCGCTCCAGCGTCATCTGCAACAGGATACGTAGTTTGTTGGGTCCCGAAACCCAGTCGGGCCGCGTCGCCTTTATCGACCCCCATGACCAGCCGCAGCGGCCATCGAGTTCGCCGCGCTCGATGGCGAGCGTCATGTCGTTGCCGCCCGGATAACCGGTGACGAGCTTCATCTTCGAGCCGAAGAGGTTTTTCACCAACGATGCGTAAGTGTCAGGATCCGAGCCCGAGCCCTCCCCGCCGACCGCCGCTTCGATGTTGAGCGAATCCTCGAATGTCATCACCTTCGACTTCTGCGTCACCGCGCAAACGCTGAGCTCGGACGCGACAGAGCCGATCCATGTGAATTTGGTGGCGTCGAACTGGACTTTGGCCGCGCCGATCAACGGCTCCATCGGCAGGCCGCGCCCGAAGGTGGCAATGGCCGTGCCGTCCTTCGGCGCGATATTGTAAAGGTGGTTGACCGACACGAGGCTGCCGGCGCCCGGCATGTTGGTGACGACGACCTTCGGCCCGCCGGGCACGTGATTGCCCAGATAACGGGCGACCGTGCGCGCATAAATGTCGTAACCACCGCCCGAAGAATAGCCGACGATCATATTGATCGTCTTGCCGCGATAGAAATCCGCCGCCGAATCGGCGCGCGCCTGGCCGGTGGCGAAGAGCGCACTGGCGACCATGGGCGCGAGCATCAGCCCCCTCATCTTCACGGGAAGCGTTTGCGCGAGCGCGCGGCGGGAGACTTGCATGCGACGCATGATGGTCCTCTCCTCAATCGGCCGGGTCGGCCTTGGTCCTTGAGTGAAAC
>JANXTB010000324.1 GCA_025356415.1 Hyphomicrobiales bacterium
GCTGCGCCGGCAGATTCTGCGCCCCGCCGTCATCCTCGTTGCTTACGTCGAGCCTGCCGATGTCGCAGGGCTGAGCAATGCCGTCGATCTCGCGCTGATCGCCTGCGCGCCCGGCCTGACGCGGCAGCGCAACGCCATATTGGACGCCCTGCCTCACGAAGCCGAATTCGTCGCCTTCTTCGACGACGATTTTTTGCCCCATCCGCAATGGCTGCACCTGGCCGTCGCCGCCTTCGACGCCGACCCCGCGCTGGCGGGCCTGACCGGCCAGGTCCTCGCCAACGGGGTTTGCGGCGGCGAAATCGCGCCCTCGCTCGCGCGCGATCCCGTTGATGTGGACGAGCGCGCCGGCTTTCTGCGCGCGGTCGGTCAGGATCCCGTACTTTCCAAAGTTAAGCTGATCGCGGAACCGTGGGACCTTGGCGATGCGGGCTACAGGCTTGGCGGCTTTCCGGCAGGCTGGAGCGAGTGGAACGATCGTTTCCGCGATTCCGTGCGTGGCTTTTGGCGCGGCGATCCTGGGCAATTGGCGGGGCTGGCGCGCGCCTTGACAGGCTCGCGCGAAATCTTCGGACATCGCGGCCGCGCGCCCGGCGCCTCCATCCATTAGATCGCCTCGCATGATGGTTTCACGCTCGCCGATCTCGTCAGCTACAACGAGCGCCACAACGAGGCCAATGGCGAAGACAATCGCGATGGCCATCCGCATAACCTCTCGTGGAATTGCGGCGTCGAGGGCCCAAGCGAGGATCGCGACATCATACGCCTGCGCAAGAGGCAGAAACGCAATCTCATCGCCAGCGTCCTGCTCTCGCTCGGCGTGCCGATGCTGCTGATGGGTGACGAATTTTCGCGCACGCAAGGCGGCAACAACAACGCCTATGCGCAAGACAATGAGACAAGCTGGCTCGACTGGGAGGAGAGCGCGAAGAACGATCCATCGTTTGGCGATTTCGTCCGCGCGCTGGCGCAGCTGCGGCGTGAAAGCCCGGCTTTCTCACGCCGTTCCTATCTCAACGGCGCCGTTCTGCCCGAAACCGGACTGAAGGATGTCTATTGGCTATCGCCCGAAGGCCGCGAGATGACTTCGCAAGACTGGGAAGAAGACATGCAACGCACGATCGGCATGCAGCTGGGCAACGAAGGCAAGCCGGAACACCGCTTGATGCTGCTGCTCAACGCTGCGCCCGACGCTGTCATGTTTCGTTTAGGCGCCGATTTTCCAGGCGCCAGCTGGCTTCGCATTTTCGATTCGTGCGAGCCCGCAGGCCGCGTTCACACGTCCGTGTCGCGGCTTGACGCTGGCGGAACCTTTCATCTGCCCTCCCGTTCGCTTTCGCTTTTCCGCCTAGCGCCCCCACCGGAGCTTCCCCATGCACGCCCGCCCGATGCCCTTCGGAGCCGAACTCGCGGCTGAAGGGGTCCGGTTTTCACTGTGGGCGCCGGATGCCGAGCACGTCGCGCTTGTCATCCATGGCGCCCAAGCCATTTCCGTCGATCGCGATGACGACGGCTTCGCGCGCATTTTTCTGCGCGGCGTGGGCGCCGGCGCGCGCTATCAATGGCTGATCAACGGCGAGACGAAAATCCCCGATCCAGCTTCGCGCTTTCAGCCTGACGGCGTGTTCGGGCCGAGCCTCGTTGTCGATCCGAATGCGTTTGGCTGGCGTGAAAACGAATGGCGCGGCCGCGCGTGGGAAGAAGCTGTCATCTATGAGGCCCATGTTGGCGCCGCGACCACAAAAGGCACTTACGAAGGGCTTTCCGAACGACTCGACTCGTTGCGCGATCTCGGCGTCACGATGATAGAACTGATGCCCGTCGCCGAATGCCCGGGACAACGAAACTGGGGCTATGACGGCGTGCTGCCCTATGCGCCCAACAATGCCTACGGCTCGCCTGACGAGCTGCGCCGGCTGATCGACAGCGCGCATGAGCGCGGCATCATGATGATGCTCGACGTCGTCTACAATCACTTCGGGCCGTCGGGAAATTATCTCCCCGTCTATGCAAATTCTTTTTTCACGGACGCGCGCCAGACACCGTGGGGGGCGGCCATCGACTTCGATGCGCAGCATCGCCGCGCCGTGCGCGAATTCATCGTTTGCAACGCGCTTTATTGGCTCGACGAATTTCGCTTTGATGGACTGCGCCTCGACGCCGTGCACGCCATCGCGGATGAAAGCCCGAAACACGTGCTCGCCGAATTGTCCGAGCGCGTGCACGCGGCCTTTCCGGACCGCCAGATTCATCTGGTGCTGGAGAACGAGCGCAATGCCGCGGGCTGGCTGGCGCGCGATGCGGAGCGCAGGCCACGCTTCTATTCAGCGCAATGGAACGATGACATTCATCACTGCTGGCATGTGCTGCTGACTGGCGAGACCGAAGCTTATTACGAAGACTTCGCAGAAAAGCCGCTCGCCTTTCTGGGGCGCTGTCTCGCTGAAGGTTTCGCCTATCAGGGCGAGGCGTCGACGCATGCAGGCGGCGCACCGCGCGGCGAGTCTTCCGCGCATCTTCCCCCGCAGGCCTTTGTGTCGTTCCTGCAAAATCACGATCAGGTCGGCAATCGCGCCTTCGGCGAGCGCATCGCGGCGTTGGCCGATCCCGAAAAGCTTGCGCTGGCGCATGCCGTGCTGATTCTAGGCCCGCAGATTCCGATGCTGTTCATGGGCGAGGATTGGTCAGCCTCCACGCCGTTCCAGTTCTTCGTCGACTTCAGCGACGACGCTAAATTGTCGGCGGCCGTGCGCGAGGGGCGTCGTCGCGAATTCGCGCGCTTCGCTGCATTCGCCAGCGAGGAACGCGCCAAAGGCATTCCGGACCCGACGGACGCCGCCACTTTCGCCAGCTCGACATTGCGCTGGGAGGAGCGGCTGCGCGCGCCCCATGCGCAAAAGCTTGAAGAGATGCGTAGCCTCATCGCCTTGCGTCGTGAGCATGTCGCGCCTTTGCTCCAGAGCCCGTTCGAAGGCGCCAACTATCGCCTGCATGGTGAGGATGGTCTTGATGTGCATTGGCGCTTTGGCGCCGGAGAACTGCGCGCCATCTTGCAATTCAAGGGAACCCGCCATGTGTTCCTGCACGGTGCGCAGAAAGTGATCTGGACATCGGGCAAGACCGGCGCTGGCGATCATACGCTTGCGCCATGGACGGGGCTTTTCACACTGGAGGTCAAGTATGCCGGCGCGTGAAGATGATTTCGCCGCGCTGGCCAAGCGACTTGGGGTCGCCTCGTCGTATCTCGATCAGGGCGACGCGCGTGTAGAGATTTCGCGCGACACGCAAGCGGCGCTCATGGAAGCGCTTGGTTTTGCGGCCAACACGCCAGCACAGCTGCGTGACGTGCATCAGCAGCTCGGCGCGCAGCGCGGCTTGCTGCCGCCATGGCTCGTGCTTGATGCGGGCGCCGCGCGCAGTCTGCAGCTTGCGCAGGCCATCAAAGCGACGCGCTGGACGATCTCCGGCGACCATGGCTTTCGAATTGAGCAACGCACGCAGGGCCGCATTGAAATTCCAGCGCTTGAGCCCGGCTATTATCGTCTCGAAATCGAGGCGCAGCGCGCGCGCACGCTGCTGATCGCCGCCCCGCGCACATGCTGGAAGCCACCGGCTTTTTTGCCCAAGGATACGCGAGGGTGGGGGCTGACGGCGCAGGTCTATGGCTTGCGCTCGCAGCGCAACTTCGGCATCGGCGATTTCACCGACGTCGCCGATCTCGCGAAAGCCGCGGGGCGCCACGGCGCTTCGTTTCTGGGCCTTAGCCCCTTGCACGCATTGTTTTCATCTGACCGCAGCAAGATCTCGCCATACTCGCCATCATCACGCCTGTTCATGGAGCCGTTGTATCTGGATGTCGATGCGATCGGTGCGACCCCGCAGATTGACGCCCTGCGTCCACGGATCGAGCGCCTGCGCGCGGCCTCGCTAGTCGATTATCGAGAGGCTTGGGAGGTAAAAAACGCTCTCCTGCAGGATCTGTTCGTTACTTATCAAAAGTCGTCATCTACGCAGTCCATAATGCAAAGGACACACGGTCTCGGTGAGGCGCTGCAATCGCATGCGACATTCGAGGCCTTGTCCGAGCACTTCACGCGACAAGGTCAACATTGGGCCGGAGCGTGGCCGGCCGAATTCTTCGATGCATCGTCGCCATCGGTCGCGCGCTTCAGGCGTGAGCATCCGGAGCGCGTAGCATTTCACGCCTGGCTGCAGGCGCTTTGCGACGAACAGCTCGAGGGCGCGGCGCAAGCAACGGGTATGGAGATCGGACTCTATCGTGATCTTGCCGTCGGGGCTGACCGCTTTGGCTCCGAAGTCTGGGCCGCGCCGGATCGATATGCCTTGACGCTGTCGGTCGGCGCGCCGCCTGATCCGCTTGGGCCGCAGGGGCAGAACTGGGGCTTTCCCCCGTTCAATCCGATCACGCTTGAGGCGCAGGACTTCGCGGCATTCCGCGATCTCGTCTCCGCCAACATGCGGCATGCGGGCGCGATCCGCATCGATCATGCCTTTCAATTGCAGCGCCTGTTCGTCATTCCTCCGGGCACGACGGCGGAGCATGGCGGCTACATCGACTTTCCTTTCGAGGCGCTGCTTGCCATTCTGCGGATCGAGAGCCAGCGGCATCGCTGCATGGTGATTGCTGAAGATCTCGGAACGGGCCCGCAGGGTTTCTCGGACGCCGTCATGCGCTCGGGCCTTCTCAGCTATCGCATTCTCTCGTTCGAGCGCACAAAGGACGGCGGCTTTGTTGCGCCGGAAAATTATCCGCGCGATGCGCTCGCCGCAATCACGACGCACGATCTGCCCACGTTCAAGGGATGGCGGCGCGGACTTGATATCGACATCAGGTCGCATTTTGGCGTCTACAGCGAAGCGCAAGCGCGTCACGAGCATAAAGGCCGCGTGAAAGATGTCACTCATTGGCGTCAGGCTTTGCGCAAGGCAGGCCTCAGTGGCGCCCTTGAGCCCGATGCCTTGTCGCGAAACGAGGCCTTGTCGTATCTCGCGCGCACTCGCTCCATGTTGCTCGCCGTGCAGGTGGAGGATCTGCTCGACGAGGTCAACCAGGCCAATCTTCCGGGCCTCTCCGAGGGGCCGCCAAATTGGCGCCGCCGCATGAGCGTGCCGCTCGAAAAATTTACTTCGGACAATGGACCGCTCGGCAAAGCCGGGGCCCTGATGGCTTCCGAACGGCGCACGTTGCGCAGTCGTGAGGCGCGTCTCTCGGCTGCGCCGCCGCGCGCAACATATCGTCTGCAATTTCATGCAGGATTTACTTTCGAGATGGCGCGGGACATCCTGCCATATCTGCGGGATCTCGGCATTAGTCATGTCTACGCATCGCCGATCCAGAAAGCCCGAAGGGGTTCGACCCATGGCTATGACATCGTCGATCCTCGCGAGATCAATCCGGAACTCGGCGGACGTCAGGCTTTCAACAGATTTACCGACGAGCTTCATGCGCTCGGATTAAAACTTATTGTCGACATCGTCCCCAATCACATGGGGATTGGCTCCGAGAATCCCTTCTGGTCATCGGTTCTGCAATGGGGAGAAGCGTCGCCTTACGCGCGTTTGTTCGACATTGATTTCTCGCGTGGTGGCGGGAAAGTTCTGCTCCCGGTGTTGGGCAAGCCTTATAACGAGGCGCTCGAGAGTGGCGAGTTTCAGCTTTGTTTCGATCAGCAAAACGGCTTTTGCATTTGCTATTTCAAGCGCGCTTTCCCTGTCGCGCCGCGCTCCTGCCTGCGCCTGTTGGGGCAGTTCGATGACAGCTATGCCCAGGACCCTGCGCTATACGAAGCGGAGTGGAAACGTCTGGTTCAAGACCTCGCGTCAGATGACATCGCAGACTTGTGCGCATCCATCACGGCGGATCACGGCGCCATTGACGCGCTCCTGCGTGAGCAATCCTACCGTCTAGCGCATTGGCGCCTCGCCAGCTCTGAAATCAACTACCGCCGCTTTTTCGAGATCAATGCGCTGGCCGGGGTGCGCGTGGAGGATGCGCAGATCTTTCAGCTCACGCACGCGCTTGTTTTTGACCTTGTGAACGAGGGGCGCATTGATGGCTTGCGGATAGATCACATCGACGGACTTGCTGATCCCAAGACCTACCTCGACCGGCTGCAGCAACATGTTGGACCAGGATTTTACATCATCGTCGAAAAAATCCTCGGGCGCGGAGAGACGCTGAAGCCATGGCCGATTGCCGGAACCACAGGATATGACGCGCTGAATGAGCTGGACGGCGTCCTCGTCGCACGCGAAGCCGCAGCGCCGGTTGCGGCCTTTTATCGGGAGCGAGTGGGAGAGCGCGCGGCATTTGCGGAGGCGCTGGATGAATCGAAGTCGCTCGTCCTGGAGCGCAGCTTTGGCGCGGAATGCGCCCGTCTCGCAGATAGTCTTTATCAGTTCGCCCAAAGCAAGCGCGTAAACGGCGTCTCAGAAGCTTCCCTCTTCCGCGTGCTGAAACAGGCTCTCGTCGCCTTGCCGGTGTACCGCACCTACGTCGGCACGGAGGGCGCCGACGTTGCCGATCGGGAATTGATCGCAAGTGTCATGGCGCGGCTTCGGAAGGACGTGGACGCGGCTGATCTTGTTACTGCGGACTTTCTTGAAAAGACTCTCGTAGGCGCAATTCATGGGGACGAAGCTGTCGCCTTGCGCCGCGCGTTTGAGCAACTGACCGGCCCCCTCATGGCTAAGGGGCTTGAGGATACCTTGTTCTATCGTTACGCGCCGTTTCTTGCGCTCAACGAAGTTGGCGCGAACCCGTCCTGTTTTGGCTTCACGCGAGAAGCGTTCCATGAATCCGCGCGGGCTCGTGCGCTGGACTGGCCCGCGAGCTTGATCGCAACAGCAACGCACGACACGAAGCGCGGAGAGGACGCCCGTGCGCGGCTGCTCGCGATGACGGCCGCGCCCGAATACTTCCTCGCAAAAGCCGAAAGCTTTCTTGCAAATGCAGAGGGGCCGGACAGCAACGACGCTTATATTCTGTTTCAGGCATTGGTCGCAGCATGGCCGATGGATGGCTCACATCCGGCAAACGAATTTCGCGATCGCGCACGCGCTTTCTTCCAGAAGGCGATGCGCGAGGCGAAGCGCCATTCGAGTTGGACCGACCCGGATGAAACCTATGAGTCTAAAGCGATGCGCCTCGTTGACAGATGTCTCGCGGAAGATCGCCTGCGCGATCCTGTCGCGAAGCTTGCGCATCGTTTTGCTTGGGCGGGCGCTCTCAATGGCCTTGCAAGGACGATTCTCAAGCTGACGCTTCCGGGCGTTCCCGACTTTTATCAAGGCGCTGAACTTTGGGATTTCGCATTCGTCGATCCGGACAATCGGCGACCGGTTGATTTCAAGCTTCGTGCGCAGATGCTCGAGGAGAGCCGCGCACTGGAGCTGCAGGCGCTGCTCGGCGCATGGCAGGATGGGCGCATCAAGCAAGGGCTCATCGCGCGCCTGCTTGCGGAACGCGCAGCGGATCCGGATCTCTTCGCCTACGCGGATTATGAGCCGCGCGATTGCGCAACAGGACTTTCTTTCGAGCGGCGCTATCAAGAGCGCGGTCTGTTTGCGTGCGTTCACATGGGTACGCAAATGTTGAAGCGCGGTCTTCTCGAGGCGCCGGGCGCGATCAGTACTGAGAATGTGTGGGGTTCGGAAAAGCTCACGCTTTCCAATGGTCGATGGCGCAACCTCCTCACCGGGTCTGCGTTTGCGGTCGAGGGGGCCGTGGCTTGCGCGGATGTCGCGGGTGGGCTGCCCTGGCTGATCCTGGGGAAAATAGCATGAAGGATTCCGATCCGCCCGCGCGCGCCAAGGCGCCAGACGCCAAGGCCCAGCGGGTGCGACCGGCAAGACCGGGAGCAACTGAAACTGGCCTGCCGTCTCAGGAAGGCCGCGTCATAATCGAAAATATCTCTCCGGAAATCGACGGCGGTCGCGCCGCTGCAAAATACGCCGAAGGCGCACCCTTCATCGTCACCGCCGATATTTTTACGGATGGTCACGAAGTCATTGCAGCCGATGTGCTTTGGCAGGAGGCGGGCGCGCATGAATGGCGGCGCACGACGATGCATTTCGTCGATAACGACAGATGGTCGGGCGCATTCACGCCCGGCCAGCCGGGCCGTTATTTATATGCAGTCGAGGCGTGGCGGGATCCCTTCGCCTCCTGGCGTCGCGACGTGCAGAAAAAGGTCAGCGCCGGTCAGGATGTTTCGACGGAATTGCAGGAAGGTTTCAGCCTGATTGAGGCCGCCGAGGCGAAGGATCGCGACGGCGCCGAGCTCGACGAATTGCGCGCGCGGCTTGGGGCGACGCAAGGCGCAGAACAATTGGCGATCCTGCTTGGCCTCGATGCTGGTGCACTGATGGCGCGCCACGGTCCGCGCCAGTTTGTGTCTCATCGCACGCCGGTGCTGGAACTGAATGTCGATCGCCGGGCCGCGGTATTCTCAGCCTGGTACGAAATGTTCCCCCGTTCTGCGTCCGGCGATCCGCATCGTCATGGCACGTTCGAAGATGTCATTATGAAGCTGCCTTATATTCGCGATCTTGGTTTTGACGTTCTTTACTTTCCGCCCATCCATCCGATTGGGACCACAAACCGCAAGGGCCGCAACAATGCGCTGGTCGCCGGGCCTGACGATCCGGGCAGCGTCTATGCCATTGGCTCGGCGGAAGGCGGACATGATGCAATCCATCCGCAGCTTGGAACGCTCGAAAGCTTCGGCCGTCTCGTCGCTGCGGCGCTTGCGCAGCAGATCGAGATTGCGCTGGATTTCGCCGTGCAATGTTCGCCCGATCATCCTTGGATCAAGGAACATCCGGAATGGTTCGACTGGCGCCCTGACGGGACGATCAAATTCGCCGAGAACCCGCCCAAGAAATACGAGGATATCGTCAATGTGCATTTCGAGAACGCTGGTTATCCCGGCGTCTGGTATGCATTGCGCGATGTGATCCTGTTCTGGATCGAGAATGGCGTGCGCATTTTCCGCGTCGACAATCCGCACACCAAGCCGCTGCCCTTCTGGCGCTGGCTGATCCGCGAGATCAATGCGGAACATCCGGACATCATCTTTCTTGCGGAAGCCTTCACGCGTCCGAAGGTGATGAAGAAACTCGCCAAGATCGGTTTCCAGCAGAGCTACACATACTTTACATGGCGCAACACCAAGCGTGAGATCGTCGATTACATGACGGAGCTGACCGGCGAGATGGCCGATTATTATCGACCGAATTTCTTCGTCAATACGCCCGACATCAATCCCTACTATCTGCAGACAAGCGGACGGCCGGGTTTCATCGTGCGCGCGACGCTTGCAGCCACTCTGTCCTCCGTGTGGGGCATGTATAATGGTTTTGAAATCTGCGAATCTCACGCTCTGCCCGGGCGCGAGGAATATGCGGATTCGGAAAAGTACGAATTGAGGGCCTTTGATTTTGACCGGCCGGGAAACATCAAGGATCATATCCGCGCGTTGAATCGCATACGGCGCAGCAATCCTGCGCTGCAGGACTTTCGTGGTTTCCTGCCGCTGAATTCATCGAATGAGCAGGTGCTTGCTTATGCGCGCATGACGCCATCTCGCGACAATTGCATCATCGTGCTGGCCAATCTCGACCCGTATAATCGGCACACGACGCAATATGAAATTCCGCTCTGGGAATTCGACTTGCCGGACTGGGCGGTTATCGAGGCTGAGGACCTGCTGCACGGCAATCGTTTCGTGCTTTATGGCAAGACGCATGTCATCGACATCAATCCAGCGCAGGGGCCGGTGGCGATTTGGCGGCTGTTGCCGCCGGCGTGGAGGGCCGGCGCATGATCGACCGTTCTGAGAAGGACTGGTATCGCGACGCAGTCATTTACCAACTACACGTGAAGAGCTTCTTTGATTCCGACAATTCCGGGATTGGCGATTTCGAGGGCGTTACGCGCAAGCTCGACTATATTCGCGACCTCGGCGCAAATGCGATCTGGCTGATGCCATTTTATCCGTCGCCCTTGCGCGACGATGGTTACGACATTGCCGATTATCGCGGCATCAATTCCGCCTACGGGACGATGCGTGATTTTCGTCGTCTCGTGCGGGAAGCGCATGAGCGCGGTATTCGCGTCATCACCGAACTCGTCATCAACCACACGTCGGACCAGCATCCGTGGTTTCAGAAAGCGCGTCAGGCGAAAGCTGGCAGCGCCGCGCGGGATTTCTACGTGTGGTCGGACAGTGACAAGCTCTACAAGGATGCGCGGATTATCTTTCTGGATACAGAAACGTCGAACTGGACGTTCGATCCGGTCGCCAAAGCCTATTTCTGGCATCGCTTCTATTCGCACCAGCCTGATCTCAACTTCGATAATCCGCGCGTGCTGGAAGCAGTCATTGACGTAATGTACTTCTGGCTCGACATGGGCGTCGACGGCCTGCGGCTTGACGCCATTCCCTATCTGATCGAGCGCGACGGTACGAATTGCGAGAACCTCGCCGAGACGCATACGATCATCAAGAAGATCCGCGCAGCGCTGGACGAGCGCTACCCTGATCGCATGTTGTTGGCCGAGGCCAACCAATGGCCGGAGGAGACTGCGCAATATTTCGGGCAGGGCGATGAATGCCACATGGCGTTTCATTTTCCGCTTATGCCGCGCATGTATATGGCGCTTGGCATGGAGGATCGGCACCCGATCACAGACATCATGCGGCAGACGCCCGAGATTCCCGATGGCGCGCAATGGGCGATCTTTTTGCGAAATCATGACGAGTTGACGCTCGAAATGGTCACCGACAAGGAGCGGGACTACCTCTGGAGTTTTTACGCGCATGACAGGCGCGCGCGCATTAATCTCGGCATCCGTCGCCGCCTCGCGCCCTTGCTTGAAAACGACCGGCGCAAGATCGAGCTTTTGAATTCGCTGCTGCTGACCATGCCGGGCACGCCTGTCTTGTACTATGGCGATGAAATTGGCATGGGCGATAATATTTATCTGGGTGATCGCGACGGCGTTCGCACGCCCATGCAATGGACGCCCGATCGCAATGGTGGCTTTTCGCGCGCCGATCCCGCGCGTCTATTTCTGCCTGCGATCCAGGACCCGATCTACGGGTTCGCTGGCGTCAATATCGAGGCGCAGCAGGCGAGTTCGTCGAGCTTGTTGAACTGGATGCGACGCATGCTGGCCGTGCGTCGCAAGCGGCTCGCTTTGTCGCGCGGTTCGTTGCGCTTTCTCTATCCGTCGAACCGGAAGGTACTTGCATATCTGCGCGAGTTTGAGGGCGAAACGCTGCTTTGCGTCGCCAATATGTCGCGTGCGCCGCAGGCGGTCGAGTTGGAGCTTGCGGAATTCAAGGGGTCTACGCTGGTCGAGTTGTCGGCTGGCAGCGTGTTCCCGCAAATCGGCGGCTTGCCGTATCTGCTGACGCTTCCGGGGCATGGCTTCTTTTGGTTCCAGTTGGAAAAAACGGCTGCGGAAGAGCGCTTTGGTCCAACACCTGCGCCGGAGCTTTTTACTCTTGTGCTGACCGGCGGCGCGGAAAAACTGCTGGAGCATCGCGAGCGCCAGGCGTTTGAACGCACCGTGGCGCCGCGATTTCTCGAATTGCGTCGATGGTTTGCGGGCAAGGATGCAGGAATTGCCAGCGTGCAGATCGCCGGCTCCGTCGCCCTGCCGCGCGAGAAGGAGGGCAAGACTTTCATTCTTGTTCGGCTTTCGGTGCTGTTGCGCAGTGGCGAGACGCAAATGTATTTCACGCCGCTCGTCATCGAAGAGAACCGCGATGACGAACAGATCCCGCCCTACGCGGTGGCGCGTTTGCGGCGTGGCAGCCGCATGGGGCTAGTGCTTGATGCCGATGCCGACCCTGCGTTTGGCGCGGCATTGGTCCAGAGTATGGTCGAGGAACGCGAGATGCCGCTGGGCGAAGGCGCGCGGCTTAAGTTTTCCGGCTCCGAGGCGCTGCTTGCCGAGCCGCCAGTCTTGCCGGCGGATGTGCGACGGCTTGGCGCCGAGCAAAGCAACACATCCATCGCTGTCGCTGAGCGGATGCTGCTGAAAGTGTATCGTCGCCTGTCGCCAGGCGTGAATCCCGAGGTCGAGATTGGCCGGTTTCTGACGCAGGCTGGTTTCAAGAATTCGCCTGCGTTGCTCGGAGCCATGGAGCGCATCGACCGTGACGGCGTGCCGACCGCGCTGGGAATTCTGCAACGCTACGTGCGCAATCAGGGCGACGCCTGGGGCTGGACGATCGATGCGCTGAAGCGCGGGCTCGAGACGCTGTCGTTGCCCGGCGATGTGCCTGAACGCGATCCGCGCGAGGTGTTTTCAGATTATCTGCCCTATGCGGACATGCTTGGGCACCGTACCGGCGAGTTGCACATGGCGCTCGCGACGCCGACGGATGATCCCGCGTTTGCAGCTGAAGAGGTGACCGCCGTTGACCTTCGCCAGCGCATCGAGACCGGTCGCGCGGAAGCGCGTCGTATGTTCAAACAACTTGAGCGCAGGGTCGAGACGGACGAAGTTGCAGCGAAGCTTTTCGCGCGCCGGGATGATGTGACAGCCTTTTACGACAGTCTCTCGGAGCTTGCGCCTGCCGGTTTGAAGACGCGCATTCATGGCGATTATCATCTGGGTCAGGTGCTGATCGTGCAGGACGATGTCCTGATCGTCGACTTTGAGGGCGAGCCGTCGCGCACGCTTGAGCAGCGGCGTGAGAGAGACCTGCCGTTGCGGGATGTCGCGGGCATGATCCGCTCGTTCGACTATGCTGCAGCGACCGCGGCGCGCGATATCGAGGGGCGCCAGGTTGAGCAGGGAGGGCGCGTCCACGCTGCTGCGACCGTCTGGCGCGATCTTGTCGTCGAGACGTTTTTGGCGAGCTACGATCGCGCGGTGGCGGGCTCGCGCGTCGAGATCGCCGACAAGGCCGTGCGCGCGCGGCTGCTTGACCTCTATCTGGCGCAAAAAGCTATTTATGAAATTGGTTATGAGGCGGCGCATCGGCCTGCATGGATCGGCATTCCGATTGACGGCCTGCTGGATATTCTCAACCGCACCGGGGAGGCGCCATGAGCCCGCCCAAAACTCACGCTCCGCCCGCAGGCGCGATCAACGCCATCGCCGAGGCGCGACACGGTGATCCGTTTGCAGTGCTGGGTCCGCATCAGGCCGGTGAAGGCGCGTGGTCGATCCGCGCCTTTCTGCCAGTGGCCGATGCAGTTGATGTGGTCACGGGGGCTGGCGCAATCGAGATGACGCGCGTTCACGAGGCTGGCTTTTTTGTTGCGCTTGTCGAGGCTTCATCGCGTCCGTCCTACAAGTTGAATTTGCACGTGCGTGGCGAAAGCTATCTACGCGAAGATCCATATCGCTTCGCCTCCGTGCTCTCGCATGATGATCTGCGTGCTGTACGAGGGGTCGGCCCGCGCGAAGTTGAAGATGTGCTGGGCGCGCGCTGCATCACGCATGAGGGTGTGCAGGGCGCCTTTTTCGCTGTCTGGGCTGCGAATGCGCGACGCGTCAGCGTAGTTGGCGACTTCAACAGCTGGGATGGCAGGCGCCATGCGATGCGCCTGCGCCATGATGCCGGCGTGTGGGAAATCTTCATTCCGGGCGTGGCCCGTGGGGCGCATTACAAGTTCGAGATCCTGGATCGCCATGGGCATCTCGTGCCGCTGAAAGCCGATCCGGTTGCTTTCGCCGCCGAGCGTTCGCCTGCGACAGCCTCCATTTTGCTCGGTCCGCCAGAGCCGCAATGGAGCGACGAAGAATGGCTCTCACACGCGAGCCATGGCGACCCTCGTCGCACGCCGGTGTCCGTGTACGAGTGTCATCTTGGCTCGTGGGCGCGCGTTCCGGAGGAGGGCGATCGTTTCCTCACCTATCGCGAGCTGGCTGAACGCTTGGTGCCTTATGTGAAGGGGCTTGGTTTCACGCATATCGAATTGCTTCCCATCACCGAGTTTCCGTTTGATGGTTCTTGGGGCTATCAGCCGGTGTCGCTGTTTGCGCCAACGAGCCGCTTCGGATCGCCCGATGATTTCGCCGACTTCGTGAATGCAGCCCATCTTGCAGGGCTAGGCGTGATCCTCGATTGGGTGCCGGCGCATTTCCCGAATGACCCGCATGGGCTTGGTAATTTTGACGGCACGCATCTTTATGAGCATGCCGATCCGCGTCAGGGATTTCATCAGGATTGGGGAACTTACATTTATAATTTCGGCCGCGAGGAGGTCTCGAGCTTCCTTGTCGCCAATGCGCGTTATTGGGTGACGCGCTTTCATCTCGACGGCATTCGCGTCGATGCAGTCGCGTCGATGCTCTATCTCGATTATTCGCGCAAGGCTGATGAATGGGTGCCAAACCAGTTTGGCGGCAACCAGAATCTGGAGGCCATCGCCTTTCTGCGGCGCATGAACGAACAGGTCTATGGCGCACGTCCGGGCGTCGTGACGATTGCCGAGGAATCGACCGCGTGGCCGGGCGTTTCGCAGCCCACATATCTCGGTGGACTCGGCTTCGGCTTCAAGTGGAACATGGGCTGGATGCACGACACGCTCAGCTACATGTCGAAGGATCCGCTCTATCGCGCATGGCATCACCATGAGCTGACCTTCGGCCTGCTTTATGCTTTCAGCGAGAATTTCATTCTCCCGCTGTCGCATGATGAAGTGGTGCACGGGAAGGGATCGCTGATCGGCAAGATGCCGGGCGATCGCTGGCAAAAGTTTGCAAACTTGCGCGCCTATTTCGGCTTCATGTGGGGGCATCCCGGCAAGAAGCTTCTGTTCATGGGGGGCGAGATTGCGCAGGAGCGCGAGTGGAATCACGATCGCTCGCTCGATTGGCACCTGCTCGACGATCCGCTGCATGCGGGCGTGCGCGCGCTGGTGGGCGATCTCAACCGCGCCTATCGCGAGATTCCAGCTCTGCATCAGCGTGATTGCGTGGCGTCAGGTTTTCGCTGGCTGGTGGCGGACGATGCGCAAAACAGCGTGCTCGCCTTCGCGCGCTTTGGCGAAGAGGATGCGCCGGCGGCGATTGTTGTTTGCAATTTCACGCCGATTCCGCACGCCAATTATTTTTTGGGCGTTCCGCACGCTGGCTTCTGGCGCGAGGCCGTGAATACCGACGCTGCGATTTATGGCGGGACGAACATGGGGAATATGGGCGGCGTGCACTCAAGCGCGCGCGAGAGCCATGGCTTTGCGGATTCGCTGTGCCTGACATTGCCGCCGCTCGCGACGATGATTTTCGTTTGTGAGCGGGGATGAGGTGGTGCTTGTCCTTCTCCCGCGTTGGCGGGAGAAGGTGGCCCGCGAAGCGGGTCGGATGAGGGCGTTTCACCCTGCAAATATTGAGCTTGTTGAAAAGCCCTCACCCGTCATGCTTCGCATGCCACCCTCTCCCGCGAGCGCGGGAGAGGGCTGAACACACTGGTTAGTTCGGGCGTGCGTCGCGCTGCGGACGATTGCCGCCGCCGGCGTTGCCGAAGCGGCGCTCGCCGTTCGGACGGCCTGCGCCTGCGCCTGCACGAGCGGGGCCGGCGTTGCGCTTGGGGGCGCCGCCTGCGTTCTGCGGGCGTCCGCCGCGACGCTGAGCCGGGGCAGGGCCCGCGGTTTCGGCGACGTTCTTGGAGCCTTCGCTGCGGCGATCCGTGACCGTCAGGGTCTGGCGCGTCAGACGTTCGATCTGGCGCAGCAGGTGACGCTCTTCATTGTCGCAGAATGAAATCGCAATGCCTTCGGCGCCGGCGCGCGCGGTGCGGCCGATGCGATGAACGTAGCTTTCCGCCACGTCCGGCAGTTCGAAGTTCACGACATGCGACACGTGATCGACGTCGATGCCGCGCGCGGCGATGTCAGTGGCGACCAGAACGCCCGTGCGGCCGTCCTTGAATTCGCTGAGCGCACGCTGGCGCGCGCCCTGGCTCTTGTTGCCGTGAATGGCGGCAGCCTGGATGCCCGAGTCGACCAGATGCGTCGCCACCTTGTCGGCGCCGCGCTTGGTGCGCGTGAAGACGATGACGCGCGAGAAATCCTTGGCGCGCAGCAGCTCGACGAGCAGGTCGCGCTTGGACTTCGTGTCGACGAGATAGACCGACTGGCCGACGCGCTCGGCCGTGGTGGCGACGGGCGTCACCTGAACCTGCGCCGGGTTGGTCAGCATGTCGCCGGCCAGCGAGGCGATTTCCTTCGGCATGGTGGCCGAGAAGAACAGGCTCTGGCGCTTGGCGGGCAGGCGCGAAAGAATCTTGCGGATCGGCACGACGAAGCCGAGGTCGAGCATGTGATCGGCTTCATCGAGAACGATGAATTCCGTGCTCGAAAGCTTCACGGTGCCGCCGGACATGTGGTCGAGCAGGCGCCCCGGGGTGGCGACAAGCACATCGACGCCGCGCGCCATGGCCTGCACCTGAGGGCCGTGGCCAACGCCGCCGACGATCGAGGTCACGCGAATCTGTGCGAAGCGGCCGTAGGTGCGAAACGAGTCGGCGATCTGGGCGACCAGCTCACGGGTCGGGGCCAGCACGAGGGCGCGGCACATGGCCGAGCGGTGTGGGACGGGGTTGGCGAGCATGCGCTGGATGATCGGCAGCGCGAAGGCGGCTGTCTTGCCGGTGCCGGTCTGGGCGATGCCCAAGAGGTCGCGGCCTTCGAGCAGGGTCGGGATGGACTGAGCCTGAATGGGGGTGGGGACAGTGTAGCCCTCCTCGTCGAGCGCGCGGAGGATGGTCCCGGCGAGGCCGAGATCCTTGAAAGTGGTCAAGATGCGATCTTTCCAAATGGATGAGACCGGGCGTCCGCTCGGAATTCGCACGGATCTATCGCTTGGTCTCGTTAAGAAGGGGACGAGCCCCGCGTACCTGGGCTGTCTGGGGTGATACCCCTGCACTCAACAGATGGGACGTCACGGGCCATAATGGCCGTACGCCTGACGCGGCTGGAGCGCAAAGCGCCTCGAAGAGGCTGGGCGTTGTATCGCACTGCGAAGAGGTTGCGTCAATCGAAATAGGGTTTAGAACCGCCGATGCAGGTCAGATCAGGGTTTTTGGAACATGCACGGCCATAACAACCAGCTTTCCCTCGCCAAGGACAAGATTCGCATCCTTCTGCTCGAGGGCATCAACGACAGCGCCGTGGAGCTGATCACCGGCTCCGGCTATTCCAGCACAACCCGGCTGATGAAAGCCCTCGACGGGGACGAGCTCGCCGAGGCGATCCGCAACGTCCATATCATCGGCATCCGCTCGCGCACCCAGCTCACCGACGAGGTCTTCGCCAAGGCCGAGAAGCTGGTCGCCGTGGGTTGCTTCAGCGTGGGCACGAACCAGGTCGATCTCGACGCGGCCCATCGCCGCGGCATCCCGGTGTTCAACGCGCCTTTCTCCAATACCCGCAGCGTCGCCGAGCTCGTGATCGGCGAAATCGTCATGCTGTTCCGCCGCATCTTCCCGCGCTCGGTTTCCGCGCATGAGGGCGGCTGGGACAAGTCGGCGACCGGCTCCATCGAAGTGCGCGGCAAGACGCTGGGCATTGTCGGTTACGGCAGCATCGGCAGCCAGCTGTCCACGCTGGCCGAGGCCATGGGCATGCGCGTCGTCTTTTTCGACGTCACCGACAAGCTGCGACATGGCAATACCGAGCCGGTGGAAAGCCTGGATGAATTGCTGCGCATCTCTGATGTGGTGAGCCTGCACGTGCCCGAGACGCCCGCGACCGCGAACATGATCGGCGCGCGCGAACTCGCCCGCATGAAGAAGGGCTCGTACCTCATCAACAATGCGCGCGGCACCGTGGTCGATCTCGATGCGCTGGCGCAGGCGTTGCGTTCGGGCCATCTTGCGGGGGCCGCCGTCGACGTGTTCCCGGTGGAGCCGGGCTCGAACAGCGAGAAGTTCGTAACGCCGCTGCAGGGCATTCCGAATGTCATTCTCACGCCGCACATCGGCGGCTCGACGGAAGAGGCGCAGGAGCGCATCGGCGCGGAAGTCGCGCGCAAGCTTGTGGAATACAGCGATGCCGGCTCGACGGTCGGCGCGGTGAATTTCCCGCAGGTGCAATTGCCGCCGCGCGCTGCGGGCACGCGCTTCATCCACGTGCACCAGAATGTGCCGGGCATGATGAACGCGCTGAACCAGGTCTTCTCGCGCCACGGCGTCAATATCGCCGCGCAATATTTGCAGACGGAAGGCGATCTCGGCTACGTGGTTGTAGAGGCCGATGGCTGCAGCGGCGATGCCGAGGCTGTGCTTGAAGAAATGAAGGCGATTCCTGGCACCATCCGCGCGCGGCTGCTCTACGCCAGCTAAGCGTCAAGCTGTCCGGATTTTCGGACAGCTTTTGGCCCGTTTTCTGGAAATCCGCACGTCCCGCCCGAAACGGCGGGGCGTTTTTTATTTAACTAGCTGATTTTAGGGGCGTATCTATTTCTTCCGGTACGGTCGCAGGTTGGCACGATGCTGGCTAACTATCCTGCGGAAGACTCGTGGCCATCGCAAAAGCGGGGCGCGGGACGAAAAAAACCGGGCAGGAAGGCGCGCCGACATGGGGACGATTTCTCAGCACGCATTGCGGGTAGATACGGAGTCTTCTGGCGCCGCGCCGTTCGAGCGCCCGCGCCGCGGAGCCGTCGGGCCGACCCCGGCCGCAGCCGCCGCTTTCGCGCTCGCGCTGCCGACGCGCAATGAAGCGCGCATCGCAGTTCTGACCAGCGACTCGCTTCTGGCTTTTGCGGTGACCACGCTTGCCACCGCGCACTTCCCGGCCGCGACTGTCATCCGCCCGGATCTCGACGACATTCGCGCCGCGCGTCATCTGGATTCACGCACGCATGCGCTGATCGTTGTCGACGCCAATCTGCTCAGCGAGCTCGGCGCCGAGGCGCTCGGTGGCTGGCTGCGGCCGTTCCGCGCCATTCCCATGCTGCTGATCTCTTCCACACCCGGCGTGCAGACGCTGGAGGGATGCGCCAACGTGAAGTCTGCGCCGAGAGACATCACGCCGCGCGGACTGGCCGAAGCGCTTCGGCAAATGCTGCGCCGCAGCGACAACGGTGGCGGCGACCGGCGCCAGCGTCCCCAGGAAATTGACCGGCTGACGGCGACCCAGTGGCGCGTTATCGGTTATCTGGGAGGCGGCCACTCCAACAAGGAAATCGCCTATCGCATGGGCATCTCGGAGGCCACCGTGAAGGCGCATGTCGGCGCCGCCATCGCAAGGTTGGGCTTGACCAACCGCACGGAAGTCGCCCTCTTCGCACAGAGGCTCGCGATGGGATCGCGCTGGTCAGCCGTGGCGGCTGATCTTGACGCGCCCGTGTAAAGATTGGACCGACATGGACGACCAGCTCGCAAAGGCGGCGCTCGCCTATCATACCTTCCCGACCCCGGGGAAAATCTCGGTGGTGCCAACGAAGGGCATGACCAACCAGCATGATCTTGCGCTGGCCTATTCGCCCGGCGTCGCCGCTGCGTGCATGGCGATCGTGGATGATCCCGAGCAAGCGCGCTACCTGACCTCGCGCGGCAATCTCGTCGCGGTTGTCACCAACGGCACTGCCGTTCTGGGCTTGGGCAACATCGGGCCGCTCGCCGGCAAGCCGGTGATGGAGGGCAAGGCGTGCCTGTTCAAGAAATTTGCGAACATCGATGTGTTCGACATTGAGCTTGCCGAGAACGATCCCGACAAGCTCGTGGACATGATCGCCGCTATGGAGCCGACCTTCGGCGGCATCAAC
>JANXTB010000256.1 GCA_025356415.1 Hyphomicrobiales bacterium
ACGCTTCACCTTCTCGAGACGCGCCGCTCGGTCGCGCCCGTCGCGCTCTCCGGCCCGGGCCCCACGCAGTCCGAGCTCCAAACCTTGCTGCGGATCGGCGTGCGCGTGCCCGACCATGGCAAGCTGACGCCCTGGCGTTTCATCGTGTTTCAGGGTGCGGCGCGGGAGCGCGCGGGCGATGTCGTCGCGGCGGCTTTTGCGAAGCGTGAGCCGGAGGCCGAGGCGACACGCATCGCCGCCGAGCGCAGGCGCATGACGATGGCGCCGCTGATCATCGGCGTCGTGTCGCGCGCCGGGCCGCATGTGAAGATCCCTGAGTGGGAGCAGACGCTCTCGGCAGGCGCGGTGTGCATGAGCATCCTGATCGCCGCGAAGGCGATGGGCTATTCGGGCGCGTGGCTCACCAATTGGTTCGCCTACGACCTCGACGTCCTTGCGCAATTCGGCGTCGCCGAGAACGAGCGCATGGCGGGCTTCATTCATCTGGGCCATGCCGAGACCATTCCCGAAGATCGTCCGCGTCCGGCGCTCGAAAATATCGTGACTTATTTTGGAGGAGAGCCGTCGTGATCTTTTACGAGCCCCACGCACGCGACCGCAGCCTTCTCCCGCATGATCCCTTCAAGGGATTGATTGCGCCGCGTCCTGTCGGATGGATTTCGACGATGGCGTTAAACGGCGACATCAATCTCGCGCCCTATTCTTTTTTCAACGCATTCTCGGGCGCGCCGCCGCTCGTTGGCTTTTCATCCGAAGGCTACAAGGACAGCGCGTCCTTCGCGCAGGAATCGGGCGAGTTCGTCTGGAACATGGCGACATGGGATCTGCGCGACAAGATGAATGCGTCGTCCGCGCCGCTGCCGCGCGGCTCAAGCGAATTCACGCATGCCGGTCTCGAACAAGCGCCGAGCAAACTGGTGAAAGCGCCGCGCGTGGCTGCGTCTCCTGCCTCGCTCGAATGCAAGGTCACGCAAGTCGTGCGGCTGAATGATATCACTGGCGCACAGACGGACCGTTATCTCGTCATCGGCCAGGTGATCGGCGTTCATCTGAACGAGGCGTATCTGCGCGACGGCATCATGGACATCACCTTGATGAAGCCCATCGCACGCTGCGGCTACCAGGATTACGCCGTCGTCGACAAGGTGTTCGCCATCAAGCGTCCGCCGGGCGCGGGCAATCAGGCGGCGGGCGGCTGATCGGCGCGGGCCGCGCGCGCGACGGTGCGTTGCGCGCGCGCCAATTGCTTGCGATCAAAGATATGCCCTTCAATGCTGACGAAAGGCGCATCGCTCCGCGACGAAAATGCGGCGACGATCGCTTCCGCGCGCGCCAGCGTCTCGCCAGTTGGCGTGAACACGTGGTTGATGGTCGCGACCTGATCGGGATGGATGGCGAGTTTCGCCGCGAAACCATCGGCCAGCGCTTGCTGCGCTTCGTGGCGTAGGCCGTCGATGTCGCCGAAATCGCGAAACACAGTGTCGATCGCCGGCACACCCGCTGCTGCGGCGGCGAATAATGTGAGATGGCGCACCAGCGCAAACGGCTCGGACCAGCCGCCATCTTCATTGCGCGCATCCTCGGCGCCGATGTCGGCGGCGAGATCCTCGACGCCCCAGGCAAGTGCAACGAGTCGATGACTGGCGCGCGCATAGGTCGACAAGCCGAAAATCGCCGCGCCCGATTCTGTCACCAGCGGCAGGATGCGCGTCGAGCCGTCCGGCAGATCATTCTCCGCCTCCTGCACGGCGAGTTTGGCGGCGAGGTGCTGCACATCCATGCCGGAGCGCGACTTGGGAAGCATGATTCCATGCGGCCGCCCGGGCATGATGGCGTCGAGATCGGCGTCGATCATGCCGCTCTCGAGCGAGTTCACCCGCACGAGGATTCTCGGCGCACCCTCGCGTGACAGCGTTTCACGCAGGAAGGCGGCCGCGGCGGCGCGCGCCTGGGCCTTGTTCTCGAAGGCGACCATGTCTTCAAGGTCGAGCAACAGCACGTCCGCCCGGCTGTTGAGGGCGCGGGTGAGCCGCAGCGGCGCATCGGCCGGGGCGAAGATTAGCGAGCGAAAGTCCTGCTTCATCGGGTTCACATGGCGTCCCATGCGGCCAGAGCCAAGTCCCGAGGTCCATTTTCGATTCTCAGTATCTCGTCCCCGCGCTCTGCCGCCCGATTTGGGATTCTCGCCCGCAAAGCGGCGTCTTTAAGGCTCGCGGGGCTCGCCGTCGCCGGAAAGCTGGTTTCAGGCCGGGCGAATGCCTGCATCTGGCCAGCAACAATGCGGCTCGGCGAGCCCGGCGGCGAAAGCCTAGCAATATCAGGACTAAACGGTTCTGTACCAACCAGCTGCGCGGGGCAGGGCGGTCTTGCCGACGCCCTCGAGAAGGCCTACCTTTCACTCAGGCACGGCTTAAGATGTTGCTAAATCACAACATTCCCACAGGAAGTCTCCCAAGACCCTTGTTACCCATCGCGGGAATCGAATTTCGTTGCTAACTTGTCAATATGTGAAACAGAAGCTTCACATAGTGAGACGATAAAGTTCTCAAGGGTCTTATCTTTTCTGGAGGTTTCCATATGAAGCTCGTCAAGAGCCTTCTGCTTGGCTCCGCCGCGGCGCTCGTCGCCGGCGCGGGCGCACAGGCCGCCGATCTTCCTGCCCGCAAGGCGGCGCCGGTTGAATACGTCAAGGTCTGCGACGCCTATGGCGCGGGCTTCTTCTTTATCCCCGGCACCGACACCTGCATCAAGGTCGGCGGACGTGTCCGCGCTGACTTCGCGGTGTCGCAGCGTAACACCACCTTCACGGGTGGCACGATCAACGGCGTTGCCGGGCCCCTCATCGCCGGCGCGCCGGTCTCGCCCGCCGGCGCCACGAACAACCCCATTGGTGTGGTCGGTGGTTCCGAAAACATCTACGGCTGGGAAGCTCGTGGCCGCGTCGATCTCGACGCCCGCACCCAGACGCCTTACGGCACGGTTCAGGCAGTCGCCTCGATCCGTCTCGCCCGCACCACCGGCATTCTGAACGCCACGGGTCCTGGCATCTCCGCTTCGTCGGCCAGCCCGACGCTCGAAGCCGCCTACATCCGCTTCGCCGGCTTCACCTTCGGCGCCGCCCGCGATAACTTCGCCTTCATGCCTTCGACCTTCTACGGTTCGGGCCACTGGGCTTCGTTCGCCAACGGCGCCAAGCAGATCGCCTACACGGCGGTTCTCGGCGGCGGCTTCTCGGCCACCATCGCGATCCAGGACGCCTCGGACACCACCGGCGGCGCTCGCAACGTGAACGCCTATTCGATCCCGAACCTTCTGGTCCCGGGCGGTTTCCTCGTCGCTGGCGCAACGCCTGCCGGCCTGTATGCCTACAACCAGATGCCGCAGCTTAACGGTCGTCTCGATTGGGATCAGGGCTGGGGTTCGGCCTCGATCATGGGCGCGGTTGCCCGTGTTAACCAGAACAGCACGACTGGCTACGTCACTGGCGGGACCACGACGGCTCTTGCTGGCGTGGGTGATGCAAGCGCCGACCAGACTGTCTGGGCCATCGGCGCAGGCGTGAAGATCAACATGCCGATGATCGCCGCTGGCGACGTCCTCTGGTTGAACGCCGCTTACGCGAACGGCATGACCGAATACACGGTCAACTGGGCCTACGTGAAGACGTCGGACACCTCGCGTAACGCGGGTGGCTTCGTCTACAACAACGCCCCGTCGTGGGTGAACTATGTGGACGTGAACGGCAACGCGCAGATCCAGACCCTCAAGTCCTGGAACCTCGCTGCGGTTTACACCCACTACTGGACCCCGGAATGGCGTCATTCGTTCCTCGCCACTGGCGGCCGGATCGAAGGTTCGGGCATCAGCAATGCCGCGACCTTCGCCAACGGCGGCTTCGGCGACGCGACTGTCTGGAACATCGGCACGCAGCTCGCTTGGCTGCCGACCCGCAACTTCGAGATCGGCGTGGACATCCTCTACAACCGCGTCTCGCAGGACGTTGGCCGCAGCGTCGTGAACCCGGCTGCCATCGGCGCGCCTGGCTTCGGCGTCGCCAACCAGGTCGTCAAGACCCGCGAATCGACCAACGGCGTCACCGGCCGTCTTCGTGTCGAGCGCACGTTCTAATCTTCCTTTCCAGGAAGCATGAGATAGAGACCCCGGGGCGCAAGCTCCGGGGTTTTTCTTTGTCTGCTCATCAAGGCGGCGAATCCGCGCTCGCGATTTGCGTGACGGCGCCGGGTGTGCGGCTTGCGGGTCGGATGCACATAGGCATTTCTCCCGCCGTCCGGGTTTTTCCCACGCCAGCACAGCCTCTGCGGGTGCAAGCCAACTGTTGCGCTTGAGCCACGCAGCCCTTTCAAATACTCAGGGCGCCTGTGTATTGGTCATTTTTGGGGAGACGCACGGCAAAGGCGTAGGTAGCTTCGCGCCAGTCTCCGGATTTCCCCGGGACGCCAGATTCGGTGAGCCAATTACGGCGAGGCGGGTTTGGGGGCGGTTCCGTGTGGCATCCTTGTGGTGTGTTTCGGGCGGCGTCTCATTTTTTAATCAGTGATTTTTCGAAGTCATTTTTTGGAGGTTTATTATGAAGCTCGCCAAGAGCCTTCTCCTCGGCACGGCCGCGACGCTCGTCGCCACCGCCGGCGCCTTCGCTGCCGATCTTCCCTCGAAGAAGGCCG
>JANXTB010000280.1 GCA_025356415.1 Hyphomicrobiales bacterium
CGTGCGCCTTGCGATAGGCGTCGGCCATGCCGGCAATGATCGCGCGTGTCAGCCCGTGCTGCTCTTCGCGTGCGAGGCGATCAAGGTTGTCGATGAACCATTTGGCATCGACCGCGCCCGACTTGATGAGACCATCCATCACGAGCCCGTTAATGCGCAAAAGCGCCATTGTTTCCGGGCTGATCTGTTCCTTGGACATCCTGATTGTCTTTCTGATTATCTTGCCCGGCTCAGCGGCGAAATTGCTCGAGCTTCAATGTCTGGCTGGCGCCGATCCACATGGCGTGGCGCTCGTGATCGGCGAGATCGTCGCCGGTCTCGGGATGCAGGAAGATCGTCAACGCGCCATGGTGAAGCATAAGCCAAGGCACGATCCGGGGAAAGAGATCCGCATCGAAAGCGATCTGGAACATGGGAGAGGGATGCGGGCCGACCGGCTTGTCGTGCCATCGCCCATACATGCAAGCGGGGAACAGTTGCTCCATTTGCGCGCGCAATTGCTCGGCCTGCCCGCGCGTGTCGGGCTCGTAATAGACGTGGGCGTGGTAGCCCTGAATCTCGTCGCTCATGCTCGCATCTCCCCTGCCCTTCTAGCACGGGAAAAACCGGAAATCAGCGGGCCGCGTCGTCCTCGCGTGACTCGCCTTCGGCCTGCGCCTCCACCTCCGAATTGATTTCCGCGCCAATCATCACGACGATCACTGAAATCCAGATCCACGTCATGAAGCCGATGGCTGCGCCGAGTGTGCCGTAAGTTTTATTATAGCTGCCGAAATTCGCTGCGTAATAGGAGAAGGCAGCGGACGCCAGCACCCATGCGATGCAGGCGAAACTGCTGCCGACCGTAATCCAGCGCCAGCGCGGCTTCTTGCGCGTCGGGCCGAACCGGTAAAGCAGCGCCAGCGCCACGCCGAGCAGCACCAGCAAAATCGGCCAGCGCAGCCACCTTAGCGCGAGCGCCAGCCATTCCCCCAGGGGCAGCCACGCGAGCAGAAGCGGCACGCCGACCGCCGCGGCGAGCGCGACCACCGCGAACAGCAACATGCCAGCCGTGAACGCCAGCGACGTCGCGTTGAGCTTGATGAATCCGCGCGTTTCCTTTTCGCCATAGGCGACGTTCAGCGAATCGAACAAGGCCTTCATGCCCGCGTTCGCACTCCACAGCGATGTCGCCAGCCCCAGCGCAAAGGCGAAGCCCAGCCCGCTTTTCTCGCTGGCGATGCGCTGCACCTGCTCGCCGATGATGTCGATGGCGCCGCCCGGCATGAAGGCGGAGACGGTCGACAGATGGCTCTGGATGCTGGCGGGGTCGGCAAACAGGCCGTAGATGGAAACAAGCGCCGTGATGGCGGGAAAGATCGCCAGCAGCGCGTAGAACGTTACGCCGGCGGCGACGGCCAGCACGCGGTCCTCGCCGATCTGCGCATAGACCCGCCAGAAGATTTCTTTCCAGCCACGCGCCGGAATGTCGGTCGGCTCATCGGCGCCGCGGCCCGCATCGCTTTGCGGCTTGTCGGAGTCCGCGGCGCCCTTCCGGCGCGGAGCGTCACGCTTGTCGGCGTCGCGTTTCGCGCGCAGTTCGGGCGGCATGTCTTGCGCGCCGCCGAGCGCGCGTTGGGCGATAAACAGGCCCGCGAAGCCAAGCGCGACCCGCCCCAGCGCGGACATTCCGCCGGGCGCGGCGTCTCGTTTTCCTGTCGGGCTCAGCATCGGGCGGCTCCTGCGAATGGCTCGGCGTAAGCTCAAGCAACAGTGCAAGCGCTTTTTCGTTTCACCCCGGCTTCCGGAACCTTTGTAGCTGCCTCAGGTTGCGTGCCCCAGACGGTCACCCCGGCGGAAACACGAACAGCGCAGGAGAACGAGATGGATAAGACGCAGTATTTCGGCCTCGCCCTCTGGGTCTGGCTCTTCATCGCGCCAATCGTCGCGGCCCTGATATCGCTGCGCGCGGGCCGTCCGCCTTTCAACGTGCGCTGAGCAAATGCATCTGGCGCCCTTCCCGAGCCAACGGCTTGGGAAGGAGGGTCACAGCGTCTTCAACCAGGCGTCGATCTCCTGCAGGATATCGGTCTCGCAGAGCGGCCTGAAAATTCGCTCAAGCTCGGTTTTGGTTCGCGTCCTGTTGAAGTTGCGCGCGGTCTCGAAACCCTTGGCGCGAAACGCGGCCATGCGCGGGGCCAGCTGCGCATCGTCAATCAGGAGACGCGCGAGCGCATCGACCGTCTCCTCGAGATGATCGGGCGGCAGCCAGATTCCATTTTCGGGCGTCGCATATTCAAGGCCGCCATAGCCGTGGAAGCCCGCCACCACGCAGCCCGACGACATCGCCTCCAGCGGCGACAGTGGGCAGCATTCGCGATCACACATCGACAGGAAGATCGTGGACTGGCCAAGGATCTCCGCCGCCTTCTGCTCCGGCATCTCGTGAATCACGCGCCATGGCGCGTCCGCCAGCTGCGGATATTTAGTAGCGAAGATCTGGCGCAACGTGGCATAGACCTGCGGCAGCTTGCGTGGAAACAGCGCAATGCCGGGCGTCTTCTCGCGCGGCTTGAAGATCGTCTCGTCGATCCACACCGGCGCCACATCGAAAGTCGCTGGGGCGAAAACGCGATCGAGAAATCCACGCGCCACCTGCCCGACAGTCAGCAGCTTGACGAAGCCCAACTCGTGCAGCGGCTTCGCCTTCTGGGCGTCGCTGAAAGCGTAATACTGGTTCTGGCACAGCATGATCTTGGAAGCCTTGATGGGCGCCAGCGCCCATTTGCAAAGATCGCCGTTCAGCAATTCTGGAAAGACGAGAATGTGATCGGGGTTGGACAGAAGGTCGCGTCCGGCAAACAGCGGCGCGTCGGTGACGAGCCATGGCGGGCGACCGGCCGGCGAATAGACGCAAGCGTCGAAGCCCATCTCGCAGAGCATTTCGACGTGCTTGAACATCACCTTGATGCCGCCGGTGATGCAATGGCTGGCGTAGGGGCTCAAATAAACAATGCGCGTCATAGAAAGTCGCTTCTGGCGCCAAGAACGCTGAAAAATCGCTAGATGAAAAGCGCTTCATTCTAACACGCGATTCGCGACTGGCGCCATTGGCGCCGCTACTCGACGACGACGCAAACCTGCTGATGAGAGGACACGAAGGAATCGTATCGATAGCTGATGTTCCGTGCGGCGCAGAACTCCTGCCAGGCCTTGAACTCGTGCGCCTCCCAGCCGGGATAATTGAAATATTCGTCGAACACCAGAATTGTCCCCGGCACGATGCGGTGCGCGAGCCGTTCGAGAATGGTTTTCGTGGAGCTGTAAAGATCGCAATCGACATGGATGAGCGAGATCGGCCCCTCGGGACAGAGCTGCACGAATTCATCGAGGCTGTTCTCGAACCAGCCGACCATCAGCCGCACATTGGGCGCCGTCATCGGAAGCGCCTGCGCAAAACGTCCCTTGCTGTAGCCCGTCCGCCAATCTTCAGGCAGACCTTCGAAAGAATCGAAACCGTAGATCTGCTCCGCTGTGAGCGACGCCAGATGGTTGATGGTGCGGCCCGTCGCGACGCCAAATTCGAGGATGGGACCGGGAACCGAGCGAAGCTGCATGGCGTGCGTCAGCAGATCGAGACCGTTTCTGAAATTGGCGGCGGCCGACATGTTGCGATTGAAATAACTCGCCGAGTCAAAACTCGCGACCATCTGCGCCGCCGTCAGCACATCATAGACATCCGTGTGCTTGCCCAGCACGTTCCGGTTGATGGCTGTCACCAGCACATCCATCACATTGTCTGTCTCTGATGGCATCGGCGCGTTCCTGATCGTTGCATCCATGCATAACGCCGCTGACTTGCGCGGGGCTGATGTGGGGCGAACAGGATGTGTGCGCGAGGAGCGGGATCAGAATTTAAGCGAGAAAACTTGTTGCGACGCTTCGGAGACTTGCTCGCGACAGCGGAGGCTTCGAATGGTGGGCGCACTAGGGCTCGAACCTAGGACCCGCTGATTAAGAGAGGTATCACGGGAATTCACCGCTTTTACCCCGTTTGCACTTGTTTTAATCATTTCAACCGCTTGTCCAAAGCCACACCCGGCAGACAACACAAAAACCTTCTGTTTCCTGAATTTTTTGCGCCCTATGTGCGCCCTAATAAGGGAAGGGGGCATCCTGACGCGCTAGGGCGCAAAAAAGACAGATCTGCCGAAAAATGACCCGCCTGTGGATGGCTCCAGCAAGTACCCTGCCGCGCTATTGCCACCGGACTTGCGATGCGTCCATCTGAGAGGATGGAAGCAGAAATAATCAAAGCGCTCGCTGTATGGCCGATTACGGTGCCCTTCGGATTGGTCATTTGTGCGGTCATCTTCCGTGGCCCGCTCGCGGCGAAAATCCAACAATTGCTTCATCTGAAGGGCAAGGACTTCGAGGCAGGCTTCGGTCAGGCCGAAGAGCAAACTTTAAAGAAAAGTTCGGAGCCGCCAAAAGACGCGCTCCCGCCGCCAAGCTCCGCTGCTGCCTCCCCGCCCGAGCAGAACGCCGTTTACTCAGCGATTGAAGCCGACGCAAGGAAGAGACTTGATCAAGCCCTAGGGCACGATGTTGCATTGCAGCGCGATTGGGCGATTCGCATGTTCGCAACAAGCCAGGTCGAGAAAGGGCACGAGATCGCCTACAGAATGATTTTTGGCAGCCAGATCCGCGCTTTGCAGACCCTCAACGAGCGGGGTGCCGTAGACATAGCGGAAGGCATTCAGGGTTTTAACGAAGCCGTAGCGGCGGATCCGGCGTTCTATGCCGATACAAATTACACGTTTGAAATGTGGGCGAATTTTTTGATTAGGGCCGGATACGTCGAAACAACATCGGCAAATATCGTCCCGGGCACAAAGGCCGTCATCACCCCGATGGGTAGAGACTTTTTGGTCTGGATGGCTGCTCGCGGTGTGCCATCAGCAAAACGCGGCTGATCAGCAGTCTTCGGATGACGTCTGTTTGATCGCAACAAAGGCCCGTAGATCATTCTCCGCGACGCGCCGGTCTCGATCCGTTGTTGCTCGCTTCACCTTCTCTTTTAAAATTCCGATCATCTTTTCACGCATGGTGAGCTTATCCCCTGCAGAAGAGTCAAGCGCCTTCACGAGGTCTGATCGGATCAAAAGAATTTTTGGCATGAGCTCATTGTGGCATCACGACAGCGAGCAACTAATGCCTCAATAATTTTGATATAATTCAAACACTCGCGAATGCACGCAATTACGTGCTGCGCGGGTCCATCGTGATCAAAAACTAACAAGCCACGAAACAACGCGGCTCACTGACTATGAAATTTGGTTCTGTTTGCAGCGGCATTGAAGCTGCAAGTGTCGCTTGGCACCCGCTCGGATGGAGCGCCGCCTGGGTTGCTGAAATCGAGCCCTTCCCTAGCGCGGTACTGGCTCACCATTATCCTACCGTTCCTAACTTGGGGGACATGACACTTTTGCCAGCGCGGATACGCGCAGGCGAGATCGAGGCGCCCGACATCTTCTGCGGTGGTACGCCTTGCCAAGCTTTTTCAGTTGCCGGCTTACGTCGATCACTCGACGACGCGCGCGGAAACCTTTCACTCACCTTTTGCGAGATCGCCAATGAAATTGATTCAGTCCGAATTATTCGCGGAGAACAGCCCGCCATCGTTTTCTGGGAGAACGTTCCGGGAGTCCTCAACACCA
>JANXTB010000299.1 GCA_025356415.1 Hyphomicrobiales bacterium
GCCTTGCCATCGACGTTTACGAGCAGGAAGCCGACGTCTTCTTCGAGGACCTCTCTAATGAGATCCTCAACGACGATCTGTTGGCGAGGTTGCTGACCTTCCCGAACGTGCTGATAACGGGCCATCAGGCCTTCTTCACCCGGGATGCACTGCAGGCGATAGCGGAAGTGACGCTGGGCAATGCTACGAACATCGAATTCGGACGCGCGCTTGGCGCATCAGAAGTGAAGCCGAACCTGCGCGGATAACCAGCCCCACCCGACGTGAATTGCGATCAGAAAGCTGCGACTCGTTCGAAGAGCCACACCATCGCGACGCTTCCAATTGCATACGCGGAAATCCATCGCGCCTTGGCGGCGGGAAACGGGATCAGCGCACGCGCCGCCTGAAGGACGGCAAGCACCAAAGCCACAAACAGGATTTGTCCCGCCTCGACTCCGAGGTTGAAGGTGAGCAGCGCGAGCGGCACATCCGTTTGCGGCAGTCCGGTTTCCTTCAGTGCGCCCGCAAAGCCGAAACCGTGCAAGAGGCCGAAGCTGAAAGCAACGACCCACGGGTTGGTTTCCGAGAACCGCCGCTCGCCCGGACGCTGTCGCGCGAGCTCACTTGCGACAAAAGCAATACTGAGGGCGATGCATGCCTCGACGGGTTGATGCGGCAGGCTGAAATAACCAAGCGATGCGCCAGCCAGCGTGATGCTGTGGGCGATCGTGAAGGCCGTGATGGTCTTCGCCAGCATCCAGAAATTGCCGATGAGCAGCACCAGCGAAAAGACGAAGAGCAGATGATCGTAGCCCGACAGGATGTGATCGACGCCGAGCAGAAAATACGCGCGGGCGACATCGAGCCAAGACTGCGCGCCCGTAATAATGAAGGCGGTTTCATTCGGCGTGAGCCTTTTGACCTGCGTTGAGCCGTCGAGAGTCTCGAGGCGCACGAGCACATCGTTGGTGCTCCCCGTCAGCCCGTCGATCCTGATCTCGCGCCCGCGTAATCCATCGCGACAGAGCGCGATGAAGCGTTCTGAATAGGCCCCAGCCTGAATGGTGCGGACCGGCTCTTCCTTTGGTTTGCAGGATGGCGGAAGCCGCAATTAGAGAGCCTGGCGCAGATCGCCGAGCGCGGGGATTTTCCACAGCACAATGAACTCGTCCTGCGCCCGTTCGCGCAGATCGAGATAGCCGGGGCGAAGTTCGTCCGCCGACGCGTGTCCGGCGAGGCTCGTGAGGATGACCGTCATCAGTGCGCGAACGAGCCAATTCATGGCGCACTTGTCCCGGATGAAACCGGCGCCTCGATCACCACCTTGTAGCGTTCAAGCAACTGCGCGAGGCGCTCATCGCCGATGCGCTTCCGCTGATCGTTCATCCAGTCGCGCACGATAGCCGCGCGAACGTCCTTGAGTGTCTGCGCTCGGCCGCGCTCGACATGCGTGATGCGCACTAGATGCAAGCCGTAAGGCGACACGACCGGCCCCGTCCAAGCGCCTTGCGGGGCCGTCTCGATGGCGTCCGCAAACTCAGGTCCGAACATCCGCCCGATCGCCGTCTTGCTGCTGGGCGGCATCGAGAAGGGCAGCATGATGCTGTCGCCAAGTGTCGAAGCGTCGGGCGCGCCCGGACCGCGCAAAGTCGCCAGCATGGCGGCAGCGTCGGCATCGATCTTCTCGCCCCGCACGTCAGGGCGCAGGACGATCTGCTGGAACGCGATCACCGGCTCTGTCGTGTATCGCGCGGCATTGGTTTTCAGATATGCGTTCAGCGCCTCGTCGGTTGGCTGAAGCGCTTCGCTTTCGGCGTCATACAGGAACTCGATCTTGGTTCTGAGACGCCGCCGTATTGCGTCGTCATCCTTATCGAGCCCCAACGCCAGAGCGTCACGGACGTAGATCTCTTCCTTGACGTAATCGTCGATGACGCCCTTGAGCTCGCCCGGCGTCGGAGGACGTTGCCATGTGCGACCAAAGAGCGTGACCAATTGTTCGATCTTCGCCGGGCTGACGATGATGGTGGTCTGCGCGTCAGGCGCGTTGCGGTTCAGCAGCGCGTAGGCGGCGAAGATTGCGAAGCCTATCGCCATGAAATGGACGAGCGGCTCCTTCAGCCATCGTTTCAGCATCGGCATGGTTTCCGGTCGCGGCCACTTCTTACGGAGTGTACCAGATCGGCGATGTCCAGGCCCGTTCCTGATGCTTCAGGGGAACTTCCGGGCCCATCTTGATGCCGAACCGGACCTGATCGTAGGCGGTCCAGCGTGGCGTGGGGATCTCGATCGCACGCACGTAATAGAACGCGCGCAGGGCCGGATCGAAATCGGGATCCGTCCAGAAGGCGTTGATATCCGGATCGCCGATCGTATTGGTCCACAGCGCCTTCTCGACATCGACGGTGTCGCCGACCGGCGGCAACTCGCCTTTGGGTCCGAGCTTGCGGGTTTTCGTATCGCCCCAGCCCACGTTGTAGATCTGCTCGTGCGGCTTACCGTCCTTGTCGACCCAGCCTTTGATGATCTGGACGCGATCGAGATTGGCGCCCATCGGATCTTTCAGGGCCGCGACGAGGAAGGTCGGAGCTTTCGCGCCTGCGGGCGCCTTGGGCAAGTCGGCGCCCATGGGCACGCCCTTGCCATAGCCCGTATCGGCGACGTTTCTGGCCTTCGCGTCATCAGAAGCGTAATTCCATCCGCCGAAGAAACGAACGGTCATCCGCGTTCCCGAGGTCGCGTAAGTTTCCTTGCGCTTCATGGCGTCCCAGAGGGACTCGCGGGTGTTGTCGTTGGCCCAGACGGCTGCGTATCCCGCTGCTTCATAGATCCAGTTGTAGCGCGTCTTTCCAAAGCCCTTCTTGGCGACCGTCGACCAGCGGGTCGGGCTCGGTTCCTGATCGACGTGCTTGCCGTAGAAATTGTCTTCTTCGATCGCGGTGAGCGAATTGTGCACGTCGGTGCCGCCGATGAAGCCGAACTTGAACGGATTGGCGCCGAGCTTCTGTTCCTGCGCGAGCCCCTGAAGCAGGCCGCTGCGCAGATACATGTAGGGCCGCATTTCGGGCGTTTCCGGCTGGCCTTCGAGCGTGAGATTGCCGTAGTCCCAACCCTGAATGCCGAAGTCGGCGAATTCGTCGTTGGGCGAGAGCGTGGGATGGGTTTCGCTATTGCCCTTGGTCTGCATGACCTCCTGCAAAACTTCCCAACGCGCGCGCCGCTCCGCGTAATCCTTCGTGAGCGGATTGCCCGAGAAATCGGTGAGCTCGAACATCCGGCCGTTCGAAAGATTGGCGTTGTGGGGAATGGCGAGCAACTGTCCGCCGGTCTTCTTCTCGTAGCGGTCCATCCAGTCCCAGAGCTTTTCCGGGTCTTCGCTCTGCCACGACGAGAAAGGAAGGATCTGGTCGGCCTTGTCCTTGTTGTCGCGGAACAGCACATTGCGGTGCAGGTTGTTGCCGCCGGGAACCGACGTCCATTCATAACCGATCATCGCCGTGAAGCGGCCGGGCTCGTTGAATTTTTCCGCTGTCGCCGTGTATTGCTGCCAGACGGATTTCATGACCAGGACAACGACCTTGGGATCTTTCACCGGCGCCGGCAGCTTGCCTTGCGCCTGCCGCCGATGCTGCCTGAAATCAATCCGTAGAGACCGCCGGGCGGGTCGCCGACTGAATAGATCGTGTCGCCCGCCTCAAAGGCCTGCAAGCGACTGCGCTTGAGCACGGCGTCCCGAAACGGGGCCGGTGTATGACTCAGCCATCCGTGCGTCGCCTCGCTCACCATCGGCCTGCCGCAAGCCCACGCCCAGCAAGCTTTCGAGTCTCCAGTCGCAGCGGCCAAGGCGCTGGTCGATGCGGCGCGTAACCCCGCGCCAGGCATGCTCGACCGCATCTTCGGACCCGGCGCCGCCGCGCTCCTGAATTCCGGCGACGTTGAGACCGACAAGACCCGCATCGCGAGCTTCCTCGACCTTGCGGACAAGGGCCAGTCCCTCGCGGATGGCGAAGGCGGGCGCAAGGTGCTGGTGTTCGGCGCGAGCGGCTGGCAATTCCCGATACCTTTGCGCGCGAACAATGGCGCATGGACCTTCGATCTCGCCGCCGGCAAGCAGGCCGTCATCGATCGCAAGATCGGCGTGAACGAACTCGCGGCCATCGGCGCCTGCGCGGATTATGTCGCGGCCCAGAACGAATATCGGGCCACGCTGCATAATGACGAACCCGTGCAGCAATATGCGCGCAAGCTGATCAGCACGCCGGGCAAGCACGATGGCTTGTTCTGGGAGCCCGCCAGCCCCGCCGATCGCAGCCCGCTCGGCGACCGCATCACGCGCTCCATCGATAAGGGCGCGAACGGCAAGGCCGGTTCCTATCGTGGATACGTGTTCCGCATCCTCACCGGCCAAGGCCCCGATGCGCCGGGCGGAGCCTACAGCTACATGGCTGGTGGCCGATTGCTCGCCGGCTTCGCGCTGCTCGCCTATCCGGTGAGTTGGGGCGAGACGGGCGTGATGACATTCCAGTGCGACCAGCGCGGACGCGTCTACCAAAGCAACCTCGGCCCCAACACGAAAAGCGCCGCGCGGAACATCACGACGTTCAATGCGGGACAGGGCTGGTCGCCGGTCGACCTGCAGAACTGATCGAACTTGTAAGCAGGAGTTGCGTATGATCCGCTTGTCATTCGCCGGTGGTCTGCTCCTGGCGTTTCTTGCGCCGGGAGCGGCCTTCGCCGCAGATCCCAAGGTTGGAGCGGAACTGCCGTTTCCACCTGTGCCTTCGGCGAGCACCGCGGGACCGACGCTGCAAGAGTCGAAACACGTCCGCCGCGCAGAGCCTAATCATCTGCCGGCGGACGCGCCGAACATTCTTATCGTCCTGCTAGACGACGTAGGGTTCGGCCTGCCGTCTACATTCGGTGGCGAGATTGCGACGCCGACGCTGAGCCGCCTCGCCAATGAGGGCCTCAGCTACAACACGTTCCACACGACATCGATCTGTTCACCCACGCGCGCTGCGCTGCTCACGGGCCGCAACCATCAGCGCGTCGGAACCGGCACCATCGCCGAGCGCGCGCTCGACTGGGACGGCTATACCGGCGTCATTCCGAAGAGCTCCGCGACAGTCGCAGAGGTCCTGCATCAATATGGCTATAAAACCGCGGCTTTCGGGAAGTGGCACAACACGCCAGCCACCGAGACGACCGCGATGGGCCCGTTCGATCGCTGGCCGACTGGTTATGGCTTCGACTATTTTTATGGCTTCCTCGCCGGCGAGACCTCGCAATACGAGCCGCGTCTGTTCGAGAACACTAAAGCCGTCGAGCCGCCGCATGATCCCAAATACCATCTCACCGAGGACATGGTTGATAAGGCGCTTGGCTGGCTGAAGCAGCGTCAGGCTTTCGCGCCCGACAAGCCGTTCCTGATGTACTGGGCGCCGGGCGCGGCTCACGGTCCGCACCATATTTTCAAGGAATGGGCCGACAAGTACAAAGGCAAATTCGACAGCGGCTGGGACGCCTATCGTCAACGTGTCTTCCAGCGGCAGAAGGACATCGGCTGGATTCCCGGCGACACGAAGCTCACGGAGCGCGCCGATTCCATGGCGGCATGGAGCAGCATTCCGCCTTCAGAGAAAGCATTCCAGACCCGCCTGATGGAAGTCTTCGCCGGCTTCGTCGAACATACCGACGCGCAAGTTGGACGCCTGGTCGACGGCATCGACCAGATGGGCATGCGCGACAACACGATTGTCATCTACATTTTTGGCGACAAAGGTTCGAGCGCTGAAGGGCAGAACGGCAGCATCAGCGAATTGCTGGCGCAGAACCAGATTCCGAACACCATCGCGCAGCAATTGAAAGCGCTCGAAGGTGTCGGAGGACTCGCGGCGCTGGGTGGCCCGAAGACGGACAACATGTATCACGCCGGTTGGGCATGGGCCGGCAGCACGCCGTTCCATCACACGAAGCTGGTCGCCTCGCATTTCGGCGGCACGCGCAATCCTATGGTAATCTCCTGGCCGAAGGGCATCAAGCACGACGCGACGCCGCGCGCGCAGTTCCACCACGTCAACGATATCGCGCCGACGATCTACGAAATCCTCGGCATCACGCCCCCCGAGGTTGTCAGCGGACAAAAGCAGGATCCGATCGACGGCGTCAGCATGGCCTACACGTTCGCAAACGCGGCGGCGCCCGAACAAAAGACGACGCAATATTTCGAGAACAACGGCAGCCGCGCGATCTATCACGATGGATGGGTCGCGGCGACATTCGGTCCGTTGGCGCCCTGGCTTACCGTCAGCCCGGGTCTTGCGACCTGGGACGCCAATAAGGATGTCTGGGAGCTCTATAACGTCCGCAAGGATTTCTCCGAGGCGACGAACCTTGCAGACAAGGAGCCTCAGCGCCTGGAAGAAATGAAGACTCTGTTTGCGACCGAAGCGCAAAACAACAAGGTCTTCCCGGTTGGCGCAGGTCTTTGGACGCGCCTGCATCCGGAGGACCGGATCACCGTTCCCTACAGGCATTGGGCGTTTGACCGCACCACGACGCGGCTTCCCGAATTCGCCGCACCCGGCTTGGGCCGCGAAAGCAACAAGGTCGTCATAGACGTGGAGGTCGATGCGAAGACCTCCGGCGTGCTCTATGCGCTGGGCGGCGTGGCCGGTGGGCTGTCGCTGTTCATGGACAAGGGCACGCTCGTCTATGAATACAATATGATGATGATCGAGCGTTACATCGAACGCTCGAAGCAGCCGCTGTCGAAAGGCAAACACAAGATCGTCGTGGAGACCGCCGTCGCAAAGCCCGGCGGCCCGGCTGATGTCAACATCAGCATCGACGGCAAGCCTGCCATGCGTGTTGATGTGAAAAGAACCGTCGCCGGCGCCTTCTCGGCGAGTGAGACGCTCGACGTCGGAACCGACCTCGGGTCTCCGGTCTCGCTCAGCTACTTCGACAGAAGGCCGTTTGCTTTCGGCGGCAAGATAAGCGGAATGACGGTCGACTTGCAGTGAGGGACGACACCTCGGATTCAACTAGTCTTCATAATATGTCACGTCATTGCAATCCGTACCGAGAAGCGCGACTGACCGTCCTGTCGCATCCCTCCCTGCCTGATCTCTACCGCCGCAACGTCGAGCACTGGTGGTGTTCCTCGACAGCGATACCGCGCCGAGGCGCTAGCTAACCCATATTCTGCGGGCGTGCGGTGTCTTGAAACGGCTGACGCCCCGGCGATTTCTCGCGCGGGGCGTCTGTTGTCGTTGGTTGCGGGGACAGGATTTGAACCTGTGACCTTCAGGTTATGAGCCTGACGAGCTACCGGGCTGCTCCACCCCGCGTCAACTTCTGGTTCGGTGCGGGGCAG
>JANXTB010000309.1 GCA_025356415.1 Hyphomicrobiales bacterium
GTCGGCCGCGACGTCGAGCAGATCATTCGCGACCTCCTCGAGATCGCCATCAGTTTGGTGAAGGAGACGAAACGCAATTCCGTGCTCACCAAGGCGCAAGCCGCTGCGGAAGAGCGCGTTCTGGATGCGCTCGTCGGGAAGACATCGTCAGCCGCCACACGCGATTCGTTTCGTCGAAAACTTCGGCTTGGCGAGCTCGACGACAAGGAGGTCGAAATTGAAATCGCGCAGGGCTCCTCCCCGCTTCCCATGTTCGAATTGCCGAACATGCCGGGATCGTCCGTCGGCGCGATTTCCATTGGCGATATTTTTGGAAAAGCGCTCGGCGGCAAGACACGCACGCTGCGCACGATTGTGAAAGACGCCTACGAACCGCTGATTTCGGAGGAAAGTGACAAGCTTCTCGATCAGGATCAGGTCATTCAGGAAGCAATCAAGGAAGTCGAGAACAATGGAATTGTTTTCCTCGACGAGATCGACAAGATCTGCGCGCGCGAACATCGCGGAGGCGCAGATGTCTCACGCGAGGGCGTGCAGCGCGACTTGCTTCCGTTGATCGAAGGCACGACAGTAACAACTAAACATGGCGCGGTGAAAACGGACCATATCCTGTTCATTGCGTCAGGCGCATTCCACGTGTCGAAACCCTCCGACCTCCTCCCCGAGCTGCAAGGCCGTCTGCCGATCAGGGTCGAGTTGCGCCCGCTGACGGAGGATGATTTCAAACGCATCCTGACCGAGACCGAAGCTAGCCTCATCAAGCAATACACGGCCTTGCTGCTGACCGAGGGCGTCACCCTGACGTTTTCCGACGATGCGATCGACGCCCTCGCTCGCATCACCGTTCAGGTGAATTCGACGGTTGAAAACATCGGAGCGCGTCGACTTCAGACGATCATGGAAAAGTTGCTCGAGGACATCAGCTTCTCCGCTCCGGACCGTTCCGGGCAGGAAATCAACATCGATGGCGCCTTCGTTGATCGCCAGATCGCCGATTTGGCCAGGAATGCCGATCTGAGCCGGTTCGTGCTCTAAAATCGTCGCAGCCCAGCGGATCACTTGCCAGAGGGTCCGGCCATTTGCGATAAGGCTCGCCTTGCTGATCGGAGCCGTATCGCAATGCAATCCTTTCCCCAGCTCGTCTTTTCGGGTGTTCAGCCGACGGGCAATCTGCATCTGGGCAATTATCTCGGAGCGATCACGAAATTCGTGGCGCTGCAGGAAACCCATGATTGCATCTATTGCGTCGTGGACCTGCATGCGATCACGGTCGCCCAGAAGCCTGCCGAGCTAACGTCGAACATTCGCGAAGTCACGGCGGCCTTCATCGCAGCGGGCGTCGATCCCGTGAAGCACATCGTTTTCAATCAAAGCCAGGTGGCAGAACACGCCGAGCTTGCGTGGATCTTCAATTGCGTCGCCCGCCTGGGCTGGCTGAACCGCATGACGCAGTTCAAGGAAAAGGCCGGCAAGGATCGCGAGAACGTTTCCGTTGGCCTCTACGCCTATCCGACGCTGATGGCGGCAGACATCCTGCTCTATCGCGCGACGCATGTTCCCGTTGGCGAGGATCAGAAACAGCATCTCGAATTGGCGCGCGATATCGCGCAGAAGTTCAACAATGATTTTCTGGCCGACAATCCAGAATATGCCGATGGGAAGACCTTCTTTCCGCTTCCCGAGCCTTTGATTCAAGGTCCCGCGACGCGGGTGATGAGCCTGCGTGACGGCTCCAAGAAGATGTCCAAATCGGATCCGTCCGACAATTCGCGGATCAATCTTGCCGACGACGCCGACACGATCGCGCAGAAGATACGCAAGGCGAAAACCGATCCGGACGCGCTGCCGTCCGCGATCGAGGGACTGGCCAGTCGCCCGGAGGCCGACAATCTTGTCGGCATCTACGCCGCCTTGACGGGCGGCACGAAGGCCGATGTCCTGACCCAGTTTGGGGGCGGAAATTTTTCGACCTTCAAATCCGCTCTGGTCGATCTGACGGTCGAGAAGCTGGCGCCGATCGGCGCCGAAATGCGTCGCCTGCAGTCTGACCACGCCTACATCGATTCCGTTCTGCGCGATGGCGCAAACCGGGCTCGTGAGCGTGCTGCGGTGACGATGATGCAGGTGCGCGACATCGTCGGGTTCATTCGCTGAGGCGCCCCTTTCGGGGCGAGCGTCGAAACGCGCCATTGATCTTCTGGCGCGCAACCCCTTATCTGGTGGCGTGATCCGACGCCGGCCTTGAACCGGACGCCTTGGAGAAAGCCATGTTCATCCAGACTGAAGCCACACCGAATCCCTCTACCCTGAAGTTCCTGCCGGGCCGGACGGTCCTGCCGTCAGGCACGCTCGAAATGCGCGACCCTGAAAGCGCAGCCAAGTCTCCGCTGGCCCGGGCGTTGTTTGCTATCCCAGGCGTCTCGACCGTGTTCTTCGGGTCCGATTTCGTCTCCGTCAGCAAGGGCGAGGCCGAATGGCAGCATCTGAGGCCCGCCATCCTGGGCGCGATCATGGAGCATTACGTCTCCGGCACGCCGCTTCTGGATGACAGCTCGGCTCCCGCCACCGACGAGGACGGCGAGGAATTTTTCTCTCCAGACGACGCCGAGACCGTGGCGACGATCAAGGAACTGCTCGAAACCCGGATTCGCCCCGCCGTCGCTGGCGACGGTGGCGACATCACTTTTCGTGGCTTCAAGGACGGAATCGTCTATCTGGCGATGAAGGGGGCGTGCTCAGGCTGCCCATCGTCGACGGCGACGCTTAAGAGCGGCATTCAAAATCTCCTCAAGCACTTCCTGCCTGACGTTCAGGCTGTCGAGCAGGTCTGACCCATGGACGGCGGCGCATGACGGTTCTCGCAATCGACACGGCTCACGCCGCCGTTTCAGCTTGTGTGATGGATTCGGCAGGAACTGTGCTGGCTCGCGAAAGCCAGCCGATGACTCGGGGCCATTCGGAGGCCCTGCTGCCGCTGGTCGAACGTGTCCTGAAAGCCGCGCAGGTGGACTTCACGGCGCTGAGCCGCGTCGCAGTGGTGGTCGGGCCTGGGTCGTTCACGGGGATTCGAATCGGCATTTCCGCCGCTCGCGCGATTGGTCTCGCCTGCGGGATTCCCGTGGTCGGCGTATCGTCCCTGCCGGCATTCGCCGCACCCCTGATTGGCGCAGAATCAGGCGTCGTCATTGCCGCGGCCATCGACGCCAAGCATGGCCAAGTTTACGTGCAGGGCTTTTCCGCGAAAGGGCAGTCGCTGCTGCCGCCTCGTTTGGCCAAGGTCCGCGACGCCGTTCGGGCGCTTGGTTCGGGCCAGTTGCGGCTGGTGGGATCGGGCGCCTCCATGATGGCCATCGAGGCCTGGTCGGCGGGGATGGAAGCAGACGTGGTCGGTGACGCCGCGTCTCCTGATATTTCCTTCGTCGCGCGTCTCGGGTTGCTGGCCGACCCTGAACAGGCCCCGGCCCGTCCCTACTACCTGAAGGCTCCGGACGCCAAGCCGCACTTTGGCGGCTTGATCGCGCGGGCGCCCTGAGGCATGCGGCTGCCGTTCTTCGGTCGCGGGGCTGCGACGATCATCCGTCCCATGACGCCAGACTGGAGCCGTGACGCAGCCGGGATCCATAAGGACTTTTTCGCCGGCCCCTGGAGCGCCGCCGAGATCGAGGATCTGCTTCGCCAAGCCGGCGCGGTCGCTGATATCGCCACCGACGGACCCGGGAAAAAGCTTTTCGGATTCGTGATCTCGCGGGTCCTAGCTCCTGAAGCGGAACTCCTGACGATCGCCGTCGCCCGAAACAGACAGGGGTCAGGGGTCGGAAAGGCGCTTCTTTCAGCTCATTTGGCGCGGCTCGCCACCCAGCGCGCGAATCAAGTCTTCCTGGAGGTGGACGAAGGTAACGCGGCCGCGCTCCGTCTGTATCGCGCCTACGGCTTCCAGCAGGTTGGGAAGCGGCCAGGCTATTATCCCGGCAAGGATGGCGCACGCGCGACGGCGCTTGTCCTTCGCGTCGACCTTGGCTGAAGACTTTTGTTCTCAAAACCCGCTTGGGGCACTAGAAGCTGCCGTAACTTCGCCTATCCTGTCAGGAGTGGTCGAAGCATGATCCCGAGGTGAGGTGGACCGCTTGAGCACGATGACAACCGACCAGACCGCAGGCGCGGCCGTGGATCGGTCCGAGACTGAGACGGGACGACGCAAGCTGTTCGTCAAGTCTTACGGCTGCCAGATGAACGTCTACGACGCGACGCGAATGGCGGACGTGCTCGCGCCGGAAGGCTACGACGAGACTGGCGAGATCGCCGAGGCCGACCTCATCGTGTTGAACACCTGCCATATCCGGGAACGCGCCTCCGAAAAGGTCTTTTCCGAGCTGGGCAAAATCCGCGAGCTCAAGATGGAGCGCGCCGCGGCGGGTCGCGAGACGCTGATCGCAGTTGCCGGTTGCGTGGCGCAGGCCGAGGGCAAGGAAATCCTGCGGCGCCAAAAGGCCGTCGATCTCGTCATCGGTCCGCAGAGCTATCACCGTCTTCCCGAGATGCTGCGGCTGGCGAAAGCGGGCCCCGTCGTCGAGACGGACTTTCCTGTCGAAGACAAGTTCGATCATCTGGCCAGGCCGTCGAACGCGAAAGTTCAAAGTCGTGGCGTCGCCGCCTTCCTCACCATTCAGGAAGGCTGCGACAAGTTCTGCACCTTCTGCGTCGTTCCCTACACGCGCGGCGCCGAGACGTCGCGCCCGATCGAGAAGATTATCGAAGAAGCGACTTACCTCGTTCAGGCGGGCGTTCGCGAGATCACGCTGCTAGGGCAGAACGTGAATGCGTTTCACGGTCTCGATGAGAATGGCGCGCCGTGCAATCTCTCGGCTCTTGTCGCGAGGCTTTCACATATCCCAGGTCTGCTGCGCATCCGCTATACAACCAGCCACCCCAACGACATGACGGACGATCTCATCGCAGCTCACCGGACTCAGCCAGCCTTGATGCCGTTCCTGCATCTGCCGGTGCAGTCGGGCTCGGATCGTGTGCTTCAGGCGATGAACAGAAAGCATCGGGTGCGCGACTATATAGACCTCATCGCGCGCATTCGCGCGGAGCGCCCGGACATCGCCCTGTCGTCGGATTTCATCGTCGGTTTCCCTGGCGAGACGGAAGCTGAATTTCAGGAAACGCTCGATCTCATTTCAGAGATCGACTTTGCGAGCACGTATTTCTTCAAATACTCGACGCGACCGGGAACACCGGGCGCCGAGATGGCCGACCAGGTTCCCGAGGACATCAAGAGCGAGCGGCTTGCCCGCTTGCAGAAGCTGACCGATGCGCAGCGGCACGCCTATAATGCGGCGGCGGTCGGAAAAATCATGCCGGTGCTTTTCGAAAAGAAAGGCCGCCATCCCGGACAGATCGGCGGGAAGACGCCCTATCTGCAGGCGGTCCATGTCGATGGACCAGATCATCTGATCGGCTCCGAAGCGCTCGTGGAAATCACGGGCACGAGCACAAATTCGTTGTTCGGCTGTCTGGCCGAGCAAATTTCCTGAACGGAGGATGCGCGCTTGAGGTCATCTGAAAAGACTGGAACGGCACCGCGCAACACGGACGCGCGTGAAGGCGCTACACAACTCGCCGGCGAGCCCGAGCGGGACGTCGCCGAGAAGGCCGAAGTGACTCTGGCCTTCGACGATAATCGGTTCGCTTCCATTCTCTTCGGACACTACGACCAGAATCTCGCCCGCATCGAACGGCGTCTCGGCGTTTCCGCGCACGCTAATGGCAATCACGTCACGCTCAAGGGATCTCCAGAGGCGTGCGATCAGGCGCGGCGTGTTCTCGAAAACCTGTACGCGCGCGTGAAGCAGGGGCAATCGATCTCGCTCGGCGACGTCGATGGCGCCGTTCAGGAGGGCGCGCTTCAGGGAAATCTTTTTCCGAAAGAAGAAAGCAGCCGAACCAGTTTCGAACAGATCACGACGCGCAAGCGTGGCGCGGTTCGCGCGCGAAATGCAGCGCAGGATTTATACCTGCGCGCCTTGAAGCGCAACGAACTTGTCTTTGCAGAGGGGCCGGCCGGAACGGGCAAGACCTGGCTCGCGGTTGGACACGCGGTTGCTCTGCTCGAGCAGGGCGCGGTGGAACGGCTCATCATCACACGGCCGGCGGTTGAGGCAGGCGAGCGTCTCGGCTTCCTGCCTGGCGACATGCGCGAGAAAGTAGATCCGTACCTGCGCCCGATCTACGACGCCCTCTATGACTTCATGGACGGGCGCATGGTCGAGCGTGGTCTGCAGACCGGCATGATTGAAGTTGCGCCGCTCGCGTTCATGCGTGGCCGCACGTTGACGTCGGCTTGCGTGTTGCTCGACGAGGCGCAGAACGCGACGTCCATGCAAATGAAAATGTTCCTGACGCGTCTCGGCGAAGGGTCGCGTATGATCATCACCGGCGATCCGACGCAGACCGATCTGCCGCCGGGTCAAAAATCCGGCTTGAGTGAAGCCGTGAGTCTTCTCTCGCACCTCGAAGGAATTGGCCACGTGCGCTTCAGGGATGCTGACGTTGTGAGGCATGATCTCGTCAGGCGTATCGTGACCGCTTACGAGTCGGCATCCCAGACGGGATCCAAGGCTCCGAGATGACCATCGAAATAGACATAGCGGTTGAGTCCGAAAAATGGGCGGCCATCGAGCTCGACTCGTTGGTCAGCCTTGCGGTCGAGGCGGCGCGCGCTGAAAGCGATGTCGAGCTCGCGCCGTCGGCCGAAATTAGCCTGTTGTTTTGTGACGATGCGCGCATTCGTGAACTCAATCGCGAATGGCGCCGGCTCGACAAGCCAACCAATGTTCTGTCGTTTCCGGCATCGGACCCGTCCAGACTTTCTCAAGCGCCGTTGTTGGGCGACATCGCGATCGCCTTCGAAACGGTGGAGCGCGAAAGTATCGATGAGCAGAAATCTTTTTCAGACCACTTGAGCCACATGGTCGTGCACGGCTTTCTTCATCTGGTCGGTTACGACCACGAGATCGAGGATGATGCGGAAGTCATGGAAGAAGCTGAACGGCGGGCGCTCGCCCGTCTGGGCATCGCTGATCCCTACGCCGCTACCGTTCCTGTTGAGAGCGCTCAGTCATGAGCGCGTCGGACCAATCCTCGCAGGACCAACGGGGTGATCGCCCCAGTCTTCTTGATCGCCTGCGAAATCTTTTCGGGCTCGGGTCCGCGTCGATCCGCGACGACATCGAGGACGCGCTTGATGATGAATCCATACAAAGCGATCTGAGCGCTCAAGAGCGCGTGCTGCTCAAGAACGTGTTGGGCCTGCATGAACTGCGGGTTCAGGACGTGATGGTGCCCCGCGCCGACGTGATTGCCGTTGGGCTGGACGCCACGCTTGGCGAGATTCTGACCGTGTTTCGCACGGCGGGTCACTCGCGTCTTCCGGTTCATGGCGAGAATCTCGATGACCCGCGGGGAATGGTCCACATTCGTGACTTCGTTGACTATCTCGCCACGGCGATGGACGGATTTCTGCGAGCCCCACAAGCGGAGCTCGGTCAGGACATCGAAGAACGATCGCCACGTCGGCAGGCGCTGATGAAACTACGGGGATTGGGCGAGGTCGATTTGACGTTGCCACTTTCCAAGGCCGGAATCGTCAGGCCCGTGTTGTTCGTTCCGCCCTCGATGCCAGCCTTGGATCTGCTTGTGAAGATGCAGGCGACGCGCACACATATGGCGCTTGTCATCGATGAATATGGCGGGACTGACGGGCTCGCCTCAATCGAGGATATCGTCGAGACGATCGTCGGAGACATCGAAGACGAGCATGACGAAGATGAGCGGCCCGTCATTCAGAAAGATCAGGATGACAGCTGGATCGTGGATGCGCGCGCCAGCCTTGACGATCTGACGCATTCAGTTGGTTTCGATTTTGAAGCTCTCAGCAGTGGCGGTCACATCGATACGCTGGGCGGGCTTGTGAGCACCTTGGCGGGCCGTGTCCCGGCACGCGGCGAGAGGATTGACGCAGGCTTGGTATCCTTTGAAGTCATAGATGCTGACAGGCGCCGGCTGAAACGCGTCCGCGTTCGCATCCTGGATTTGAGTTCAGCCGCTCGCACGAATCCAGGTGAGGCGCGCGCCGGCGACCAAGGGGTCTGACCTGTTTCATGGCTCGGGATTTTTAGTTGAATCTGATTCACGACATCATCTCGTCTTCAGGGTGGAGGCGGCGAGTCATCGCCCTGCTGGGCGGAGCTGTCGGCGCTCTCTCGCTCGCGCCTGTCAATCTGCTTCCGTCCATTGCAGTGACCTTCGTCATCTCCGTCTGGTTGCTCGATGGATCGCTTGCAAGAAACAAGCGTGCTCCCGGACGTCGCATTGATCGCAAGGCCCTCGTTGATGCGTTCGAGATCGGCTGGTGGATAGGATTCGGCTATTTCGTCGCGGGGCTATGGTGGCTTGGAGCGGCTTTTCTCGTCGATGCGGACGAATTCGCCTGGGCCTTGCCGCTGGGTGTCGCGGGTCTTCCTGCGCTCCTCGCTTGCTTCACAGCATTAGGCTTTGCCGGCGCACGTCTTCTTTGGTCTACGGGGCCAAGCCGCATCCTTGTTTTCGCGCTGTCGCTTGCCGCCTCGGAATGGCTTCGTGCGAACGTGCTGACCGGGTTTCCGTGGAACGACTTCGGGATGGCGCTTGGCAATCATCTCGCTCTTGCGCAGGTCGCCAGCCTGGTGGGATTGCACGGCCTGACGCTGCTGGCGGTGCTGATTTTCGCCAGCCCGGCGACACTGATAGACGCTCGCCCTTGGCGCGAACGGGCCGCGGCGCCTGTTTTTGGAATGGCTCTGCTCGTCGCACTTTTCGCCTTCGGATTCGGACGCCTTCTGCTTCACCCGACAACCTTCGACGACCAAGTCAAATTGCGGATCGTTCAGCCCAATACGGCGCAGGATGAAAATTTCGTCCCGGAACGAGGGAAGCAAATTCTGGAGCACTACCTTCAGGCCTCGTCGCAGTCGTCGCAGCAGTACCCAACCGGTCTCGCGGAAGTCACGCATCTCATCTGGCCTGAATCCGCCTTTCCTTTTTTCCTGGCGCGGGACCCGGCCGCGCTCTCGACCATTTCGAATGCGCTTGGAGCGACAACCCTGATCACGGGCGCCGCCCGCATGGAAGCTGTTCAGGCTGGGGACTTGCCCGGGGAGATCCGGAAAGTCTCATACTTCAACGCAATCCAGGTGATCGGAACGCCAGACGGCGCGGTTCTGGACTCCTATGACAAGGTTCACCTTGTCCCATTCGGCGAGTACCTCCCGTTCTCCGGCCTGCTCGAAACATTTGGCATCCGGCAGTTCGTGCACATTCCCGGAGGCTTCGAACCCGGAATCACCCGCAAGCTGATCGAGGCGCCGGGGCTTCCAAAGATATTTCCCCTGATTTGTTACGAGGCGATTTTCCCGGGCGTGATCGACCCCGCCCTCCGAAGCCAAGCCGGAATAATCGTGAATGTGAGCAATGACGGGTGGTTCGGATTAACGGCTGGACCGCACCAGCACCTTGCCCAGGCAAGGCTCCGCAGCATCGAGGAGGGGCTGCCGCTGATACGTGCGGCGAACACTGGAATGTCAGCAGTCATAGACCCTTACGGAAGGATTCTCGGCCGCCTGAGCCTCAATGTGGAAGGCGTTCTGGATACGGCTTTGCCGCTTTCGGCGCCCGCTCCACTGTTCGCACGAGCGCCTTTATTTGCGCCGTTCGTCTTTTTTGCCTGTTTCACCGCCCTGTTGTTCGCGCTTCGTCGTCGTCGGCCTTGATTAACGAAGAATTAATTTATTGGCCGTCCGCGGTTGCATAATCCTTCGCTAAATGAAAGAACTGTCGCAACGGTAGAGTCAAAGCTTGCGGCAGGTAAGCGCCCTTGCTTGAAAGCGGCTCCGGAGATGGCCTTGGCAAAAGATCCAAACCCAATCGATCAGCATGTCGGAAGCCGAGTCCGGCTCCGTCGAATGATGCTTGGCTTGAGCCAGGAGAAGCTCGGAAATGCGCTTGGGGTCACTTTCCAGCAGGTTCAGAAATACGAAAAAGGCGCCAATCGCATAGGCGCGAGCCGATTGCAGGCGATCTCGAGGTTGCTTGACGCACCGCCGTCCTATTTTTTTGAGGGCGCACCCTCTGCGTTGGGCATCAAGCCCGGCTTTGAAGACGGCGCTAAACAATTTGTTCCGGATATGGTTACGACAGCTGAAGGCCTTCAGCTGAACCGGGCTTTCGCGAAAATTCGCGACGGCAAGGTGCGTCGGCGCATCGTCGACCTCGTGTGCCAGATCGCGGAAAGCGAAGCCCAAAGGCAGGCGGACACGCAAGAGTCCACGTCCTGATCGTTCTTTATAAAGAACGAAACGTCCCCTATTGCTTGACCTGACGAACGCCGGGTGTCACAAACCACGGCTAGGATACATCCGTGCCGACGGCATCGGGTGGTCCGGCAAAGTGTTTCGCAACTGCGGAGACGAGCGTGGCCAGGCAGAACTATTTCTTTACGAGCGAGTCGGTCTCTGAGGGACATCCGGACAAGGTTTGTGACAGGATTTCCGACGAAGTCGTCGATCTGTTTTTCCGTGAAGGCGCCAAGGCGGGCATCGACCCTTACCAAATTCGCGTCGCTTGCGAGACTTTGGCGACGACCAATCGCGTCGTGATCGCCGGCGAGGTCCGCGGCCCGAAATTGATGGAAGATACGATCGTCCATCTCGCTCGCCAGGCGATCCGTGACATTGGTTACGAGCAGGAAGGCTTCCATTGGGAGCGCGCCAACATCGAGGTGCTCCTGCATTCGCAATCCGCGGATATCGCGCAGGGCGTCGATGCTGGCAGCAACAAGGATGAAGGCGCGGGCGACCAGGGCATCATGTTCGGTTACGCCTGCCGCGAAACGCCGGAACTGATGCCGGCGCCCATCCACTACGCCCACAAGATCCTTCACGTCCTTTCGGACGCGCGCCGCTCGGGCGCCGAGCAGCACCTTGGTCCCGACGCCAAGAGTCAGGTCACGATTCGCTACGAGAACGGCGTGCCGGTCGAGGCGACGCAGATCGTCATCTCTCATCAGCACATGAAAGAAGACCTTACCTCGCAGCAAGTCGCCGACATTGTGCGCCCTTACGTCGAGAAGGCGCTTCCGGCTGGCTGGGTGACGAAGAACACCGTCTGGCACATCAATCCGACCGGTAAATTCTTCATCGGCGGTCCTGATGGCGACTGCGGGCTTACGGGACGCAAGATCATCGTCGACACTTACGGCGGCGCTGCGCCGCATGGCGGCGGCGCGTTCTCCGGCAAGGACCCGACCAAGGTCGACCGTTCGGCTGCTTACGCCGCGCGCTATCTCGCAAAAAACGTCGTAGCGGCAGGGCTTGCGGATCGTTGCACGCTGCAGCTTTCCTACGCGATCGGCGTCGCCCGTCCGCTGTCGATCTATGCCGATCTTCACGACACTGGGAACGTTGACCCGGCGAAGCTCGAAGCCACGCTGATGGAAATCATGAGCCTGACCCCGCGCGGCATCCGCGAGCATCTCAAGCTCAACCGCCCGATCTATGCTCGCACATCCGCTTACGGCCACTTCGGCCGCCAGCCGGATGCCGATGGCGGCTTCTCGTGGGAAAATATCGATCTCGTCGACGAGTTGAAGCGCGCTGTCGCTTAAGCGCCAACTGGATCAGGTCATGTCCGAGACGACGTCTGCCGCGGAAGACGGGCCTATCGCCCGGACTCTCTATGGACGGCGCAAAGGAAAGAAGCTCCGCCTGCATCAGGCGGAGCTCGTCACCTCGACCTTGCCGGACCTGTCCATCGATACGTCACGGATGACCGAAGACCCGGCTGCGTTATTCGCCTTCCGTCCGGAAATCGTTCGAATAGAAATAGGCTTTGGCGGCGCCGAGCATCTGGTGCACGAAGCCTCTCGTCACCCCGAGATCGGCTATATCGGTTGCGAGCCGTTCGTGAACGGCGTGGCGAAATTGCTTGTTCAGATCGAAGAGAAGAATCTCTCGAATATTCGAGCACATCACGGCGACGCCCGCGAAGTTCTGGTGAAATTGCCCGCGCAATCGATCGACAGAATTGACGTTCTGTACCCTGACCCGTGGCCGAAGTGGCGCCAGCGAAAGCGCCGTTTTCTGACGTCCAAGAACATCGCCGAAATTGGCCGCGTTCTGAAAATCGGCGGCGTGTTGCGCTTTGCGACCGACATTGACGATTACGCCGGTTGGGTTCTTGCGCGCACGATCGCTGATTCGCATTGGCGCTGGGAAGAAGGCCAGACCGGCGCTCGCAAATGGAACGATCCGTGGGCGGACTGGCCTGGCACGCGGTACGAGGCGAAAGCTTTTCGCGAGGGGCGTCCGCCCGTCTATCTCACGTTCACGCGGACAGCCTAGTCCAGTTCGACGCCGAATCGATGCAGGGCTGCGCCATTCGCGTGCAGCCACGTTTCAGCGCGATCGGTGTGGGGCGCAAGGCTCCGTGTCAACGCCCAGAAATCTTCGGAATGATTCATGTGCACGAGATGCGCGACTTCGTGCGCCGCCAGATAATCGAGCACGTGCTCGGGCGCCATGATCAGCCGCCACGAAAAATTCAGCGAGCCGCTCGCTGAGCACGAGCCCCAGCGGCTGGTGGTGTCGCGCACCGTAATCCGTCGCGCTGCAAATCCGAGCGTGGCTGTGTGCTTGCGAACAGCCGCCTCGAGTTCCTTCTTCGCTTCGCGCTTGAGATAGTCGTGGATGCGGCGCGATAAATGGTCTTCATCGCAGACGACAATCAATTGTCGTATGCCGGCAGTGCTCATTCGCGTTTCGATGCCACCGCGTAATGCGTTCATGTGCACGATTTCGTGGTCGATGCCACGAATTGGAATCAACGCACCTTTGCGGAATGGAACGGCTGCAGGGAGTCGATGAAGGCGCGTTGCAATCCAGGCTGCATGACGTTGCGCAAAGTCGCGCGCCGCAGTCAGCGTGCCTCGTGTTGGCATGGTGATGACGACATCGCGTGTCGCATTGCGGACGCGCAGCGTGTAGCGGCGCGCACCTGTCACGCGTTTCAGTGAAACGCGATAGACGGCTCCTTCATGCGCGACATCGAGGTGGTCGTGCGCAATCGTGCCGGAGGATGTGTCTCGTCGGAAAAGGCGCAGCATCGAGAATGAGTCTAACTGATTCTCGATGCACTCCGCCACACTGCGTTTGCAACTTTCAGTCGTTTGATGACGCCAACTTCAAACCGGCCGATTTCGGACGCTTCGACGAGCCGCTCGCCTGATGCTCCAGCGTCGCAATAAAGTCGCGGATACGCGGCGCAATTTCTGAACGGAAACGCGAGCCGTTGAAGACGCCATAATGTCCGACGCCGTTCTGCAGGTAGTGCACCTTCCGGGAGTCCGGAATGTTGATGCAAAGTTCCTGCGCCGCATAAGTCTGACCGACGCCTGAGATGTCGTCCTTTTCACCCTCGACTGTCATCAGGCCAGTACGGCGGATGGTGGTCAGATCGACGGACTGGTCCCGGTGTTTCATCTCGCCCTTGGGCAGGGTGTGATGGACGAACACATTGTCGATTGTCTGCAGGTAATAGTCAGCCGACAGGTCCATGACGGCCATGTACTCATCATAGAAGTCGCGATGCTTCTCGGCGGAATCGCCATCGCCCTCGACAAGATGCTTGAACATCTCAAGGTGCGCATTGACGTGGCGATCCATGTTCATCGCCATGAATCCGGAAAGCTGAAGGAAGCCCGGATAAACCGAGCGCCCGAATCCCGGATAGGGGAACGGCA
>JANXTB010000329.1 GCA_025356415.1 Hyphomicrobiales bacterium
CGCCGTTATTCGCTTCTGCAGGATGCAGGACGAGACGAACCGGAGCGTTCGAATGCACGCCTGCGCCCGTAAGAACGGCGCGGCTGCGCAATGTCGTTTGTTTTCCGAGCTTCATATCGGTTCCGCTTCGCTGATCGTCCGCGAGCCTGTGGCCCGGCTCCGGACGATGCCTCATCTCGGTCATAAACCGTCTTGTGTTTGGCCGCTTTGCAGCCAGTGTTTTGGCGAGTCGTTTGGTGCACTTTAGCGCCGACCCGAGCTCTCCAGGTGGGGAGAGGTATGCGAATCCCGCTGGGCTCGAAGCACCTTGGGACGTGGTTAAATTACGCTCAGGCTGGACCACAGCCAAATCACGCTTTCTTACCATCTGTTACACTTTGAAATAACCGTGGACAAGCAAGGCGTTAGGTCGAGAAGATCTTGCCAAATCAAACAATTATGCCCGCGCCTTGAGGGGCGCGGGCACGGGAAAACTTAAGGGATTCTTAAGAATCGCCTTCAGCTGGATTGGCGGCGAAGAAAGGCCGGAATCTCGAGCTGATCCTCCTCTATGGACCGCTGTTGCGGAGCCGGGCGGCCATGCGGGTCGAGCGCACCTTGCGGCGGGCGTGTGGCCTGCGACTGCGCGGGCCGCTTGCCATATTCCTGATGCACGGGCGCCGTAGCCTGTGGCGGCCGCGGGGCGAAATTCTGCTGCGGCGCCTGAGCGGAACGCTGCACCGGAGGCTCTTCCGGCTTGTTGGCGCCAATCAGACGATCGAACAGCGAGCGGCGGCGCGTGTCCTGCGCGGGCGCAGTCTGCGCGCGCATCAGGTCCTGACCGGGACGCGGCAGATCTTCGATCGTCGGCATGCGGGGCGCACGCATCGGCTGCTCGGCGACCGGCGGCATGAAAGCGCCCGGCTGCTGATATTCACCCTGGCGCGGCGCCTCGGGCGCCTGCTGCGGCGCATAGGCGGCTTTCGGCGCCATGGGCTCGTAGTCGGCGGCGGGCATGACCGGCTGCTGCATCACCGGCTGTGCGACCGGCTGCTGCATGACAGGGGCCGGAGCGACCGGCGAGGCGGGCGTCTCGTAAGCTGCCGTCGGAGCGACGGCGCCAACCGGCTGCTGGTAGCCGCGCGGCTGGGTCTGGTCGAGCAGCTTCTGGGTGACGGCGGCGATCCGATCCTGAGTCGCGGTGAACTCACGGGCGTTGGCCGGGTGATCGATGCCGGTGGCGACGACGGACACGCGCACGACGCCATCGAGCGACGAATCGAAAGTCGCACCGAGGATGATGTTGGCGTCTTCGTCGACTTCCTGACGGATGCGGCTCGCAGCTTCATCGACTTCATAAAGCGTGAGGTCGTTGCCGCCCGTGATCGAGATCAGCAGACCGCGCGCGCCCTTCATCGAGACTTCGTCGAGCAGCGGGTTGGCGATCGCGGCTTCAGCGGCGTGAATCGCGCGGCGCTCGCCGGAGGCCTCGCCGGTGCCCATCATCGCCTTGCCCATCTCGCGCATGATGGCGCGGACGTCGGCGAAGTCGAGGTTGATGAGGCCTTCCTTGACCATCAGGTCGGTGATGCAGGCGACGCCGGAATAGAGCACCTGGTCGGCCATCGCGAAAGCGTCGGCGAAGGTGGTCTTTTCATTGGCGACGCGGAACAGATTCTGGTTCGGAATGACGATCAGCGTGTCGACCGCCTTCTGCAATTCGGTGATGCCGCTCTCGGCGATGCGCATGCGGCGCACGCCTTCGAACTGGAACGGCTTGGTGACGACGCCGACAGTGAGGATGCCCATGTCGCGCGCCATCCTGGCGATGACCGGCGCTGCGCCGGTTCCGGTGCCGCCGCCCATGCCGGCGGTAACGAACACCATGTGCGCGCCCGCGAGGTGATCGCGGATTTCCTCGAGCGCCTCTTCAGCGGCCGCGCGGCCGACTTCCGGCTGCGAGCCGGCGCCGAGGCCTTCGGTCACCTGCAAGCCCATCTGGATGATGCGGTCGGCCTTGGAGGCGGTCAGCGCCTGCGCGTCCGTGTTCGCAACGATGAAATCCACGCCGACGAGGCCGGACTCGATCATGTTGTTGACAGCGTTGCCACCGGCGCCGCCGACGCCCGCGACCATGATGCGGGGTTTCAGTTCCCGCAACTCGGGAGCTTTGAGATTGATCGTCATCGTCTGGCCTCTCGACTGGGGGCGCATGATCGCGTCCCGTCTTGCTTCATTTGCCGGAATCCGAGTCTGGCCGCCGCGCCGTACCGGAATCCGATGTTCAGGAAACTCAGAAACTCTCGCGGAGCCAGCGTCCCATGCGGGACATGTATCCGTCGGTACCCGTTGACTGCATCACTACTCTGCGCCGGGGCTCGAAATGCTCGATGCCGGCGACCTGGGGATAAACCAGCAAACCCACTGCCGCCGAAAAGGCAGGGCTCTTTGCTGATTCGGGCAACCCTTGAATACCCAAAGGACGGCCAACGCGCACCTGATTTGAGATGATCCTGCGCGCCGCCTCGGGCAAACCGGTCAATTGCGCCGCGCCGCCGGTCAGAACGAGTCGCCGTCCTGCCTGTGGTGCGAAGCCCGCTGCCTGCAACCGATCACGAACCAGCTCGAGAATCTCCTCAACACGGGGCCGAATGATTCGCACAAGGTGCGATTTCGGCACGTGTATTGGATGCTCGCCGTCTTCCCCGACCTGCGCAACCGAAATCGTCTCGCGCTCGTCAGATGGTGAAGAGATGCAGGATCCGTACAACGTTTTAAGGCGTTCGGCGTCCGATACGCGGATGGTAAGTCCGCGCGCGATGTCCATCGTGACGTGATTGCCGCCGACCGCCACTGCATCGACATGCGTGAGGTGGCCGCCCGAAAACACGCCAATGGTCGTCGTGCCGCCGCCCATATCGACAAGCGCCGCGCCCATTTCCGCCTCGTCGTCGACGAGCGCCGAAAGTCCCGCCGCATAAGGCGTGGAGACCAGAGCCTCGACATCAAGATGGCAGCGCTCGATCGCCAGCATCAGGTTGCGAGCCGCCGCGCTGTCGCAGGACACGACATGCATGTCCGCGCCAAGTTCGTCGCCAATCATGCCGCGGGGGTCGCGAATGCCGCGCGTCGAATCCAGCGAGAAGCCGGTCGGCAGCGAATGCAGAAGCGCCCTGCCCTGCTGTTCCGTTCGCGAAGCCGCAGCCTCAAGCACGCGCTGGACGTCGTGTTCGCTGACAGCCCTGCCGCCAACGCTGACGTTGGCGTGAAACAATTGCGAACCAAGCCGGCCGCCCGACAAATTGACGATGACGCTTTCGACCTGGACGCCGGCCATGCGCTCGGCGGCGTCGACCGCGAGTCGAATCGCGTTTTCGGCTTCATCCATATCGACGACGGCGCCAGCCTTGATGCCGCGCGAACGCTGGTGGCCAATGCCGAGAATCTTGCAGCGATGCGTGCGCCCGCGCAGCGTGTCGGACGCTTCCGCCGGCATCAGGCGGGCGATGAGGCACGCGACTTTCGTCGTTCCGATATCGAGCACCGAAAGAACGGCGCTCTTGCGCGCGGACAACGGACGCATACGCGGAGTCAGACCACGAGAACTCAAGTCTGGCCTCCTTTGCGGGGCTTTTTGGCAAGCGCTTCGGCGCGGGTTGCGGCGGCGTCCGCGCTCAGGCGGGCGATCATCCGGTCCGGAATGCGCAGGTCGACCGAGATCAGATCCTTGTCGAGGATGCGCATCTCGCGGGACATTTTTGCGAAGGCCGCGAAGGCGGCTTCGGGTGCTAGCTCGGGCAGCTTCACTTCGAGGCCGGACACAAGCTTCACGTTCCAGCGGCGCCCCGAAACAAGAACGCCCGCGCGCACCTGGTCGCGCAATTCACCTGCGCTATCGAGGAGCTTCAGGAATTCCGGCACGTGCAGATTGGCGTCCTCGCCAACCACGAAAGGCAAGCGCGCCTGATGCTCGCTGGCGAGCTGGTCGATCGCCATGCCGTCGGCAGAGATCACCTGCACGATGCCGTTGACCTGCCACAGCGCGTAAGGCGAGCGCTCCTGAATCTCGACCAGCAGGCGCGAGGGATATAGCTTGCGCACGCTCACATCCCGCACCATCGGGATTTCCTTGATGCGGCTGCGCACCGCGGCGGCGTCGAGGAAGGGCAGTGAATCGCGCGTCGTGATTCCCGAAGCAGTGAGGATCTCGTCCTCCGACAATTCCTTCGCGCCCACGATTGTGACGCCTTCGAGACTGAAGCCGATGGCGCGCGCGCCCAGATCCTGCAGCGTGCCGAACTCGGCGACGAAGCGCTCATATTGTCCGCCGCGCACGGCGCCGGCAGCGCCGACCGAGCCCAGGAACGCGATCAAGAGAAACAGGCCGAAGCCGCGCTTGCGGGCGGCGCGGCCGATAAAGGCGAAGCGCTCCAGCCGGCGCGAACGGCGACGCCGGCGCACGGGCGCTTTCGGGGCCGCAGAGACGTGGACATTCTCGGGACGCAACGGAGCCGGAAAATAGTGGACGCCGTTTTCGACGTGGCCCTTGAACTTCGGGGCCGCCGCGATCGGGCTAGCGAAAGAAGGGCGCGCCGGCGCCGGGGACCATTGGTCCCCTAGCGATCGCAGGACGCCTCTTCCACCATCCATCGTACAAGCCCACCGAACGAGAACCCCGCTGACGCGGCGATTTCGGGCACCAGAGACGTCTCAGTCATGCCGGGCTGTGTGTTGACCTCCAGAATGACGAGCTCCCCGTTACCCTCGGGCCGATCGTCAAATCGGAAATCGGAACGACTCACGCCACGGCAGCCGAGAGCCCTATGTGCCTTGAGCGCCAATTCTTGAACAATTTGGTAAACATTTCCTTTAAGCGGGGCCGGAAGGATGTGAATTGATCCACCTTTCGAGTATTTCGCGTTGTAATCATACCAACCGCCGTCAGCCGCTCGTATTTCAATGATATCCAAGGCCTTCTCGCCCATCACCGCGCAGGTCAATTCGCGCCCGGCAACGAATCGCTCAGCCAGCATGTCGTCGCCATAGGCCCAGTCATCTGCTCCTAAATGGGACGGTGGGGGGTCCCCGGCGTTAACGATTACGACCCCGAAAGATGAACCCTCACAAACTGGTTTAAGAACGTAAGGCGGCGCCATGACATGCGCGCGCGCCGCCGTATGGCGATCCACCACCATGCCTTCGGCGATCGGCACGCCGGCTGCGGCCATCACGATTTTCGCCTGCTGCTTGTTCATGGCGAGCGCCGAGGCGAGCACGCCCGAATGCGTATAGGGAATGCGCAGGACTTCCAGCACACCCTGGATCGTCCCGTCCTCGCCGACCTTGCCGTGCAGCGCGTTGAAGGCGACATCGGGCTTCAGCTCTGCGAGCGTCTGGGCGATGTCACGCGTGACGTCGATTTCGGTGACGCGATAACCCTCGTCGCGCAACGCCCGCGCGCAGGCGGCGCCCGAGCGCAAGCTCACCTCGCGCTCCGCGGACCATCCGCCCATCAACACGGCGACATGTTTCGTCATGGTGTTTTCTCCCCCGCTCAGGGCTGGCCGATGCGCTTGATTTCCCAGGTGAGCTCGATGCCCGAACTCTCCTTCACGCGGCGGCGAACCTCTTCGCCAAGTCCCTCGATGTCGGCGGCGCTCGCCTGCCCGCGGTTGATGAGGAAATTGCAATGCATCTCCGACACCTGCGCGTCGCCGTGCACGAGCCCGCGGCAGCCGGCCTTGTCGATCAATTGCCAGGCTTTCTCGCCGGGCGGATTCTTGAAGGTCGAGCCGCCGGTCTTTTCCTTGATCGGCTGCGCGGCTTCACGCGTCGCGGTGATGCGGTCCATCTCGGCCAGGATTTCCTGCGAGTCGCCGGGGCGACCCTGGAACAGAGCCTGCGTGAAGATCACGTCGGCGGGCGCCGCGCTAAAGCGATACTTGAAGCCCATGTCTGCATGCGTCAGCACGCGGATCTCGCCACGCCGGTCGACGCCGCGCGCTTCAACCAACACATCAGTTGTCTCGCCGCCGTGCGCGCCGGCATTCATGCGCAAGGCGCCGCCGATCGAACCCGGGATGCCGCGAAAGAATGCGAGCCCCGCAATGCCGGCGTCGGCGGCCGCGCGCGCGACCTTCACATCAGGCGCACAGGCGCCGGCGCGGACGCGCGCGCCCTCTTCAACCAGAATCTCACCAAAGGCCTTGCCGCCGAGACGAATGACGACGCCAGCGACGCCGCCATCGCGAACGATCATGTTCGAGCCGAGGCCTATGGTCGTGACTGGAATCTCCGCCGGAAGTTTTTTAAGAAAATACGCGAGGTCGGCCTCGTCCGCCGGATTGAACAGCAGCTGCGCAGGCCCGCCTGCGCGAAACCATGTGTAGGGCGCGAGCGGCTGGTTGGGCAGCAGGCGCCCGCGCAGCTCCGGCATCAGCCGACTAATTTCAGGCGTGAGATCGGGAAAGCTCATGCGCCCTGCCCCTTGTCGCCCGCCAATTGGCCGGGCAGCGCATAGGCCCATTGGGTGATGTTGCCGGCTCCCAGAAACACGATGTAATCGCCGGGCTTGGCCATCTCGCGCACAAGCGGCGCCAGCGCCTCGGGCGCTGACAGCGGCAGCGCGCGGCGATGACCGTGCGCCTTGATGGCGGCGACGAGGTGTTCCTTGTCGATGCCGTCAATCGGCTTTTCGCCCGCCGGATAGACATCTGCGACGAACACCGCATCCGCATCGTTGAAGCAGGACGCGAAGGATTCGAACAAGGCCTGCAAGCGCGTGTAGCGATGCGGCTGCACGATGGCGATCACCTGTCCCTTGGTGGAGGCGCGCGCGGCGCGCAGCACGGCGGCGATCTCGACCGGGTGATGGCCGTAATCATCAAACACCAGCGCGCCGTTCCAGTCGCCCGTGCGGGTGAAGCGGCGCTTCACACCGCCGAATTGCGACAGCCCCGAGCGGATCGACTCGATGCTCATGCCAAGCTCATACGCCACCGCAATCGCCGCCGTGGCGTTGAGCGCGTTGTGATGGCCGGGCATCGGCAGAGTCAGGCCTTCGATATAAGCGGCGGACGATGTCTTGCGGTCGCGGATCAGCACATTGAACTTCGAGACGCCGCCCGCGAGTTCGACATCCAGCAGGCGCACGTCGGCCTGCGGGTTTTCGCCATAGGTGACGACGCGGCGATCCTCGATCTTGCCGACCAGCTCCTGCACGGTCTGATGATCGAGGCACATCACGGCGAAGCCATAGAAGGGAAGATTCTCGATCAGGGTGCGGAAGGCGTCCTTGATCGCGTCGAACGTCTTGAAGTGATCGAGATGCTCGGGATCGATGTTTGTGATGACCGCGACATCGGCGGGCAGCTTCAGGAACGTGCCGTCGCTCTCATCCGCCTCGACCACCATCCACTCGCCTGCCCCGACGCGCGCATTGGTGCCGTAGGCGTTGATGATGCCTCCGTTCACAACGGTCGGATCGAACCCGCCGGCGTCGAGCAGCGTCGCGATCATGGATGTCGTCGTCGTCTTGCCATGCGTGCCAGCGACCGCGACGCATTGGCGAAGCCGCATAAGTTCGGCGAGCATTTCGGCGCGGCGCACGACTGGAATGCGACGCTCGCGCGCGCCCGCAAGTTCCGGATTGTCTCGACGGATCGCGGTCGATACGACGACCACCGCCGCCAGCCCCAGATGGGCCGCCGAATGGCCGATGAAAATATTGGCGCCCTTGTCGCGCAGGCGCTGGACGTTGGCGTTTTCCGACGCGTCCGAGCCTTGCACGGAATAGCCAAGGTTGATGAGCACTTCGGCGATGCCCGACATGCCAATGCCGCCGATGCCGACGAAATGAATCGGGCCTAGCTCGCGCGGCAGTTTCATCGGGTCGGCTCTCCTTAGTTTTGCGCCACGCGCTCGACGAGATCGGCGAGGCGCTCGGCCGCATTGGCGACGCCCGCGTCCTTGGCGGCTCTCGCCCGCTCCGTCAACCCCTCGGACGCGAAGGCCGCCCGGCCAAGGGCGGCGGCGAGCCACGCGGGATCGAAATCTTTCTGGACAACCACATCAACCGCGCCGGATGCCTTGAGCTGCACGGCATTGGCCGCCTGGTCCTGATCCAGCGCGAAGGGAAACGGCACGAGAATGGCCGGGCGACCGATCACCGCGAGCTCAGAGACGGTTGAGGCGCCCGAGCGCGCGATGACGAGATGCGCGGCCGCGATGCGCGCCGGAAGGTCCCGGAAGAAAGGCGCGACCTCGGCCTGCAGATTCATCGCCGCATAGGCGGCGCGCACGCGGGCTTCATCCTCGCCGCGCGCCTGCTGCACGATGACAAGCCGCTCCTGCACATCGCGCGGCAGCATAGCGATGGCGGCTGGCACCACATCCGACATCACGCGCGCGCCCTGCGAGCCGCCGGTGACGAGAATGCGAAGTCTGTCGTCGGCGAACGATGGATAGGGAATTTGCGCAGCTTCGAGCACCGCGGGGCGCACAGGGTTTCCGGTGAATTTCGCCTTGGTGACAAGCGTTGCGCCAGCGCCCGACAGAGTCGGAAAGCCCGTCGCAATCGCGTTCACGCCAGACGCCAGAAACCGGTTGGCGCGGCCAATCACGGCGTTCTGCTCATGCAGGATGCTGGGAATGCGCAACAGCCGCGCAGCCACCAGCGGCGGCACGGTCGGGTAGCCGCCAAAGCCCACGACGCAAGCCGGCTTCACGCGACGCAGCAGCGCAATCGCCTGCAAGGTCCCCTGCCCGAGTGTCAGCGCGGATTTCAACTTGGCGACGATAGAGCCGCCCGTCGGCGTCGCGGCCGAAACCGTGTGCACGGCGTCCGCAGGAAAAGCGCCGCCGTAGTTGAGCGCGCGGGTGTCGGTAACGAGTTCGACGCGATGTCCGCGAGCCTTCAGCACGGACGCAAGCGACTCGGCGGGAAACAAATGTCCGCCGGTGCCGCCCGCGGCGAGCAGAACCGGGTCTTTCACGATGCGCTCACCGGACGAGCGATTTCAGCACGCGGACGACGGCGTGTGACGGCGATCAGAAAGCCCATGCCGATGCCCAGCGAGATCATCGACGAGCCGCCGTAGGAGATGAAAGGCAACGTCATGCCTTTCGCAGGCATGAGATGCAGGTTCACGGCCATGTTGATGGCGCTCTGCACGCCAAACAGCACGACGAGTCCCGCCGCCGCGAACCGACAGAACGGATCTTCGTTCTTCGACGAAACATAAAGCCCGCGCAGCACGACGATCGAAAAGATCAGCACGATGACCATGCAGAACAGCACGCCGAATTCCTCGCCCGTGACGGCGAAGATGAAATCGGTGTGGCTGTCGGGAAGAATGCGCTTCAGCGTGCCCTCGCCCGGGCCTTTGCCGAACCAGCCGCCGGAGATGAAACTGTCCATCGCTGTGTCGACCTGGAAAGTGTCGCTCGCGTTGACGCCGCCCGCCGTCGGATCGAGGAATTTGTCGATGCGCGCGCGCACATGGGCGATGTAGCGATAGGCGAAGAAAACGGCTGTCACGCCGAGTCCGCCGATGCCCGCGACCCAGAGATAATGCAGCCCCGCCATGAAGAAGAGCGCGGCCCAGACGGTAGAGATCAAAATGGTCTGGCCGATGTCGGGCTGCATGACCAGCGGAATGACCGTCATGGGCAGAAGGCCCATGGCCAACAACGTGCCGGGCACGTCGCGACGTCGCGCGCCTTCCGAGAACGCCCAGGCGGCGATGATGACGAAAGCCGGCTTCACGAATTCAGACGGCTGGATGCCGAAGATCCAGCGCTTGGAGCCCTTCACCTCGACGCCATAAAGCAAGGCCATGACAACCAGCGCCATGCCGCCGATGTAGAGAAGCAGCGCCGTGCGGCGAACGTATCGCGGCGGCAGGAAAGAACACCCGACCAGAGCCACCGCGCAGAGTCCGAGGAAGAACACCTGCCGGTTCACGAAGTGGAACGACGCGAGGCCCAGACGCTCGGCGACGGCGGGCGAGCCCGCCATGGTCAGCACGATGCCGAGCACCATCAGTGCGCCGAGCCCTGAGAGCAGCCAGCGATCGACCGTCCACCACCAATCGGCGAAGGGGCTGCGTTCGGCGCGTGAGACCATCGAGAAAACCCCTTACCGCAGTTTCAACGTCGACAGGCCGAGCAGCGCGAGCACGAAGGCGATGATCCAGAAGCGGACCACGATCTGCGACTCCGT
>JANXTB010000364.1 GCA_025356415.1 Hyphomicrobiales bacterium
GCGAGCACGACGAGATGAAACGGACGCAAGCCGCGCTTCACGATGCGCGCTCCTTCATCTGCATGCGCTCGTGCCAGAGTATCGGGATCAACAGCAGTGCCAGCAGAAAGATCGCCACAGCGCTCGCCGCGGGCCAGTCACGATTTTCAAAAAATTCGTTCCACAGGCTGCGCCCAATCATCAGCGTATCAGAGCCGCCGAGCAGATCGGGAATGACGAATTCGCCCACGGCCGGAATGAAAACCAGCAACACGCCCGCGATGATGCCCGACCGCGCGAGCGGAACGGTGATGCGCCAGAACGCGCTGAGCGGAGTCGCCCCGAGATCGGCGGCGGCCTCCAGCAAAGACGGATCCTGCTTTTCGAGCGTGGTGTAGAGCGGCAGCACCATGAACGGCAGATAGGAATAGACGATACCGATCAGCACCGCCGTCTCGGTCGCAAAAATCGAAAGTGGCGTGTCGATGATGTGCAGCGACATCAGCGCATGATTGAGCAGGCCCTCGTCCTTCAGGATCATGATCCATGCGTAAATGCGGATCAGGAAACTCGTCCAGAACGGCGCGATCGCGAGCAGCACGAGCGCCGGGCGCCAACGTTTTGGCGCGCGGGTCATCGCATGCGCGAGCGGGAACGCGATCAGCAGCGTGATCAGCGTCGCGATCGCGGCGATCCGCAACGACGACAGATAGGCCGAGATATACAGATCGTCGTCGATGACCAGCTGATAGGCCTCAAACGACAGGCTTTGCACCTTGTCGAGTACGCCGGCCAATCCATCGGCTAGTGAAAACGCCGGCTCATAGGGCGGCTGCGCAATGGCGGGGCGCGACAGCGAAATCTTCGCGACCAGCGCAAATGGCGCGAGGAAAAACAGAAAAAGCCACAGCGCCGGAAGGCCAAGGATGAAGCGGCGCAGCGCGCTCATCGCAGCAGCGCCCGCGCATGCTCCGGCGCAAACGAAACGAAGACGCGCGCGCCGCGCTCCCAATGCGTCGCGCCCTCGCCATGCGGCTGGCGCGCATGCACCACATCGCCGCCCTCAAGCCTGATGCGCCAAGACGACAAGCCTTCGCGAAACACATGATCGATGATTTCGCCAACGCCGCCATTGGCGGCGAACACGCCAACATGTCCCAGACGAATGTTTTCGGGCCGCACTGAAATCATCAAGCGCGTGCCGACCGGCGGATGCTCGCGGCACGCAGCCTCCAGCTCGAGACCGTGGCGGGTCTGCACGCAGACGCCGCCCGGCATGAATTGCGTCACGCGCCCTTCAAAGAAATTCGTCTCGCCGACAAAGCCCGCGACATGGCGAGTCGCCGGATTTTCATAGACCTCGCGCGGCGCGCCGATCTGGTCGATTTCGCCGGCGCGCATCACCGCCATGCGATGGGCCATCACCATGGCCTCGTCCTGATCATGCGTGACGACGATGAAGCTCGTGCCCGTCTCGCGTTGCATCTGCATGAGTTCGAATTGCGTTTCGTGCCGAAGCTTGCGATCGAGCGCCGCGAGCGGCTCGTCGAGCAGCAGCAGCTTCGGCTTTTTCACCAGCGCGCGCGCCAGAGCCACGCGCTGCCGCTGGCCGCCCGACAATTGATCGGCCGTGCGCTTGCCCATCTCGTCCATCTGCACGAGACGCAGCATGCCGGCGACGCGCGCGGCGATCTCGCGCGACTTGCAGCCTTCCTGCTTCAGGCCGAAGGCGATGTTCTGCTCGACATTCATGTGCGGGAAAAGCGCGTAGGACTGGAACATCATGTTCACCGGCCGCAAATGCGGCGGCAGATGCGTGATGTCCACGCCATCGAGCAGGATGCGGCCAGCATCGGGCGTCTCGAAGCCCGCGACCAGACGCATGAGTGTGGTCTTGCCGCAGCCCGATGGTCCGAGCAGCGCGAAGAACTCGTTGGCCGGAACGTCGAGCGTCAGCGCGCTCAGGGCGACGACATCGCCATAGGCTTTCGACACCCGCTCAAGACGCAACAGAGGCTTTGCCGTCTGCAACAAATCAGCCCCTGCCCGTCATCAGCCGCCCCATGCGTTGACCTTAGCGCAGGATGGCCGAGCGCGAGCCTCGCTTCAAGCCTTTCGGCGCGCTGCGGTGAGCGTATTGGACATCAGCATGGCGATGGTCATCGGGCCGACGCCGCCCGGCACCGGCGTGATCGCCGCCGCGCGCGCTGCCGCAGCCGCGAATTCCACATCGCCGACCAGCCGCGATTTCGGCTCGCCCTTGGCGTTCAGGCCTTCGCCCGGCACGCGATTGATGCCGACATCGATCACGATGGCGCCCGGCTTGATCCACGCGCCCTTAATCATTTCAGGAATGCCGACCGCCGCCACGACGATATCCGCGCGCCCAACAACAGCGGCGAGATCGCGCGTGCGCGAATGCGCGATGGTGACGGTCGCGCTTTCCGCGAGCAGCAATTGCGCCATCGGCTTGCCGACGATGTTGGAGCGGCCGACCACGACGGCGTCCTGCCCGGAGATGGTGCGCCCAAGCGCCTGCATGGCTGCTTGCAGCAGGATCAGCGATCCCGCCGGGGTGCAGGGCACGAGCGCGCGCTTGCGGTCGCCGATGGCGAGCAGCCCGGCGTTCACAGGATGAAACCCATCGACATCCTTGGCGGGCGAAATGGTTTCGAGCACGAGCTGCGAGTCGATCTGCTTGGGCAGCGGCAATTGCACGAGAATGCCGTGGATCGCCGGATCGGCGTTGAGCTTTTCCACCAGCGTGATCAACTCGGCCTGCGTGGTCTCGCGCGAGAGCGTGTGCTGCACGGAATGGAAGCCGCAGGTCTCCGCCGCCTTGCCCTTGGATTTCACATAGACCTGGCTGGCGGGATCCTCGCCGACGAGCACCACCGCAAGGCCAGGCCGCACGCCCTTGGCGATGAGTTCGGCGGCGCCGGCGGCGACCTCGGCCAGCACATTGGCGGAAACCGCCTTGCCATCGATGATCAGCGCGCCGTGGTCGGATTTGATCAGAACGTCGCTCATCGGTGGGGTCTCCTGAAAGGCTGAAGCCCGCCTTTTAGGGGGTCGCGAGGATGGCGCCAAGTTCCGTCATTGCAAGGAGCGAAGCAACGCGGCAATCCATCTTCGGGCGCTGATCATACGATGCACTGCCTCACGACCCCCATCCCGCTCGGCTTCGCCGAGTCGCCCTCCCCACAAGGGGGAGGGTGTTCAGGTGGCGCGTGTCGTTGATTGCCAGCGATACATCACGCCATGTGAGCGCCTTGCGCCTGGCCGCAGATGGATCATCGACGGACGCTTGTGGAAGTCGCCCGCAAATCCCTCCGGGTCGCCTGCGCCGGTCCAGGACTCGACCGCTAGAAACGGCGCCCCCTTGCTGTTCCAGAGGACAAGATGCGGGAAATCCGGCGCGTCAATCTCGAGCGCCCCGTCCGGGCCTTCGAAGAGAAATGACCGGCTGCGGGCGTCCAGGAAACACAAAGCCTCTCGCTCAAAGAGCGACTTTGTAAGCGGCAGCGCCTTCCCCGCGAGCGGCACAGAGCGTCGGCGGTCCGAGAAGAGCCCACCCGGCGCAATCACGGGAACTTCGGGCCGCTCCTCCTGCGCGAAGAGAAATCGATGCGCGCCCTCGCCCCAGACGAAACCCGGATGCAGGCCGCAGGCGTAAAGCATCGGCGCCACGCCCGTGTTGGCGACGGCGATTTCGACATGCAGCGCTTCGGGCGCAAGGCGATATGTGACGCCCAACTCAAAAGAGAACGGATAATGCCGCCCGGTTTCGTCGCTGTCGGCGAGCATGAAGCGGATTTCATCGGCGCCCCTTTGCGCCACGCTGAACAGGCTTTGCGCGGCAAAACCGTGCACCGGCATGGGATAGGACTTGCCCGCAATCGTAATCGCGCCATCGCGCGACCAGCCGCAGGTCGGGAACAGCACCGGCGCGATCGCGGGCCACACGGCTGGATCGCCGGACCACAGCATCTCGCGCGCGCCAACGCGCCACTGGCGACATTCGGCTCCCGATGCAGAAAAGCGGGCGATCGAATCGCCCGCTTTCAATGTGAAGGAATCGTCGCGGCTCATGCCGAAACATTCAGGCGTCAGTGCGAGGAGCGCAAGCTCGCTCGCAATAACGCGCAGGTCAGACCTTGCTCTTGGCGCCCTGCCCCGAAGAGCCGGCCGCAATCGTCTCGGACGGACGCGCGCCACCGGCGCCGGAGGTCGACACGCCGAGCGCAGCGGCGCCGGAGGTCGAGGTTGCGCCGGGCGACGACACGCCGGAAGACTGCGAGGGCCCGCCGCTCGCGTTTGAAGACTTCTCAGACTCGCCAGCTAGCTCCTGGCTCGCGGCTTCGACAGCCTTCGAGGCGGCGCCTTTGGCGCGCTCGAATGTGTCCGACGCCATGTTGCTCGCCTGATCGCGCAACTGCCGTGCGGCGGAGCCGACGTATTCGTCCTCGATCTGCGTGCGCGGCAGCATGGCGGCGAGCGCGGCGCCTGCAAGCAGGCCAAGCGCGCCGAGCACCAGCGGCTGTTCCGTCGCGAGCGTCGAGAGACCACTGCGCGCGCGGTTGGTGTAATCGCCAGCGCGATCGGTCATCTCGGACATGCGATCGACCGACGACGAATAGGTGTCACGAACGGTGCCGGCGAGAGACGACGCCTGCTGCGAGACAGTATCGCTGACGGAAGACACCGTATCGCGCACCGATGAAATCACACCCGACGTGGCCGACGCCGCACGCGCGCGGTAATCGTCGCGCTCGTTGCCGAAGCCAGCGGTCGGATCTGCCGTGCGGCGCATCAGATCGCCCGACGCGTCGTCACGATACATGCCAAAGCCGCCGCGATAGCCGTCGTTGCGAAAGCTGCGGCTCATCATCAGGCCAACCCCCGCGCTGATGAGAAGAAGGGGAAGCGGATTGTCGCGCATCTGCGCGCCGATATTGGACATGTTGAAATCCCTCTTGTTGGTGTGACGCGACATCGCGCGGATCAGCGGTTCGAAGCGACGTCGCGCGCCATGGCGACATCACGGTTGATCTGGTTCATCGAGCGCTGCGGCTTCAGATGGTCAGGCGAGAGAGCTTTCTTGCCGGCGAAAAACAACGCCAGCCCGATCACCCCCGACACCACGGCCATGATGATGCTCGCGACTGCCGTCGAGAGCCCCCATTGCACGAGGAAGGCGACGCCGGTCTGCAACAGCAGGAACAGCGCGCCGATGAAGAAGACCGCGGCGACGACCATCATGCCGATGGCTGAGACCGCGTGGTTGATCTTCTCGTTGACTTCGGCGCGCAGCAGCTTGGCCTCGGTCGAGAGAAGCGCCGACGCCTCGTTGAAAGCGTCGGAGATGAGCTCGATGGTGGAGCGGCGCGCGTCGTGCGTCATGACTGCCCCCGTCCCGGATTTGACGAGCCCGGCGCCTGAGTGGGAGCGGGCCTGCCCTGGGTGGACGAAGACGAATCGCCGACGTCATAGCCGCCCGCGCTGGACGAGCCGTAGCCGCCCTGTCCCGCGCCGCGCTGCGCATTCTGCTGCGAGTCGCGATTGCCGCCGCCTTCCATGCTGGAGCCGCGACGCGACGACCAGTTCTGGTTGCGCGACGCGCCCGAGCCGTTGCCCTGCGCGGCGTTGAGGAAACGGAACAGGGCGAAGCCGGCGAGCATCGAGCCTGCGAAAAACAGGCCGGGGCTGCGGCGCGCCATGTCGACCACCGCCTGGCCGAGGTCATCGACCGAGCGGTCGTCGAAATCGCGCGTGAAGCTTTCAAGGCTCGACGCGGCGGAGCGCACGTAGCGCGCCATTTCCGGCGAGTCCTGCTCGATGTTGCCGGCCGCGTTGCGAATGGCGCGGGCGACGCCCATCACCTTCTCCGCGCCAGCGTGCTTCTGAGATTCTGCGGCGTCCTTTAGTTTCGCGCCGACATCCTGCGCAAGCTTTGCCGGATCGAGGCCGGCTTCAGCTGCGGCCGATCGGGCCGTTTCAAGAACGCTTGATGTGCCGGACGTGTTGCTCATGCGAGGCTTCCTCGTTGGTGTGCGAACTGCGCTTGAAACTCACCATTCTGCTCTTTGTTCCGCTCTTGCTGACCTGTTGGCGCAGCCCAATGGGGCGTATAGTCTTCGAAACGTAGAAAAGTCAGGGAGAAACAATGACACGCGCTCTGGAACGTTTTACGCGGCAGAGCAGCCGCACTCTTCAGGACGAGCCGCTCGAGGTCGCGCTGGAAAAGATCGCCGCGGGTCTGGCCGTGCTGGTCACCGACCCGGACTTTGTCGCGCAGGCCTTCAGCGAGGGCGACCCTCCGGGAAAGCGCGAACTCGCGCATGATCCTGCTACCGGCTTCTACCTGTTTGCCCATGTCCAGAAAGGCGGCAAGACCGGCAAGCCGCACAGCCACGGCGAATCCTGGGCCATTTATGCCAACGTTCGCAACCACACCGAGATGACCGAATGGGCGCGCGTAAATGACGCCAGTGAGGAACGCGCGGTGCTGAAAGCGGTCGATCGCTACAGCATCGGCCCCGGCGAGACGCGCGCCTATGGTCCGGGCGTGATCCATTCCACCGCCCACCCGCAGGACGCTTGGGTGGTGCGCATGACGGGGACCAACCTCGACGAAATTCCGCGATACCACTTCTCGTCGAAGCGCGACGAAATCGTCGAGCCTGCCTGACGCTTCGCGCCGCGCGGGCTTTCTGCTAATCAACCGGCGGAAACGCCCTCATACCAAATGGACTGCCATGTTTGCTGCCACC
>JANXTB010000385.1 GCA_025356415.1 Hyphomicrobiales bacterium
AGAATCTTCTTGGCCTCGTTGATCTCGGCGCCATCAAGCGATTCAAGACGACGGATTTCATCCATCGGCAACTCGGTGAACAGGCGCAGGAAACGGCCAACGTCGGCGTCTTCGGTGTTGCGCCAGTATTGCCAGTAATCATAGACGGGCAGCATGTCGGCGTTGAGCCAGACAGCGCCCGACGCGGTCTTGCCCATCTTGGCGCCAGACGCGGTGGTCAGCAGCGGCGAGGTCAGCGCATAAAGTTGCGGTGTGCCCATGCGGCGGCCGAGATCGATGCCGGTGACGATGTTGCCCCATTGATCGGAGCCGCCCATCTGCAGATTGACGCCGTGGCGGCGGTTGAGTTCCGCAAAGTCGTACGCCTGCAGGCACATGTAGTTGAATTCGATGAACGACAATTCCTGATCGCGCTCGAGGCGCATCTTCACGGAATCCATCGACAGCATGCGGTTGACCGAGAAATGGCGGCCAACCTCGCGCAGGAAGTCGAGATACTTCAGCGCCGTCAGCCATTCGGCATTGTCGGTCATGAAGGCGTCGGTCTTGCCGTCGCCGAACGTCAGGAATTTGGAGAAGACCTGCTTGATGCCGTCCTTGTTCGCCTCGATCTGCTCGACCGTGAGCAACTGCCGGCTCTCGTCTCGGCCCGAAGGGTCGCCGACGCGGGTCGTGCCGCCGCCCATCAGAGAGATTGGCTTGCCGGCGCCGGTCTTCTGCAGCCAGCGCAGCATCATGATCTGGACCAACGAACCGATATGCAGCGAAGCCGCCGTGCAATCGAAGCCGATGTAGGCGACGAGCTCGCCAGCGGCGGCCTTTTCATCGACGCCCGCGAGATCGGAGCATTGATGAATGTAGCCGCGCTCCTGGAGCGTGCGGAGGAATTGTGACTTCGGCTGAAAATCGGTCGACATGGCGTCCTCGTGAGGTGCGCGAGGTTTAATGGACCGGCGGCTTCAGCGCAACGCGTGACAGGAATCGGCTCGCCGCCTACCATGATGGGAGTTGGGCTTCAGCGGGACGTCAGGGCAAGCATATGCATCTCCACCGCGCCATCGGCCTCATGTCCGGCACCTCCATGGACGGCGTCGACGTTGCGATGATCGAGACAGATGGCGAGTCCCATGTCGTTCTGGGACCATCCGGTTTCCGGCCCTACTCAGACCCCGAGCGCCGCCTCCTGCGCGCCGCTCTGGCCGACGCCCGGACGTTGACCGACGCAGCCGCGCGGCCCGGCATCCTGCCGCAGGCCGAGGCTTTCCTCACCCGCGCCCATGCCGAGGCGGTCGAGACTTTCGTCAAGGCGAACGACGTCGATCTCGCCAGCGTCGATGTCATCGGCTTTCACGGCCAGACGGTGCTGCACAAGCCCGAGGCGCGGCTCACCGTCCAGATCGGCGACGGCGCGGAACTGGCGCAGCTTCTGGGGCGGCCCGTCGTGTTCGACCTGCGCAGCGCCGATGTGAGCGCCGGCGGGCAGGGCGCGCCGCTGGTTCCTGTCTACCACCGCGCGCTCGTGCAGCAGGCGCGGCGCGAGGCGCGGGATCTACCCGGCGTCGTGGCGCTTCTCAATCTCGGCGGGGTCGCCAATGCGACCATCCTTGCGGGCGACGCCGAGCCCATCGCCTGCGACACCGGCCCGGCCAATGCGCTGCTTGACGATTTCATGCTGGCCCGCACCGGCCAGCCGTTCGACGCCGATGGCGCGCTGGCCGCAATCGGCGAGGTCGACGAGGTCGCCCTATCTGCGCTGCTCTCGCATCCGTTCTTCGATCTTCCGCCGCCCAAAAGCCTCGACCGCAACGCCTTTTCCGCCATGCCCGTCGCCGGGCTGAACGACGCCGACGGCGCCGCGACGCTGACCGCCTTCACAGCCGGCGCGGTCGCCTGGCTACTGCCGCATCTGCAGGAAAAGCCCGGTCTCTGGATCGCCTGTGGCGGGGGCGCGCGAAATCCGACGCTGCTGCGCATGCTGCGCGAGGCGCTCGACGCGCGGGTGGTCACGGCTGAGGAGTTCGGCTGGTCGTCGGACGCCATGGAGGCGCAGGCCTTCGCCTATCTCGCGGTGAGGAGCCGGCTTGGGCTGCCAATCACCTTTCCGGGGACGACTGGAGTAGAGAAGGCGATGACCGGCGGGCGCTGCGCGTCTCCGCCGGTCAGTTAAAAGCTCGTCAGCTCTGCTTCGCGCGCGAGGGCGTTGGCAGGCGGGGCGGGTTGTCGAGGCGGCGGTCGAGATAGTGGCCGACTTCCTCGATCAGCTCATCGACCCGGTTCTCGAAGAAGTGGTTCGCGCCGGGAATCACGGCGTGTTCGATCTGGATGCCGCGCTGTGTCTTCAGCTTCTCGATCAGCGCCATGACTTCTTTCAGCGGCGCCACGCGATCCTGATCGCCATGGACGAACAGGCCAGACGACGGGCAGGGCGCCAGGAACGAATAATCGAAGCGGTTGGCCGGGGGGGCGATCGAGATGAAGCCCTCGATTTCCGGACGGCGCATCAGGAGCTGCATGCCGATCCACGAGCCGAAGGACACGCCGGCGATCCAGCAGGCCCGCGCCTCGGGGTTGATGCCCTGCACCCAGTCGAGCGCGGCTGCGGCGTCGGACAATTCGCCCGTGCCGTGATCGAAATTGCCCTGGCTGCGGCCAACGCCACGGAAGTTGAAGCGCAGCACCGAAAAGCCGCGCTCGGCGAATGTGTAGTAGAGATTGTAGACGATCTGGTTGTTCATCGTGCCCCCGAACTGCGGGTGCGGATGAAGGATCACGGCGATCGGCGCGCCACGCTGTTTCGAGGGATGGAAGCGGCCTTCGAGACGGCCGGCAGGTCCGGTAAAAATGACTTCAGGCATCAAGATCCCCACGGGAAGCGGGCCGCAGCGGCCCGGTCTTCAAAAGCGTGTCAGCGAGCCCCTTCGCTTGACTTGAAAGGGAGGCAACCCCTAAAAGCTGTTAGAATTATTCTAACAGCGCGTCCCTCTCTTGCGAGTGGAAAGCCAGCTTGGGGCGAGGCGTCGGGCCTCTGAACAGGAGGCCTTCTACCACGCCGGGCAGGCGCCAATGCAAGCATTTTGGCGTGCGCTGTAGAAAAGCCGATCCCGAGACCATCATGAGCCCGCAGCGGATCTACCTCGATTACAATGCGACCGCTCCGCTCCTGCCAGCGGTGCGCGACGCTATGGTCGAGGCGATGGCGCTGTCGGGCAATGCATCTTCCATCCATGCAGAGGGCCGCGCGGCCCGTCACGCGATCGAGGCGGCCCGCAACGCGGTGGCCGAGTTGATGGGCGTGCGAACCCGTGACGTCACCTTCACGGCCAGCGGCACCGAGGCCGCGAATCTCGTGCTGACGCCGTCGCTGGGCGATGGCGGAGCGCCGCTGTCGCGCCTGTTCGTTACCGCTGCCGAACATCCTTGCGTCCTGCAGGGCCATCGCTTCCCCGAGAGTGCGGTTTCATCCGTGCCCGTGCTGGCCGATGGCCGCATCGATCTCGTCGCGCTGAAGGCCATGCTGGCTGAATGCTCTGGCGATCGCGTGCTGCTCGCCCTGCAGGCCGCCAACAACGAGACCGGCGTCATCCAGCCGGTCGCCGAGGCCGCGGCGCTGGTCCATGCGGCGGGCGGGCTTGTGGTTTGCGACGCCGTGCAGGCGGCTGGCCGCATTGATCTGCGCGAGCTTTGGGCCGACGCCGTGTTCATTTCGGCGCACAAGATTGGCGGGCCCAAGGGCGCGGCCGCGCTCGCATTCGCCAATGTGCGTCTCCATATAAGCGATGCGCTTGTGCGCGGCGGCGGTCAGGAAAAAGGCCTTCGCGCCGGCACCGAGAATGTCGCGGCTATCGCAGGTTTTGGCGTAGCCGCAAAGGCCGCGCTTGAAACGCGCGACGCGGAGATGACGCGGCTCGCGATCTTGCGCGATGCGCTCGAGGCCAAGGTGGCGGATGAATTCGCCGATGCGGTCTTCTTCGGCCAAGGCGCGGTTCGGCTGGCGCAGACCAGCGCTTTCGCAATTCCGGGCGTCGCGGCGGAGACTTTGCTGATCGCGCTCGATCTTGGCGGCATCGCCGTTTCGTCGGGGTCGGCCTGCTCGTCCGGCAAAGTGCAGCCTTCGCATGTGCTGCGCGCCATGGGTGTCGCGCCCGAGCTTGCGAAAGGCGCGCTCCGGATCAGCCTCGGGGCTGGATCGCAGGTCAGCGACGTCGATGCCTTTTGCGGGCAGCTCGGGAAGTCTGTAAGGAATATCAGGTCGCGGCTGGTGAAAACCGCCGCCTGAATGATCGGTCGAGGCAACTGGGCCGTATAGACAATCGATGAAGCCAAACCAGCGGTCCTTGAAACCGCCAAGGTGAGGAGAGAAGCATGGCGGCCGTCCAGGAGACAGTCGATCGGGTCAAGTCTGTCGACGTTGATGCCTACAAGTATGGGTTCTTTACCGATATCGAATCGGACAAGGCGCCCAAGGGTCTCAGCGAAGATACGGTCCGTTTCATTTCGGCGAAGAAGAACGAACCCGTCTGGCTCACCGAGTGGCGTCTCGACGCCTATCGCCGTTGGCTGACCATGACCGAGCCGGATTGGGCGCGCGTCGAATATCCGAAGATCGACTATCAGGATCTTTATTATTATTCCGCGCCTAAGAGCTCGCCGGGGCCGAAGAACCTCGACGAGGTCGATCCCGAATTGCTGCGCGTCTACGAGAAGCTCGGCATTCCGCTGCGCGAGCAGGAAGTGCTTGCAGGCGTGCAGGAACGCCGCGTCGCCGTCGACGCCGTGTTCGACTCCGTGTCCGTCGCCACGACCTTCAAGGCCGAGCTGGCGAAGGCCGGCGTGATCTTCTGCCCGATTTCGGAAGCCGTGCATTCGCACCCCGAACTCGTGAAGAAATATCTCGGCTCCGTCGTGCCGGTGACCGACAATTATTTCGCGACGCTGAACTCGGCTGTCTTCTCGGACGGTTCGTTCGTCTACATCCCGCCGGGCGTTCGCTGCCCGATGGAATTGTCGACTTACTTCCGCATCAACGAGCAGAACACCGGCCAGTTCGAACGCACGCTGATCATCGCCGACAAGGGCTCCTACGTCAGCTATCTCGAAGGCTGCACGGCCCCCAAGCGCGACGAAAACCAGCTGCACGCGGCGGTGGTCGAACTCATCACGCATGATGACGCCGAGATCAAATATTCCACCGTCCAGAACTGGTATCCGGGCGACTCGGAAGGCAAGGGCGGCATCTACAATTTCGTCACCAAGCGCGGCGACTGCCGTGGCGCGCGCTCTAAGATTTCGTGGACGCAGGTCGAGACCGGCTCCGCGATCACTTGGAAATATCCGTCCTGCATCCTGCGCGGCGATGAATCGCGCGGTGAGTTCTATTCGATCGCGATTTCGAATGGCCGCCAGCAGGTCGACAGCGGCACGAAGATGATTCATCTCGGCAAGAACACGACGAGCCGCATCATCTCGAAGGGCATTTCCGCAGGGCGTTCGAACAACACCTATCGCGGACAGGTTTCGGCCCATCGCAAGGCGACGAACGCGCGCAACTTCACCAATTGCGACTCGCTGCTGATCGGCGAGACCTGCGGCGCGCATACGATTCCCTACATCGAGGCGAAGAACGCGACAGCCGTGTTCGAGCATGAGGCGACGACGTCGAAAATCTCCGAAGACCAGCTGTTCTATTGCAAGCAGCGCGGTCTTTCGGCGGAGGAAGCGACGGCGCTGATCGTCAACGGCTTCGTGCGCGACGTGCTGCAGCAACTGCCGATGGAATTCGCGGTCGAGGCGCAAAAGCTGATCTCGATCTCGCTTGAAGGTTCGGTCGGCTGACGCTCGCTCACACACACTTTCGGCTGCGGCGCGTTGCCCGGCCCCTCGCAATCTGAATGGACTGAACGATGCTCGAAATTCGCAACCTCCACGCCGAGATCGACGGCAAGAAGATCATCAACGGCCTGTCGCTCACCGTGAACGATGGCGAGATCGCCGCGATCATGGGGCCTAACGGCTCCGGCAAGTCGACGCTGTCGTATGTCATCTCGGGCCGCGAAGGCTACACGGTGACGGACGGCGAGATCCTGCTCGACGGCGCGAACCTTCTGGAAATGGATGCGTCCGTGCGCGCCGCCAAAGGCGTGTTCCTGGCGTTCCAGTATCCGCTGGAAATCCCCGGCGTCACCACGATGACCTTCCTGAAAGCCTGCATGAATGCGCAGCGCAAGGCGCGTGGCGAGGCGGAGTTTTCGACGCCCGACTTCATGAAGCGCGTGCGCGCCGGCGCTGAAAAGCTCGGCGTGCCGCAGGACATGTTGCGCCGTGCGCTCAACGTCGGATTTTCCGGCGGTGAGAAGAAGCGCATGGAAGTGTTGCAGATGTCGCTGCTCGAGCCGACCTTCGCGATTCTCGACGAAACCGATTCCGGTCTCGATATCGACGCGCTGCGCATCGTCGCCGATGGCGTGAACGCGCTTCGCGATCCCAAGCGTTCGTTCCTCGTCATCACGCATTACCAGCGCCTGCTCGATTACATCGTGCCCGACACCGTGCATGTCATGTCAAAGGGCCGCATCGTGAAGACCGGCGGCAAGGAGCTCGCGCTTGAGCTGGAGGCCAACGGCTATCGCGATTTCGTGGGCGAGGCCGCCTGATGAACGCTCGCAGCGCACCTCCGCAGACATCGGCGGAAGCGAAGATCGCGGCTGACTATGTCGGCGCGCGGCTTTCGCTGCCGGGCGGCCACGCCGTGGCCGATCTGCGCGACGCGGCTTTCGACGCCTTTATGGCGGCGGGCTTTCCGACGCGCCGTGTCGAAGCCTGGCATTACACCGACCTGAAGCGCGCGATGAGCGAAGCGCTGCCGATCGCATCGCCGCCGTCCGCAACATCGATCCTTGCGCAGGGCGCGCGTCTCGCCTCGCTGTGTCCGCGCATGGAGGATGTCGACAGCCTCCGCGTTGTGCTGGTCGATGGGCATTTCATCCCGGCGCTGTCCGACGTCGTGCGGCTGCCGCAAGGCGTCGCGCTTCATTCGCTGGCCGATGCGCTCGCGCATGGCGACGCCGCTCTGATCGAGGCGCTTGCCGCGCCGGGTCTGGGGCAGGGCGACGCCGCGCTGGCGCTGAACACCGCCTTCATGCAGGGCGGCTTCGTGCTCGACATTGCGGCGGGCGTCGATGTCGTACACCCGATCGAAGTTGTTTCGCTGTCATCGAGCGTGGCCGCTCAGGCCATTTATGGCCGCTCGCTGGTTCGCCTCGGCGCCGGAGCGCGCTTGACGCTCGTTGAGGCGGAAGCTTGCGACAATGGCTCCATCGAGCAGCGCAATTGCGCGCTCGTGTGCCAGATCGCCGACGACGCGACACTTGAGCATGTGTTCGTTCCTGCCGAACTCTCGCAAGGTTCGACGCATGTCGCGCATTTGCTTGCGAGCCTGCAGTCGCGCGCATCGTTCAATTCGTTCACGCTGGCGCGTGGCGGCGGGCTTGTCCGCCGTCAGGTTTTCCTGCGCTTCGACGGCGATCATTCGAAAGCCCAGCTCGCCGGCGCCAATCTGCTGAAGGGCCGCGACCATTGCGACACGACGCTGATCGTGCAGCACGTCGCGCCGCATTGCGAGAGCCGCGAATATTTCAAGTCGGTGCTCGATGAGGAAGCGACCGGCGTTTATCAAGGCAAGGTCATCGTCGCGCCCGGCGCGCAGAAGACCGATGGCGCGATGAAGAGCCACGCGATCCTGCTGTCGGATGGCGCCACAATGAACAACAAGCCGGAGCTTGAAATTTTCGCCGACGACGTGGTCTGCGGACATGGCGCGACGGTGTCGCAGCTCGATGAAGACCAGCTGTTCTACGCGCAGGCGCGCGGGCTGCCCAAGCACGATGCTGAGGCCATGCTGCTCGAGGCTTTCGTGGACGAATCGGCTGATCGCATCGAAAACGAAGCCATCCGCGCACATGTTATCGCGCTCATGGGCGGCTGGCTCGCGGCAAGGAGGCGCGCATGAACATGAACATGAACATGAACATGAACATCGACGCGCCCTATGACGTCGAGGCGATCCGCAAGGATTTTCCGATCCTGAACGAACGCCCATATGGCAAGCCGCTCGTCTATCTCGACAATGCAGCATCGGCGCAAAAGCCCCGTCAGGTGATCGACCGGATGGTTCATGTCTACGAGCACGAATATGCGAACGTGCATCGCGGGCTGCATTATCTCGCCAATGCGGCGACTGAAGCATTCGAGGACGCGCGCGAAAAAGTGCGCGCGTTTCTTAACGCCGGCTCGGTGGAAGAAATCATCTTCGCGCGCTCGGCGACGGAGGCGATCAACATTGTTGCGGCGTCTTTCGGACAGGCGCATCTGAACGAGGGCGATGAAATCGTGCTCTCGGTCATGGAGCATCATTCCAACATCGTGCCTTGGCATTTCCACCGCGAGCGCAAGGGCGCGGTGTTGAAATGGGTCGACGTCGCCGAGGACGGCTCGATCTCGATTGAAGCTTTCGAACGCGCGCTTTCGCCGCGCACGAAGATCGTCGCGATCACGCACATGTCCAATGTGCTGGGCACCGTGGTTCCGGTGAAGGAGATGATACGCATCGCGCATGAGCGCGGCATCCCGGTTTTGGTCGACGGCTGCCAGGGCGCCGTGCATCTCGACGTGGACGTGCGCGATCTCGACGCGGATTTCTATGTTTTCTCCGGCCACAAGGTTTATGGGCCCACCGGCATCGGCGTGCTCTACGGCAAGCGCGAATGGCTGGAAAAGCTGCCGCCCTACAATGGCGGCGGCGAGATGATCGAGACTGTGACGCTCGACACCGTCACCTACAACACGCCGCCGCACAGGTTCGAGGCCGGCACGCCGCCGATCGTGCAGGCTATTGGGCTTGGGGCCGCGGTTGACTATATGCAGGCCATCGGGCGCTCGCGCATTCGCGCGCATGAGAATGCGCTCGGCGCCTATGCGCAGGAGCGGCTGTCGCGCCTGAATTCGATCCGTCTCATCGGGACGGCGCCGGGCAAGGGCGCCATTGTCTCGTTCGAGATGAAAGGCGCCCATGCGCATGACGTCGCCACGGTGATCGACCGTTCGGGCGTGGCGGTGCGCGCTGGCACGCATTGCGCCATGCCGCTGATGACGCGCTTCGGCGTGACCTCGACCTGCCGGGCTTCCTTCGCGCTGTACAACACGCGCGCCGAAGTGGATGCTCTGGTCGAGGCGCTCGCCAAGGCCGAAACGCTATTTGCTTGAGGACGCCTGATGTCTGATGTGATCACGAGCGAAATGCAGCCGAACCGGCCGGAGCTGGAACTGGCGCCCGCCATTCCCCCGGAGGAGCTCGAGCGCCTGACCGAGGACATTGTGGTCGCGCTGAAGACCGTGTTCGACCCGGAAATCCCGGTCGACATCTACGAGCTTGGGCTGATCTACAAGATCGATATCGACGATTCCAAATTCGTCAAAGTGGACATGACGCTGACCGCGCCGGGCTGCCCGGTAGCTGGCGAAATGCCGATGTGGGTCGAGAACGCCGTCACTTCGGTGGCCGGCGTTTCAGGCGCGAAGGCCAATCTGGTTTTCGATCCGCCGTGGGACCAGAGCCGCATGTCTGACGAAGCGCGCGTCGCGCTGGATATGTGGTAGTTTGAAACTGACTCATTCGTCGGGCCTTGAACCCGGCCGAGGGAGATGGGAATGGCAAGTTTGAGACCGCGACCGAAAGTCGTGACTTTGACCGACGCTGCTGCGGAGCGCGTTCGGGAAATCATATCCGCGACTGACAAGCCCATCGCGGGCGTGCGCGTCGGCGTCAAGAACGGCGGCTGCGCCGGCATGTCCTACACGATGGAAATGGCCGAAGAGGTCGCGCCCTTCGATGAAGTCGTCGAGGACAAGGGCGTGCGCGTGCTGATCGACCCGAAGGCGATCCTGTTCCTGCTCGGCACGCAGATGGATTTCCAGACCACGAAACTGTCGTCGGGCTTCGTGTTTAACAACCCCAACCAGACATCAGCCTGCGGCTGCGGCGAAAGCGTCGCGATCGAGCCGGCGAGCGCGGAGCGCCTGGGGGTCTGAGTGGCGCGGGTGGGGCGCGCCCCTCTCCCGCGCGCGGGAGAAGGGCACTCACGAATTTCAGCTCTGCGGCTCGGCAGGCTTTTCGGCGGGCGCGGCCGCAGGCGCCTTGGCCGGCGCCCGCTTCTTTGCACGCGGCTTGCCGGCAGCCTTGCTTGCAACGGGCTCGAGCGTCACAAACACCGGGTTCGGGAAATGCTCCAGCGTCGCGCCCGTCGCGGCGTCCACGCCCATGCCGACGATGCCGCCGACGAGCACATTTCCGGCGAAGCCCGCGGCGCCCGATCCGGCGATCTTCGTGCCGACCGGGACCTGCTGGGTCTGATAGCCCTGCTTCTTGAAGGTCACGGTGAACTCGGTCTTGCGCGAAATTTCCCAAGTGCAGGGCGTCATCGGGCAGACGAGGCCTGTCGACGTCATCGCTTCGGCGCCTGCGGGCTCCGAGTTTACCGTCACCTGATTGGTCGTCCCGCGCGTCACGGTCGCGCATCCGGAAACGGCCAATCCAAGCATGGCCAATGCAATAAGCTTCATAAGTGAGTCCCCAACCCTTGCTAGTTTACGGCGGGGAGGAGAGCAGAAGCTCGTCCATCATGAAAGCGGGCGGCTCGATTGTTCTGTGCGTTTCTTACGTTTTTGCGGCTCTGTTGCGGCTGTTTGCTGACTTGCAAGTGAGGGCGCCATTTCTGGCGCCCTCAGCAGAGCGCTTCGCGCCTTACTGCAACATGATCTTGGCGAGGGCGTCCGCGGCGTTGGCCTTCGGGTTGCCCTTGCAGAAGGCGGCCATCTTGGTGTCGATCTCGGCCGTCATCTTGTCCATGGTGGCGTCGCCCGTCTTCGGCGTCGGGCCCATGTCGGCGGCCATCTTCATGTACTGTTCGCAATTGAGGTTGGGGTCGGACAACTGGGCGTTGGCCACGCCAGCGAAGAGGATCGAGGCGAAAGCAACACTGAAAAGGGTCTTCATTTATAGCTCCTGAAACAAAACAACGCCCGGCTGAACCCCGAGTCGTTATCTTGACCTAAGCAGAATGGGTTTCGGATGGGAAGTCCGGTTTGCGCGCCGGCGCCGCGTCCCGTAGCCTTGCCTCAAAGACGACCACCAGCGGACCAGGGGGAGACACATGCCGTATTCCATCGCCAATGGTCTGCGCATTCATTACGACGATCTGGGCGAGGGGCCGGCCCTCGTCATGGTGCACGCCAACCCTTACGACCGGCGGCTTTTCATCCATCAGGCGGCGCGCTTTTCAGCCTTTTACCGCTGCATCTCAATCGATCTGCGCGGCTACGGCCTGTCCGACAAGCCGACCGATCCCTTCACGCTCGAAGACATGACGCAGGATGTGCTCGGCGTCTGCGACGATCTCGGCATCGTGCAGGCGATCTTTCTGGGCGTCAGCGTCGGCTCCGGCATTGCGCTCAAGATCGGCCTCGACCATGCGATCCGCGCGCGGGGGCTGCTGCTGGTCGGCGGATCGAGCCGCCCCGGCGGCAACATCCAGAAGCGCATCGACGCCTTCCGCGACATCGGCCCGGCGCAATACCGGCGCGATTACATGCCTGAGCTCTTCGCGCCCGGCTTCACAGAAACGCGTGCGGGCCGCTGGGTGATGGACATGTTCATGGACGATGCGCATCTGCTCGACGGACAGTCCATCGCCCGCATCTTCGAGGCGCGGGGCTCGGAGAACATGCTGGCTCGGCTGCCGGGCCTTGAGATGCCGGTGCTGGTGATCAACGGCGAGCATGACAATTCGCTGGCGCGCGGGCGCGAGACCGCTGAGCATATTCCCGGCGCCAAGCACGTGGTGCTGCCGGGAACCGGGCACGCCTGCTGCATCGAGGACCCCGCCGCCTTCGACGAGGCGATGATCGAATTCCTGAAAGAGCGCGACCTCTGGCCGCGCATGATCGTCTGAATGATCGCCGGATACCCGGGCCGAGCCGCACCCTCGGCCTTGCCGCTGGCCCCGTCGCGGCCTAAAAGCCTGTTCGCGCTCTTTCACGTCCCGACTCAGGCGGGACCGCACGCGGGCAAGAAGCCCGGACGAGGCTAGACAGGCCTGATGACCATAGCCCGCATCATAGAGCCGGCCGCTGCCGCTCTCGACCGCACGCTCGCCTCGCACCGGCGCGCGGGGCTTTGGCTCGCCGTGCTGTCGCTCGCCCTGTTCCTGCCGGGCTTCTTCAGCTTGCAGCCGATGGACCGCGACGAGCCGCGTTTCGCGCAGGCGACCAAGCAGATGATCGAGACCGGCGATTACGTCGCCATCCGCTTCCAGGATGAGGCCCGCAACAAGAAGCCGGTCGGCATCTACTGGATGCAGGCCGCGGTCGTTGGCGCGGCGGAGGCGCTCGGCCTGCCGGAAGCGCGCACGACGATCTGGACCTATCGGCTTGTCTCGCTGCTGGGCGCCGTGTCCGCCGTCCTGCTGACTTATTGGACGGCGCTCGTCTTCGTCACGCGCCGCAACGCCTTTCTGGCCGCCTTGCTTCTGGGCTCGACAATTCTTCTCGGCGTCGAGGCGCGGCTCGCCAAGACCGACGCCGTCGTGCTCGCCACCGTCATGGCCGCCATGGGGGCGCTGGCGCGTTTTTATCTGGGGCCGAAAGAACAGCGCGGCTGGCGGCTGCCATTCATCTTCTGGACCGCCATCGGCGTCGGACTGCTCGTCAAAGGCCCGATCACGCCGATGCTTCCCGTGTTCACGGCGCTCGTGCTGGCCGTGAAGGATCGCGGCGCGCGCTGGCTTTCCGCGTCGAGACCCTTGCCCGGGGTGGTCTGGGCCCTGTTGATTGTCGTGCCGTGGTTTGTTCTCATCATGGTGGCGACCAAGGGCGCGTTCCTCACCGAGGCCGTCGGCAATGACATGCTCGGCAAGGTGAGCACCGGGCAGGAATCGCACGGCGCGCCGCCGCTGACTTACTTCGTCGCCTTCTGGGCGACCGCCTGGCCGATGGCGCCGCTCGCAGCGCTCACCGCGCCCTTCGCATGGCGTGCGCGGCGCGAGCCCGCGGTGGCTTTTCTCCTGGCGTGGATCGTGCCGTTCTGGCTGCTGTTCGAAGCGATCCCGACGAAGCTGCCGCATTACGTGCTGCCGGCCTATCCGGCGATTGCAATCCTGATCGCCATCGCAATCGAGCGCGGCGAACTCAGTCTTTCCCGCAAATGGGGCAGGGTCCTGTTGCGTCTCATTCCCGGCCGTGCGCTCGTTCTGTTTGCGGTCGGCATGGGCCTGAGTTTTTACACCGGGCGCGCGCCCGGTACGGCGGCTTACGCCGTTGCGCCATTCCTGCTCTGGCTGGCGTTTCATCTGCTGCGCGACATCGGCCGCGAGCCGATCGATCAATCCGTGCTGGGCGCCGCCGCGCTGGCGTTTTGCACCTATGTTTTCGTGTTCAGCGGCATCATGACGAGCGGCCCCTTCGAGCCCTGGCGCATGTCGCCGCGTCTGGCCGATGCAAGCCAGCGCCTTGTGAAGCTCTTGCCCGAATGCAAGCAACTCGAGGCTGCGACATCCGGCGGCTATAATGAGCCGAGCCTCGTGTTCCTCACCGGCACGAACCTGCGCATGATCGATGGCGCGCAGGCTGCGAAATTTATCGAAGAGCAGCCGTGCCGTGTCGCCTTCGTGGACGCGCGCGAAGAGGGCGCCTTCAAGAGCGCGCTCGCGCCGACATCGCAGATCACGCTTTATGAGCGCGTGGCGGGCGTCAATCTGAATGGCGGACGCAAGCTCGACATCGGCGTCTATGCGCGGAAACCCACGCCATGATCGCCCATCTCGCGCCGCTCAGTCACGCATCCCGCGATTTTCTCGCGCGCTGGAAAATCGCCGAGCGCCGGAGCACGATCGAGGGCCGCCGCTTCGAGGCGATGATCGCGCTGCTGGTGTGCGCCGCGATCGTGACGACGGCCGTATTTGGCGACGAGGCGATCACGCTCGCCATGCGCAACGTGGCGCCGGCGGTGAAGACGGTCTTCCTGCAGATCACCAAGCTTGGCGAATCCGGCTGGATTTTCGCGCTGTCCATATTGATCATGCTCGGCGCCTTGCTGGCGCGGTGGCGCGGCCTTGGCGCGCGAACCGACGCTGCGCTTGGCGTGTTGGCGGGCCGCGCGTTTTTCCTGATCGCCGTGAACGCCGTGTCGGGCCTGCTGTCGCTGGCCGTGAAGATGACGTTCGGGCGCGCGCGTCCGCGTCTCTACGACGTCGTCGGGCCCTTCCACTTCGATCTCTTCTCGGTCAAATCCTCAGTGCTGAGTTTCCCCTCCGGCCACGCCGTGACGGCTTTCGCCACCGCAACCGCGCTCGCCTTCATGGCGCCGCGCGCCGCCAAGGCGCTGATCGGAATCGCCATCCTGATCGGCATTTCGCGCGTCGTCACTGGCGCGCATTATACGTCCGACGTCATCGCCGGCATGGCGGTCGGCATCGCGACCGTGGTGTTCCTGCGCCGCGCTTTTGCTGCGCGCGGCATCGTGTTTCGCCTGCGCGCCGCCGGCATCGAGTTGCGCGGCGCCGGTCTTGTCTGGCCTGCGCTGCGGCGCGCCGCAACTTTCTGGAGTCCGAAATGAACGTTTCGCCCGTCGTGTCCGTCGTGGTCCCGGTGCGCAACGAGGCCGGCAATATCGAGCCGCTCGTCACCGAAATCGAACGCGCGCTGGCGCCCTCCGGCCCGTTCGAAATCGTCTATGTCAATGACGGTTCGACCGATGGCACTGCAGCTGAGCTGGCGCGCCTGTCGGCCACGCGTCCCTGGCTTCGCGAAATGCAGCATGCGCAATCCTGCGGGCAGTCGGCGGCGGTGCGCACCGGCGTGCGTGCGGCGCGAGCTGCCGTCATCATCACGCTGGATGGCGACGGCCAGAACGATCCGTCCTTCATGCCGGCGTTCCTTGCGCGCCTGTCGGAAGCCGGGCCGCGCTGCGGGCTCGTGCAGGGTCAGCGCGTCGGGCGTAAGGACACCGGCTTCAAG
>JANXTB010000415.1 GCA_025356415.1 Hyphomicrobiales bacterium
GGCAGACTTGTTCCCGAAAGCACCGCCATGCAGATCAGCGCCACCACGCCCTGCGCCGCGAAGCTCATCATGAACAGATAGGGCTGCCAGAGATTCATGGTGGCGTTGACGAGCTGCGGTCCGAGCACGCCGGCGAAAACGCCGCCCACCATCACCCAAGAAATGGCCTTGGGCCGGAACGCAGGGCTCGCCGTGTCAGTCGCGGCAAAACGAAAACTCTGGGCGACGGCCTGGAAGAAACCGCCGATGAATGTCGCGACGCAGAAGAGCGCAAACGACCCTATGTAAATAGCGCTCGACGCCAGGATGCTGACGAGAACGCCGGCGCCGGAGCCCAGATAGAACGTCGCCTTGCGGCCATAGCGCCGCGCAATATAGCCGACCGGCAAGGCGCTCGCAGCCGTCCCCACCACATAAACTGAAACAGGCGCGGTGGCGTAGACGGGGCTCGGCGCGAGCATCGACCCGACGATGGCGCCCGTCGTCATGATCACGACGGAACTGGAACTCGCCAAGGCCTGCGCCGCAGCAAGGCGCAGCGCATTGGCGCGCGCAAGGCGGTCGTCGAGTTTGATGTCTACAATGGCGTTCACGAATTGGCCTCTCATTTTAAAGGCGGGCGCCGCGCGCGGGACAAGACATGATCCAGATCATGTCCCGCCAAAATAGAAGCCGCTACGTTCAAGGCCTGAGGAGAGGAAACACGTCATGCTTCGACTCGCATTGGCCCTGTTCGCACTGACCGCGACCGTCCTGGCCGGGGTCGGCCTGATGGTCATCCTGATTGCTCTGGCGTGGTCGTCGCAGCCCGTGACGCTCATTCCGTATTCCGTCGGCATCGCCGTCTTCCTGTCTATACCAGCCACCTGGTTCGCCGCCCGGCTTATTTTGGGCTCCGATTTTGAAGGAACTGCAAAATGACGAAAAATGTCGGCTCGCTGGACAGACTCCTGCGCATCATCGTCGGCCTCACCTTAATCGCTTACGCGATTCCGATCGGTTTCCCGAGCACCGGCTGGAATTGGGTCGGATGGATTGGCGTGATCCCGTTGCTGACGGCGATCTTCAGCACATGCCCCGCTTACAGCATCCTGGGCGTGAACAGCTGCTCGAAGCCCTGATCGTCGGGCGATTTGAAACGTGCGCGAAGTCGCACTCGCACGGGCTGCAGATGCATCGCGCTAGTTTTACGAAAGCCGGTGGTGTCTCTGGCGAGAATTCTTGTGCGCCGCCCCGGCCATCCGCTCGATCTCCCGACGGTGCTGATCGAAGGCGCGCAAGATCGAGATCTCATCGCCTTCATGCGGACTCAACCGATTAAGCTCGCCCTCCGTGAGATCGAAGGCGATTTCGAATGAACCGTCAAAACCCCAAAAGCTGACGCAATGCTTTGTTTCGCTGTAGGAGCGCGTCTGATTCAGAAAGATCAAACTGGATGGCCGCTGCGCAGGCGCTCCGACACCCAGCCAAGACAGGAAACTCATAGCTTAGCCTTTTGAACACAGGACCGCGCTCTTCAAGAAAGCGTACGATCCCCACAAATCCTGCCGGACCATCGAGTGTGATCCGGCATTCGTATTTGTTGCGCCTCGAGCGACCGATTATTTCTTCTTTTTGAAGGTCTCGGTCGTCGCGCTCAGGGTGCTGCCCTGCGCTTGCTTGTAGGAGGAACCGGCGCCCTTTTCCTTGTCGGCCTTCGGTTTCTTGGCTTCCTTGTTGCCCTTGATTTGGCCCTTGGCCATTTTCGCCTCCCTGGATTGCGTCGCCTTGTGTCACCATGGACGGGTTCGGAGATGGCGGCAACCGCTTTGCGGACGCTCCAGCTGCACGGCGATTTGCGATTTGCCAGCCGCTGCGGCATAGATCGCTCTCAGAATTTCAAGGAGAGCGTTATGCAGGCTGAAGATGGACAGGCACGCAAGGGCTCCCGCACCTTTCTACGCTATAGCCGGTACATTCTGGTGATCGATGGGCAGCGCAAGTCCTCCTTTGGAGATCCGAGCAGCGCGCAAGCTGAAGCCGACAAGATTCAGGCTGCCTATCCGCGCCTGAATGTCGTGATCCACGATCAAGAAAAAGTGCGCGACATCACCGGGCACGATGAGCCCGAAACGCCAGGCGCCCCGACCGACCTTGGCTAGCGTGACGTCAGGCGCCGGAAAGCCTCAACGGGCTTCGGCGTAGCCTTGCTCACACGTCCAGATACCCCGGATCGACCTGGTCGAGATGCGCGAGCAGCGACGGCCAGCCGTCCGGTCGCTTCTCGCCGGGCGCGTCGTCGCGATCGAATTGCTTTGCGGCATGCTCCATGACGTTTTCGGATAGCTTGATGGGCTTGCCGCCGCTCGACATCACGGCGAGCTGGATCTTGCAGCTCTTCTCCAGATTGACCATCGTCTTGTAGGCGCGCCCGACAGTCTGCCCGGCGACGAGCAGCCCGTGATTGCGCAGGATCATCGCATTGTGCGAACCCAGATCGCGCACAAGCCGCGCGCGTTCGTCGAGATCATCCGCCTTGCCCTCATAATCATGGTAGGCGATGCGATTGTAGAAACGCATCGACTTCTGCGACAGCGGCCACAGCCCCTCTTCGAGGCAGGCGATCGCAATGCCCGCCACCGTATGCGTGTGGATGACGCACATCGCATCCTCACGCGCGGCATGCACGGCTGAGTGAATGACAAACCCGGCGCGATTCACTTTGTGGTGCGTGTCCTCCAGGGTATTTCCCTCCGTGTCTATCTTCACAAGATTGGACGCGGTGACCTGCGAGAACAAAAGACCGTAGGGATTGATGAGGAAATGATGCCCCTCGCCGGGTACGCGCGCGGATATGTGCGTGGCGTGCATGTCGTCCATGCCGTTGAGCGCGATGAGCCTGTAGCATGCGGCGAGATCGATGCGCGCCTGCCGTTCTTCAGGGCTCATGGACCGCTGTTTGAGTTTCGCGTTCTCGTGCACGTTCATCGTCCTGTCTCCGCTCCTGCGTTGAGCCATTTCAGCCGGTCACGAACCTCCGGATAGGTTTTTGCTTCAGCGATGAGAATATCTTGCAATTTCTCGCCTGGTGCCGGATCGAAAGCGATGCCCAGTTTAGCGACTTCGGTGAGAAGCTTTTCGTCCGTGAGCATGTCGGAAAAAGCCTTGCGCAGCGCACCCACGCGCTCTGCAGCGACGCCGGGCGGCGCAAAGAGCGCGTACCCGACATCTGCGCCGCTCACATAAATAGAGATGACCTGGCGCTCCTCAGGCGTGCGCGCGGCCTCGACGGCGGTGGGCACATCAGGCAGATCGCGCGCGCGTTCCAGCGTATATTGCACGAGCAAGTTGACCTTGCCGTCGCGCAGCCATTCCGCTTTCTGGTTGCGCAGCATGTCCCATGACACGGTGGATCCGTCGACCTCGCCGCGCTCCATGGCGAGAAGCGTGGCGTTCGAATCCGCATAGCCGGGCACGATTTCGAATTGCGTGCGCAAAACGCTGTTCAGCGCCTTCGGCAATTGCGTGAGGGGTGAATTGGGCGAGATGGCGCCGATCACCATCTTGCGCGCCAGCGCGTCGTCGAGCGTCTTCACCGCGCTTTTGTGCCAGCTCAGCGTGACATTGGTGATCGACGCCATGCGGCCGATCCAGTTCAATTTCGCAGTCTCGAACCGCAGGCCCGGCGTGTTCAACGCTTCCAGCAGCGACAGGGACGGCGAGCCGATGCCGAGCGCCGTGCCGTCTTTTGGCGCCACGTTGTAAATGAAATTCGCCATCGTGATGCTGCCGGCGCCCGGCATGTTCTGCGGCATCACCGCTGGCGCGCCCGCTATGTGGCGGCCGATGTGGCGCGCAACGAGACGGCCATAGAGATCGTAACCGCCGCCCGGGCCCGACCCGATGTATATCGAGATCGGCTTTTCCTCGGCGTGGACAGCGCCACCCGTCAGCAGTGCGGAGACGAGAAGAGCGAGGCGCGCGGCATGCAACATCACCACCTCCTTGGCCGCTGGCTTCAGACGAATCCGTGCAGCCGCGCAGGATTGTCGACGAGTATTTTTTGGATGAGGGCGCGGTCGTGATCGACGTAGCGATAGAGGAGCTCCACCTCCTCCGCGTCGTTCATCATGCGCGCCTTGCGCCAGCGCACATGCGGCCAGTCCGTCGCCCAGATGATGCGATCGGGCGCGGCCTCAATGTAGGCGCGGCCGAACGGCACGGCATCGTCCCAACCCGCGTCCATCGCCGAAACGCGGTTGCCATTCGAGACCATCATCCACCAATTATCCCGGCGGAGCATGGAGAGAATCCATCTCATCGCCGGTTGGTCTAGACCTTTCGAGAAATCCAGCCGGCCCATGTGATCGATCACGACGGGAATGTCTTCCAGACTTTCAAGCACGTCGGCATATTCGAGAAGGTCGGGACCATCCATGTGAAGCCGCACATGCCAGCCCAAGGCCTTCGCGCGCGCCACGGTGCGCAGGAAGGCGTCCTTGGGATAGGATTCATAGCGCGCGGAAATATGAAAGCGCACGCCGCACACCCCGAGGTCGGCAAGCTCCTGCAATTCGCTGTCGACGACGCTATCCTTGACGACGACCACGCCCCGATAATTAGACCGATCCGGCAAGCCGCGCAGAATGTCCTTCAGCATCGAATAATCGGTGTCGTAGACGCTCGGATGGACAAGCACCATGCGCTCGAAACCGAGCACTTTGAGAACCCGTTGCGCATCCGCAAAGCTTCCGTCGGGGATTCCGTGCTGGATGTTCCAGCGCACCGGATAACGGGCCTGGTCCTCATAGACATGGACCTGACAATCGCAGCTCTTGGGCGGCGGTAAAGGGACAGGCGGGCGCGGGTTTCGATCCCAGTCGGGAAACTTTTCCTTGCCTGTCATGTCCTCCCCCGAGTTTTTTGAGTCTTGTCGCCGACCCATGCTTTGCCCGAATAATGCGGCGCGTCCGAAGGCCAAGTCAATCGGGCGCGGCTGCACTGCGCTGCAGCAAAGAATTGCCTTGCAGCAGGCGGAGCTCTCGCCGCATCATCATCGATAAAGACGGCCCGGAACAACACGGGCGCATCAAGGGGGGACATCGTGGCCGCACATCCAGAAACCCACGACAGCCCGCTTGCATCCTACAAAGCTGTCTTGCCCCGCGCCCGGCTTGGTTTCATCATTCCCTCGTCCAATCGCATCGTCGAGGAACATGCGTGGCGCTTTCTGCCGGCCGACATCACGCCGCACGTCACGCGGCTCGCGATGACCAACAAACACAAGCGCCCACTCGACCAGCTGCTTCCGACCATCGAGAACGCCACATCGCTGCTCGCTGATTCCGGCTGCGATGTCATCACGCTGCAATGCACCGGCACCTCCATGTCGGGCGGCATGGAAAAGGAACGTGAGGTTCTGCAAGCGATGCAGAAAGTCTGCGGAAAGCCGACGCTGAGCGCCGCCTCTTCCGTCATGAGCGCCATGCAAGCTTTTCGTGCGAACAGGATCGTCTTCATCTCGGAAACGCGACAGGATGAGCATGACGAGAAGCTGCGTTTCCTGCGCGAAGCGGGCCTCAACCTGCTGGCCGACAAGGCCGTCGGGCTCGCCAACAGCGCCGAATATTGCAGCGCGCCACCGCAATTATGGCTGGACGAAGCTCTGGCGATGCGCCGCGACGACGCCGATCTGTATTTCATCAGTTGCGCCAACATTCGCTCGACCGAAATCATCGAAGAGCTTGAAGATAAGCTGCAACGACCGGTGATCACGAGCAATCAGGCGGCCTTCTGGTGCGCTTTGAGGAAAATAGGCATCACCGACCGCCTGCCCCGACTGGGCCGGCTTTTCGACATCAAGACCGCGCCCTGAAGGAGCGTGCTGATGAGACATCGCACGCGGAGGACCAAATTCATGCAAGGCCGAACTTCCTTCGCGCCGCTCCTGATCCTCGCATTGCTCGCAAGCCAGAGCGTGCAAGCGCAGAGCGTCGAAGATTTTTACAAAGGCAAGCAGATCACGCTTCTCGTTGGGAGCGGCGCCGGTGGCGGCTATGACGCTTATGCGCGCGTGCTGGCGCGCCATTTCGCCAAATATATTCCCGGCGCCCCGTCCATCGTCACGAAAAACTTGCCGGCCGCGGGAGGCATGGCGGCGGCAAATATGCTCTTCAATCAATCGGACCATGACGGGCTGACGCTGGCCGCGCACACCAATGGCGTCGCGATGGATCCGCTATTTGGAAACACGTCTGCGAAATTCGACGGACGGCAATTCAACTGGATCGGCTCCATAGGCAAATTGCAGAATGTCTGCGTGATCTGGCACGAGCATCCGATCAAGACCATCGCGCAGGCGCAGAAAATGGAATTCACCGCCGCCGGAGCCGGCGCCACGTCCAACACGGTCATTGTTCCGAAAATTCTCAACAGCCTGCTCGGCACCAAGATCAAGGTGATCGCCGGCTATGAACCCGGACAGGGAGACGCCATCGCCATCGAGAACCGCGAGGTCGATGGATCCTGCGGCCTCGCCTGGTCGACCATCAAGGCGTCGCGTGCGAGCTGGATCACCGAGAAGAAAGTGACGGTGCTCGTGCAAATGGCGATGGAGAAATTGCCCGACCTGCCCGATGTGCCGAGCGCTCTGGAATTCGTGCAAGGCGACGATCGTAAAACGCTCGAGCTCATCCTCATGCGTCAGGAAATGGGCCGCCCGATTGCGGCGCCTCCGGGCGTGCCGAAGGAGCGGATCGTTGCGCTGCGCCGCGCTTTCGACAAGACGATGCTGGACGGGGCTTTTCTTTCGGAAGCCAGGCAGGCGCAACTGGAGGTCGATCCGCTCACCGGCGAGCAGATCGACGAGCTTCTGGCCAAAGCCTATTCCGCTCCGGCGCCTATCGTGCAAAAAGCCGCAAGCCTTCTGAACCCGCCAGCAGGCGCGCGGTAGGCAATCAGGAATCCGCGCCGGGCCAAACCTGATCGTAAATATCGCGGGGCTCTTCGTGCCGGATTTCTGACCGGTGTGTCTCATAGTGACCGGCAAAAAACGGCGTCAGCTTTGGCAGTATCTTGTCTTTCAGCAATGCGCTGTTCTCATAAGCGCGCATGCTGGCCTCGTCTTCCCAGATGCTGACGCTGTATCCGGCATCGGGATTGTCGAGATCGCGGGCCAGATACCGCCCGTGCAAACCATCGACCGCGATGCCATGCATGGCCTCGATATAGGCCTTTTCATAGGCGTCCCATGTTCCCGGCTTGAGCTCGCCGTGGATAATCCGGAGCAGCATGCCAACCTCCCTCGCCTGCAACTATTGCATCAACGCGCGTGAGGGCGACAAAGTCGCCTTCACGCTTCGTTTTACAAAAGCCTGGGTTTGGCCTTGAGGTCTGCGGGATCGCTGAATGTCCCGGCCGGCAATCAGAGTTGATAAATATAGGCCGATGAAATGCCGTGGTTTTTCGCGAGTTCCGCGACCGCGACGCCACGCTTGCGTTCGGCCTTGAGCATCTTCCGGAACGCGACAAGCTCCTTGCCGCTGCGGCGCGAGCGCTTCGCCTTGGGAGCGGCAGACGACTTTGCGCCTTCCTTCTTGGCGGAACCGTTGACGACTTCGGCCTTCGCAATCAGCTGCTCGGCAATTTTGATAATCTGACGAAGCCGGTCGAGCTCGCGGGTGGACAAGGACATTGAGTTTTCTTTCGTAAGGTGAAAATGAAAAACATGAGCAGCCGCACCGTCTACGCCTGCTTAGTCAGACAGCTTACTAGTGAGTTATGTCTCGGCGAGCAAGCGATCTTGGAAGAAAGTTGAGCGCCGCTAGTTGACGCGAGACCGGCCGCCATGACCTCCACACATGCTAAGTATAACAACGCAAAGTAGAATCGCTTCGCTCGCGACGCCTGAACCTCCAGACATAATTTTCAATCTCACGCGCGCGCCACCCCGTTCTGGGGTGAACATCTCGCCAGGCGTGATGAACATCTGATTTAGCTTGCACCTGGGTTCAGAAATTCAACACATTCAAGCTCTTGCACCAAGAGGCATAGCGGCTTGCCCCAAGAGGCGCCCCTGCCCGCCTTGACACTCCGAAGCCCGTTGAGGGACGTTCGCCCGCCGAAAGATCAAAGCTAATCAGCGGGCACAAAAATCATAACAAACTTCGATCTGACTGATTTCATGAGATGCTTTGAACTTGATGACAGAAGCTTTGCTCCGCACGCCCTGAAAGTCCCTGCGCCAGTGGAGCCTGCGCAGACTGCGTCCGCCAGCCGCCTCAGGCGCCCGTCCGTGAATAGATGCGGGGCGCGCAATCGAACACCCTTCAACGATCGGAAAGAAACATGCAGAGAAAATTGACAGCGGAATTTCTGGGAACGTTCCTGCTCGTTTTTGGCGGATGCGGCAGCGCGGTTCTTGCAGCGGCGTTCCCCGGCTTCGGCATCGGCCTGACAGGCGTGTCCATCGCATTCGGCCTCACCGTGCTGACGATGGCCTACGCGGTCGGACCCATTTCGGGTGGGCATTTCAACCCGGCGGTTTCCGTCGGACTTATGGTCGGCGGACGTTTCCCCTCGCGCGATCTCATCCCCTACATCATCGCGCAAGTGGCCGGCGCCATCGCGGCTGCGGCCGTTCTTTACATGATCGCATCCGGCAAGGACGGCTTCTCGCTCGCGGGCGGCTTCGCGGCGAACGGCTATGGCGAACATTCGCCGGGCAAATATTCCATGGCCGCCGGCCTTGTTGCGGAAGTCGTGCTGACCGCCTTTTTCCTGATCATTATCCTCGGCTCGACGGATGTCGGCGTCGCGCCGGGCTTCGCCCCGCTGCCCATCGGACTTGGGCTCACACTGATCCATCTGATTTCCATTCCGATCACCAACACGTCGGTGAACCCGGCGCGCTCGACGGGGCAAGCCCTGTTTGTTGGCGGCTGGGCGCTGGAACAATTGTGGCTGTTCTGGGCGGCGCCTATCGTCGGCGCGATCATCGGCGCCGTGATTTACACGAAGCTGCTCGCGGACGCAGCCAAGAAGGCCTGACGCACAAACAATCGACGCCGCGCCTGAAGCCGCGGCGTCGTCATGCGTCACAATCCATTCAAGACATTCGACCCGATAGCAAAGCTTAAGCCTTTGATAATCTTTCATTATTTCAAAAACAGGACTAAGCTTGAGCTATCTATATTTCAGCCGGGCGACCTGTCTTGAAAAGAGTCTTTGGCGCCATTCAACGTTCGCCTGCGCAAGCTGCCGCTGCGGGAGTGCTGGCGTTGGCGCTCTTCATGCCGCTCGCGGCGTTTGCTGAAACCGGCCATCACGTCCTGGTTCTTTTCAGCAACGCGCGCCTGCTTCCCGCCAACATCGCAACTGAACAAAGTTTTCGCGAGACCCTGCTGTCTGCTGCTCCGAACACGGAAATCAGCACGGAGTTTCTCGATTTCCCGCGCTTCTCGGGCCCCGATCATGTCGCCAATCTCAAGGCCTACGTGAAGCGCAAATATGCCGAGCGCCCGCCGGACGTTCTGGTGGCGGCGGGCGGCGATGCGCTGCGCTTTCTGCATGAGAACCAGGGCGAGATGTTCCCGGCTGCGCCTCTGGTGCATATCGGTGTCCTGACATCCCAGCTCGACCCGCGCTGGGATAATCGCGCCGTCGGCGTGCCGATCAAGATCGATGCGGAAAACACGATCGAAGACGCCTTGCGCCTTCACCCGAAGGTCGAGCAGGTGCTTGTCATCACCGGATCCTCGCCGATCGATCGCAGTTTCGAGCAGCAGCTGCGCAAGGATCTGGAACGCTTTGTCGAGAAAACGAAACTGCAATTCCTCGCCGGCTTGCCCACCAAAGCCGTGCTGCAGCGCCTGTCCGAACTTGACGAGCGGGCGCTCGTCTTCACGCCCGGATACTTTCGCGACGGCGAGGGGCGCGACTCCTTTCCGAAGGAAACCATCGACCTGATGGCGCGAGCCGCCAACGCGCCGATTTACGTCCCCTTCGACACATTTCTCGGAACCGGCGTCGTCGGCGGCCGCATGGCAAGCTTTCACGATGTGGGAAATCACGGCGCCAAAATCGTCGCGCGCGTATTTGCGCGGGCCAATGCGCAAGAGCTTGATCTGCCGCCTTTCATGCCGACGCAGTTGCACGTCGATTGGCGCCAACTTGCGCGCTGGGATATCGATCCTTCGGCGCTCCCCGCCGACACCATCGAACATTTCCGGCAGCCCGGATATTGGGAGGAACATTACCGGGAGGTGCTGATCGCCTTCACGATCGTGGCTTTTCAGGCGGCGCTGATTTCACTTCTGCTGCTCGAGCGGCATCGCCGACACCGTACAGAAGCCGCCCTCCAGAAAAACAGATTTGAATTGGCGCATGCCTCGCGCCTCGCCATTGCGGGCGAATTGACGGGCTCCATTACGCATGAAATCAGCCAGCCGCTCGGCGCCATCCTGTCGAACGCCGCGGCCGGCGAACTGATGCTTCAATCTGGCGCACATGACACCAATGCGCTGCGGGATATTCTGCAGGACATCCAGCGCGACGACATCCGCGCCAGCCAGGTCATGCGACGACTGCGCGCCTTGCTGCAAAAGCACGAGGTCGATCATGCTGTGATCGATCTGAACGAAGTGTTGAGCGAGGTCGCCGACATCCTTAGGGCCGAAGCGCTGAGACGCAATGTGGCGTTGACGGTGAGCCTTGCGCAGGCGCCCGCCGACATCAAGGGAGATCGCGTTCAGATCCAGCAGGTGCTGATCAATCTCGTCCTGAATGCGCTGGACTCGGTGATGGAGGTTGCGCCTGTGCGACGACAGATCCATGTGGGTCTGGTCCTGTCGGACAGGACGATCACCGTCAAGGTGCAGGACAGAGGCGTCGGAATTCCACCAGAAAACGTAACGCGTGTTTTCGACTCGTTTTTTACGACCAAGGCTGAAGGAATTGGGCTCGGGCTGTCCATCGTCCGGACGATTATCGAGGCGCATGGCGGCAAGATCGGCGTGCAGAACCTGCAGCCGCACGGCGCCGTGTTTCACATCGACCTGCCGCGGCTGGAGCACAAGGCGCCAAAGGAAAGGACTGCGGGATGAAACCGTTGATTCATGTTCTCGAAGATGATGAATCCGTCCGGAAGTCTCTGGTTCGACTGCTTTGCGCGGCGGGCTTTGAAACGCGGGCCTATATTTCTGCGGGCGACTTCCTGCTGAATCCGCTCCCGACGCAGCACGGCTGCATCCTGCTTGATTTGAACATGCCCGGTCCTTCCGGTCTCGATCTCCAGAGCGCGCTTCAGCGAGCGGACTATCAGCTGCCCATCATCTTTCTCACGGCCCATGCAGACATTTCGGCGGTCATCCGCGCCATGAAGGCAGGCGCTGTCGACTTTCTGCTCAAACCGGTTGAAAGCGAGGTTCTGCTTGAAGCCATAGAACGCGCGCTGACGCGCGATCTTGTGCAGCGAAACGAGCGCCTGGAAGAGAACGCACTGCTGGCGCGCTTTGCGACCCTCTCGCCACGCGAGAAGGAAGTTTTCAAGCGCATCGTTGCAGGCAAGTTGAACAAGCAGATCGCCGATGATCTGGGGATTGCGGAGCGCACCGTGAAGGCGCAACGAGCCGACGTCCTGACCAAGCTGCAGGCCA